>CAMNVD010000029.1 GCA_946562005.1 uncultured Clostridia bacterium | reverse complement strand
AGCCGGTTGGGTGTTGGTTCCGGGGCCGGGTTCACGGAAACTTCCAATGGGTCCTGGTCCGGTTTTTAATCTGAATTGTGTCGGATGTTTTTTTCATGTATAATGATATGAGAAAAATAAAAAAGAAATGTAGCGGGAAAGAAAGAGGCGATGTGTAGAATGAAAAAACAGCTGGAGCAACAAGAAAAATTGCCTCTTTGTGATGTGCTTGCTCAATATGAAAAAGAACACAGGCTGCGTCTTTCTATGCCGGGGCATAAAGGCGGCAAGACGGATACTCCTTTGACGCAGGCTTGGGGGCACTCTATCTGGCAGTGGGATGTGACAGAGCTGGCTATGACAGACCAGCTTTATCATGCGCAGGGATGTTTGCTGGAGGCGCAGCAGCTCTTGGCTGATTTTCTTGGTGGCAAACAGGCCTTTTTTTTAGTCAATGGTGCTTCTGCTGGTCTTATGGCAGGTATCTTATCAGTGGTGAGACCAGGTGAGCGCATTTTGATACCTCGTAATGCTCATGGTAGCATTTGGCGGGGTGTTTCACTGGCTGGGGCAGAGGCTGTGGTGATGCCGGTGTCTGTGGATGATACCTGGCAGATTCCCTTAGGTGTTGATGTATCTCAGCTAGAAGCGGTTATCAAAGATTATGGGGTAACGGCGATGGTGGCTATATATCCTACTTATCATGGCTTGTATGGTGATATGGATGCTCTTGTGGCCCTGTGTAAGCAATATGGTGTAAGATTACTGGTAGATATGGCCCATGGCAGTCACCTGCCCTTTTTGCCTGGCGCTATTCCTAATCCTATTGCGTTAGGGGCGGATATTGTGATTCAGGGTTGGCATAAAACGATGGGCTCAATGACGCAGACAGCAGTAGCGGTTGTGCAAGATGAAACGTTACCCTTTGGAAAAAATTTGCTTTATTTTCAGTCTACCAGTCCTTCCTATCCTTTAATGGCGTCCCTTGACGCAGTCCGTGGTCTTTGGGCAGAAAAGGGGGATGTATTGGGGCGATCCCTTGCTGCTTGGGCAGAGGAACTTACTCTGGCTATTCGGCAGTTAGATGGTTGGCGCATCTTGGAAGTTGTAGATTTTCAACTGCCGGTTGTGGGGAAAGATTGCACAAGAATATTATTAGCTAACGAACTAGGCCTTTCTGGTTTTGCAGTCTCTGAGCAGTTAGAGAAGGCGGGTATCGATGTAGAAATGGCAGAGGCTACCCTGGTTACGATGATTTTAGCGATAGGGGATTTATGCCAAAAGGATGAAATTAAAGAGCGGTTGGTGGCGGCGCTTATCCAGATAAATGAAATGCAAAAAATGCAAAAATGTGAGCCGCCATATCAAGGTGGGCTAACTTCTTTTTTGCCGCAGCAAGAGGTAGTAGCATTGATGCCTCAGCCCTGGTGGAGTTTGTCTAGTGTTCGGGTACCCTGTAGGACGGCGATTGGCCGTATTGCAGCAGAAATGGTTTCATTGTATCCACCGGGAATCCCGTTGATTTTGGCGGGGGAGGTAATTACTAAGGCGGCTATTGATTTATTAGAAAAACTGATTTTGGTAGGCGGTAATATTCAAGGTTATGATGACGGTAGCTTGGCTGTGTTAGCAGCATCGGACGAGGAAGGAGTACGATGATATGAATGAGCAAAAAGGCATATTGATTACCATAGAGGGGCCGGATGGTGCTGGAAAAACGACACAGTTGCAGGCGTTAACTAGTTTTTTACAGGCGCAAGGTATTCCTTTTTTGGCTACTCGGGAACCAGGCGGTGGTGGCTATGTAGGGCAGAAAATTCGTGAGCTTTTGTTGTCACCGGAAAGCGGACGGATTTTTCCTCGAGCGGAGGCGCTTTTATATGCGGCTGACCGTGCGCAGCATATGGAAGAAGTAATATTGCCTGCTCTTCGTCAGGGGACATGGGTGGTTTGTGACCGCTTTGTAGATTCTCAGTTAGCTTATCAGGGCTATGGCAGACAGTTAGATATTCCTGGTTTTTTGCGGCCGTTGAATCAGTTGGTTACCGGGGGGCTGGAGCCGGATATTACTTTTTTGATTTTAGTAGCGGCTGAAGAGGGGTTGGCCCGCGTGATAAAGAGCCGGGGCGATAGCCCAGATAGAATGGAACAGGAAAAAATAGAGTTTCACGAGAGAGTGTGTGCCGGATATGAAAAACTGGCGAAAGAACATCCTCAGCGGATTGTCCTGTTAGACGGTATGCAGCCCGCTAATCTTATCCAGGAGAAAGTACGTAAGAGCTTAACGCCTTTTTTGGAGAATAGAAAGTAAAAAAAACGATGTCAAGAATGGTGATTGATTCATTTGCAGATGTTTTTGTGTTTTGGATAAATCTATGATAAAATATTAAGATAATCTCCCTAAAAAAATCTCCAGAAAAATGCGAGGGAAGAATGAGGCGGCTATGAGTGATTTTCCAGATAAAACCAACGAGATGAGTATTACCCCTTTAGCAAAGATTTTGGCTACTGGGCAGATTTCTCATGCCTATTTACTCATCGGGGATGATGTGATTGTTTTGCCGCAGGCCTTTTGGTTTGCTCGTGGATTAAATTGTGAGGCCCGAAAGACAAATCTGGAGCAGATAGGGCCTTGTGAGTCATGTTCTTCCTGTCGGAAGGCGCTCCATGGTAATCATAGCGCTATTCATCATATTACAGCTGCAAATGGTAAACAATATATTTCGATTGAGCAAATCCGTGCCATGCAGCAGCAGGCATATTTGAGTCACTTAGAAGGCGCCTATCAGGTATTTTTACTTTCTGCCCGGCAGCTAAGGAAGGAATCAGCCAATAGTTTGCTGAAGGTATTAGAGGAACCACCGGCGCAGACTGTATTTTTGCTTTATGCGCAAAAGGATTTGGATATTTTACCAACGGTATTATCCCGGTGTCAGATTATCCGTTTGCAGGAAAAAAGCGTTTTGGTTCGTAAAGAACTTTTGGCCAAGGCTTCCCAGTGGCTAGGAGATTTTCCGCAGCTCTCGAAGGACAGGCTTCTCTCCTGGGGGGAAAAATGGGATAAAGATAGACAAGGGGTACGGGAGTTTTTGCTGGCGGCATTGCAATGTTGTCATAGTAAGATTTTAAAAATGACAAAAGAAAATCCGTCAGAGCAGGTTGTTGCTTTAATACAGCCTTGGCTGGAAAGTGCTGCTGTTCTAGAAGAAGTGGTTGAGGCGTTAGATAAAAATGTAAATCAACGGCTACTTTTAGATGTGATGGTATTAAAGTTGAAAAAGTTGTTAGGATAAGAAGTATTCTATATTCTAATTGATGTGATAAAGATTGATGCGATAGAGAAAGAAGGGTTGTTGAATGGTAACAGTGGTAGGTGTTCGTTTTAAACAGGCGGGAAAGATATATTATTTTTCACCGGGAGAGTTTGATATAAAAAATCAGGATACCGTCATCGTGGAAACTGCCCGCGGACAGGAATGTGGCGCTGTGGTGGTAGGACCTAAAGAAGTAGAAGAAAAAGAAATCGTTTCGCCCCTGAAATGTGTGCTTAGAGTGGCTACAGAGGAGGATAAAGCAAGACAAGCAGAAAATAAAACCAAGGAAAAGGAAGCTTTTGGCATCTGTCAGCAAAAAATTGCAGCTCATAACTTACCAATGAAGCTCATCGACGTGTCTTATACCTTCGACGGCAGCAAGGTTATTTTCTATTTTTCTGCTGAGGGGAGAGTGGATTTCCGAGAATTAGTCAAAGATTTGGCTTCGGTGTTCCGTACTCGTATTGAGCTTCGGCAGATTGGCGTTCGGGATGAAGCGAAAATTATGGGTGGCATCGGTTCTTGTGGCCGGGTGCTTTGTTGTCACTCTGTATTAGGAGATTTTCAGCCGGTATCTATCCGTATGGCTAAAAAGCAAAATTTATCTTTAAACCCGACTAAAATTTCTGGTATTTGCGGCCGACTCATGTGTTGTCTTAAGTTTGAAGATTGCAGTGAGTGCAAGAGCGGCTCTAAATGCCCCGCTTATCAAAAAGAGCTGGAAGAGGATATCTCTGAAGAGGATATTTTAGCCTTGGAGGACCGGGGCAGCGATAAAAGCAGACTGGACTAGCAGGCAGAAGAGGTGATACAGGTGAGCCTGACAGAGGAATTATTGGCGCTGGAAGAGACGCTAAAGGACGCCTTAGCGCAGATAGAAAAGATGAAGTTAGCGGCAGAGAGCGTGGAGGAACAAAATAAAATCTTACGGGAAAAACTCTCTACAGAACGAATCCGAGGAGAGGGTTTTGAGTCTTTGAGTCAGCTGTATAATGAAGGCTATCATATTTGCCATGATTATTTTGCACAACGGCGGGAGGAAGCTTGTCTCTTTTGCCTGTCCTTCCTCTATGAGGAAGGCTATAATGCTGGTGAAAAGAAAAATAATCCATAATCTGTGTTTAAAAGTTTAAGAAATAATAATCAATGGTGTCGTGGTTGTGTGGCTATATGGAAATGGAAATGGAAATAGAAATAGAACAAGAACGAGACATCTTGTTAAAGGCAGGAGAACGTATAGACGCTTTGTTGTGGCATGATTTCAAGATTATCCAGAACAAGGATTGGTTTTGCTTTGGTTTAGACGCTGTGTTGTTGGCGGACTTTGCTAAGCTAGAACAAGGGGAGCAAGTATTGGACTTGTGTACTGGGAATGGTGTGATTCCGTTATTGTTGGCTGCCAAAGAATCGACTGCTATGATTACTGGCATAGAGCTTTTTCCGGAAGTTGTGGAGATGGCGGAACGAAGCGCTCAGTTGAATCATTTGTCTCGGCGTGTCAAAATACAGGCGGGAGATATTTGCAAAATCCAGGACTTGGTTGCAGCGCATAGCTATCAAGTGGTGACGGTCAATCCGCCTTATCGTAAAATCAAGACCGGGCGGCTTAGTGCCTCTCCATTAGTGGCAGCGGCAAAGACAGAGATTTTTTGTGACTTGTCCCAAGTAGTTACTGCTGTTGCCTATAGCTTAGCTGCTAAGGGCAGGTTTTATCTGGTCTATCCTTATGAACGGTTGGTTGCGTTATTATCTGTTTTGCAGTCGCTGCATTTACAAGTGCATTGTCTGACGTTGGTAAAGAATTTTTCCAGTAGGGAACCGTTTCTTTGTTTGGTGAGCGGTATGGGTAGCATACAAGCCGATAATCGATTGGATAAGCTGAAAAAAAGAGATTTTATCATTTTTCAGGAAAATCGTACCTATACACCAGAAATGACAGCGATTTTTCAAAAATATCAAACGGGAAAAGAAATATAAGTAATAAAAGAGGAACAATTATGGCAGGCGTATTGTATCTGGTTGGCACGCCCATTGGTAATCTGGGAGATATCACGTATCGTGCAGTTGAGGTTTTGCGGCAGGTGGATTTCATTGCGGCAGAAGATACTCGTCATACCAGACAGCTGTTAAATCATTTAAATATTAAAAAGCCGTTGACCAGTTACTATGAGCATAATAAAGAGGCGAAAACCGGTTATCTCTTGGAAGCATTGCAGGAGGGTAAAGATATTGCGCTAGTGTCTGATGCGGGAATGCCTGGTATTTGCGACCCAGGGACGGATATACTTAACTATGCCAAGGAGCAGGGCATTGCGGTAACGGTAGTGCCAGGTCCCAGTGCTGTGATTACGGGTTTGGTGGCCTCGGGGCTTGCTACGGTACCTTTTACATTTGAGGGATTTTTGGAGCGGGAGAAGAAATCCCGTCAGCGGCAGTTGGCTAGGCTACAGCAGGAGACTCGTACTATGGTGTTCTATGAGGCGCCTCATCGTTTATTAGCTACGCTGGAATGCATGGCGGAGGCCTTTGGGGAGCAGCGGCAAATGGCTGTAACCAGAGAATTAACGAAAAAGTTTGAAGAGGTGCGACGAGGTGCTATCAGAGAAATGATAGATTATTTTGCTGCCCTTCCGGCTGTGAAAGGTGAATTTTGCTTGGTGGTGACAGGTGCGGCAGAATCCTCAGAACAGGAAATTTATAACGATGAGGTGCTTCTGGCTATGCGGCAAAGGTGTGAAGCGGCAGGCGCTTCCCGGAAGATGGCGGCAAAACAAGTAGCAGAAGAAACAGGTATGGCGGTAAATTATATTTATCGCTTGGGACTAGACTAACATGACAAATTTGTTATTTTTTGGTATGATAAAAGAAAAGAATGGGAAACTAAAGCATTAAAAGGGCTTAATCGTCAAGGAGGCTTTTGATTAACATGGCAGAAGAAAAAACATTTTATATTACCACGCCTATTTATTACCCCAGCGCAAATCTGCATATCGGACATGCGTATTCTACAGTAGCAGCGGATACTATGGCACGCTATAAGAAATTACGCGGCTATGAGACCTTTTTCCTCACGGGTAGTGACGAGCATGGCCAGAAAATCGAACGGGCGGCAAAGGCAGTAGGCAAAACTCCTATCGAATTTGTCAATCCCATTGTAGCCAATATGCAATATCTCTGGAAGCAGTTGAATATTTCTAATGATGACTTTATCCGTACGACGCAGGAACGCCATAAGCAAGTGGCGCAGAAGCTGTTCCAGAAAATTTATGACCAGGGGGATATTTACAAATCTCAATACGAAGGCTGGTATTGCACGCCTTGCGAGACCTTCTTCACCCAACGGCAAGTAGGGGAAGAGCATATCTGTCCTGACTGCGGCCGTCCGGTAGAGCTAACCCATGAGGAAAGCTACTTCTTCAAAATGAGCAAATATGCCGACCAATGGATGGCGTTTATCGAAAGTCATCCTGATTTTATTCAGCCCGAAACCCGTCGCAATGAAATGATAAACTTCGTCAAACAGGGCTTAGAAGATTTATGCGTATCCCGGACTACCTTTTCTTGGGGGATTCCGGTTCCTTTTGATGACAAACACGTGATTTACGTGTGGTTTGACGCACTGATTAACTATCTGTCTGCCTTAGGCTATGGCACGGAGGACGACAGCCTCTTTCAAAAATTCTGGGGGAACACAACCCACCTGGTGGGGAAGGATATTATTCGCTTTCACTCTATTATTTGGCCTATTATGCTCATGGCTCTAGGATTGCCTTTGCCGCAGAAAGTATTTGGCCATGGTTGGGTGCTTATCGACAATGGCAAAATGTCCAAGTCTAAAGGGAATGTAGTAGACCCACTAATTTTAGTAGATAAATATGGTTCTGATGCGCTCCGTTATTTCCTCATGCGGGAAATGCCTATGGGGCTAGATGCAAACTATTCAGAGGAGGCCTTGGTTACCAGAATCAATGTGGACCTTGCCAACGACTATGGCAACCTGCTTTCTCGTACGACTGCCATGATAGATAAGTTTCAGGGCGGTTTCGCTCTTTCTCCGTCCGAGTCTACTGAGTATGACGACGACTTGATTGCACTGGCAAAGGCTACGCCTGATATTGTAGGCGAGTATATGGACAAAATGGAATTCAGCAATGCGTTGGGTGCTATCTGGAAGCTTATCAATCGAGGCAATAAATATATTGATGAGGTAGCTCCTTGGGCCTTGAATAAGGCAGGGGAAACAGAAAAGCTGGCAACCGTTCTCTATAACATGGCGGAAGTGTTGCGGATGGCCACTATTATGATTCAACCGGTGATGCCTAATATTGCGCCGAAGGTATGGCAACAATTAGGCATTGAAAAAGATGCAGAAAGTCAAAACTGGGATACTGTTGCTTTCGGCAATTTCCCTGTAGGAGCAAAGATAAACCGTGGCGAACCTTTATTCCCACGCATTGATATGGCTGTATTAGGTGTAGAAGGAGGTAATCCTGTGGAAGATGCGAAAACAGCGATGAATGCAGCAATGAATACTTTGAAAAACTTTGCAAGAGAAGTAGGCGATACCGTAGCAGAAGGCGCCAAAGAAATCAAAGCTACTGTTACCAGCCAAGACTTTAAAGATGGTGTCAAAGATGGGGTAAATACTGGCGTTACTGCTGTGAGAAAGGCTGCCGGTGCCGCTGTCTCCGCTGTAAAAGATGTGTTGAACGAAGATGAAAAATCCTCAGAAGAAAATCTTATTTCTATTGATGACTTTGCTAAAGTCGATTTGCGGGTAGCAGAAGTTATCGCTTGTGAAAAAGTAGAAAAAACAGATAAACTTTTGAAGCTGCAAGTGAAAATCGGTGATGAAGAACGGACGGTGGTTTCGGGTATTGCCCTTCACTATGAGCCGGCGGATTTAATCGGTAAGAAAGTGGTTATCGTTGCCAACCTAAAACCGGCAAAGCTCCGGGGTATTGAGTCTTGCGGTATGATTCTCGCTGCTTCTCAGGGCGGCTCTCTTGAGGTAGTGGAAGTAAAAAATATCCCTAGCGGCGGGAAAGTGAAATAGCGATGGATATGGCAGAACAAGATGAAAAACAGGCTAAGGTTTTAGCCTATTTAAACGAAGAAAAGTCTGTCTTGGATTTATTTGATACCCATGCGCACCTGAACGATGAAAAACTCTTTCCACAATTACCCGCTGTTTTAGGCCGTGCAAAAGTTAATGGCGTCAATCATGTTGCTTGTATTGGCTATGATTGGCCGTCCTCTCTCCTGGCGGTGAAGATTGCTGAGCAATACCCAGAACAGGTGGTGGCTGTTATTGGCATTCATCCTAGTGATGCAGACACCGTAACGGAAGAAATGTTAGAAAAACTTTATAACTTAGCAAAAAGCTCTACGCAGGTAAAGGCTATCGGTGAGATCGGTCTGGATTACTATTGGGACGACCATAGCCATGAGATGCAGAAGAAAGCCTTTTATGCTCAGATTGATTTGGCGAAACAGCTAAAGCTGCCGATTGCCATCCATGATAGAGACGCTCACGGCGATATGCTGGAAATCATCAAAGAGACGGGTGCTGCGGTAAACGGCGGCATTATGCATTGTTATTCCGGTAGCTGGGAAATGGCAAAGATATGTTTAAATCTGGGCTGGAAACTGTCTATTGGTGGACCGGTAACATTTTCTAATGCAAAAAATTTACCGGAAGTGGTCGCAAAAACGCCTATAGAGGAGCTTTTGATAGAGACAGATTGTCCTTATCTTGCGCCTCATCCATTTCGGGGTAGGACTAACGAACCAGCTCTTGTCCGGCTGGTGGCAGAAAAAATCGCCAGCATAAAGGGTATGGATTTGGAAAAAGCTGCCGAAATCTTGACTAAAAACAGCAAAAATATTTACGGGGTGGACTAGAAAACGGCTAAATGAAAAAAAGCGAAATTTGCCGAAATATGAGAAAATCTCCGAAAATAAGGGGTAGTGTTTTGTTTGACACTGCCCTTTTCTTATTATAGAATACGTGATGAGAAAAAGTTTGGTATAATTTTTTCTCCATTGGGCATATAGTAAAGCAAAGACGAATTTTTTAGGAGGTATACATGAATAGTGAAGCAGCTTGTAGGCAGCTGTCCCGTTCTTGGGTGAGGGTTGCCATCATCCTGCTTACCGCATTATTATTCATATCATCTTTCGCAGTTTATTTTCTTTTTGAAAAAAATATTGAAATCATCATCGACGGTAAAAGCCGGTATGTGCTTACCAGAGATTGCTCTGTAGAACGAGTGCTGGCGGCAGAGTGCTGGATGGTGGTACCATCCAGATTACCCGTGCTGTAGAGATGACGATTCGGGCAGATGGTGAGGAGATTCGCATTTCTCACATTCCTGCTACTACCAGAGAAATATTAGCTGCTGCTGATGTTTCTCTTGGTGAAAAGGATTTGGTAAATATGGAGCTAGAGGCTATCGTAACAGGCGAAGAACCAATTGTGGTGTCTCGTGTTACGACGAGAGTTGCTTCTTTTACCCAGCCTATTGATTATCAGGTAGAGCGTATCCCTGATGAGACTTTAGAAAAAGGCATTTCCAAAGTTATTACCCCAGGCCGTGACGGCCGGGAACAACTTACCGTAGAGGTTTCTTATGCGGACGGCAAAGAAATCCAACGGGTAGAACTTGCTTCTTCTGTATTAGAAGAACCTGTGAATCAGGTGATAGCCATGGGCACCCTGACACAGGCAAGCAGAGGCGGCAGAGCATTTGAATTTAACGAGGCGATGGTCGTAGAGGCAACGGCCTATACCTACACAGGGAACCGTACTGCAACAGGTACAAACCCGAAGGTAGGCACCATTGCTGTAGACCCACGGGTCATTCCCCTGGGCAGCCGCGTGTATGTAGAAGGCTATGGCTTTGCTACAGCTGAAGATACCGGCGGCGCCATTAAAGGCAATATTATTGATGTGTTCTTAGAAACAGAACACGCTTGCCGCAGCTGGGGACGGAAACAAGTAAAAATCTATATGTTAGATTAGCATGATTAGGTGATAGGTTGTATTGGCTATGACGCCTGATGATGAAAAACTGCAATTACAAAAAATAATAATGACTAGGTAAGCTCTCTGGGATGGAGAGAAAAAGACGGCATACTAAAGTATGTCGTCTTTTTGTATGGGTAACATATTCATAGAAAGATGTTTTTTAAGAAAGAGATTGGAAAATAATTGGTTTTATGATAAGGTATAAAGAGATATGGAAAAACGAAAAAAGGAGCAGCTATGGCAGATAAATATTATGGAAAACCGCAAGGGAAAACCAAGCAGCTGATGAGCGCAAGTGATTTTCATACCAAGAAGAAGTGGGGACAAAACTTTCTTCTGGAACCGAAGTTTGTAGGGAAAATCATTGATGCGGCAGATTTAGATAAAGAGCAGATTGTGCTGGAAATCGGTCCAGGCCTAGGCGCTCTTACGAAACAATTGGCGGAGCAGGCAGGACAAGTAGTGGCTGTGGAAATTGATGGAGAATTAGTAGCTTTGCTCAAGGATATCCTAGCGCCTTATGATAATGTGCGAGTTTGTCATGGCGACGCCATGAAGGTAGACCTAGAACAGCTGGTCCGGGAGGCAGCGGGTAAGGAGGGGGCTGCTTCGGTTCCGTTTTCAGTCGTGGCTAATCTGCCCTATTATATTACCACGCCTATTGTCATGCGTCTTTTGGAGCAAAGCTGGTCTTGGCAAAAGATGGTGCTGATGGTGCAAAAAGAAGTAGCAGAGCGGATGGTGGCATCTCCTGGTGGTAAGGACTATGGTGCTTTATCCCTCGGGGTGCAATACCGGGCGAAGGCCAGCATTGTCACTATCGTGCCGCCTACTGTGTTTTATCCTCGGCCGCAGGTGGATTCTGCCGTGGTTTTATTAGAAAACCGACTGGAGCCGCCGGTGGCTGTTACCAGTGAAAAAATCCTTTTTTCTGTGATTAGAGCAGCTTTTGCTCAACGGCGGAAAACATTGCTTAATGCTTTAAGCAATGGCGGTGTTGCGGGTGATAAGGAACAAGTGCAGCAGGTATTAGCATCTTGTGGTATTGCGCCAGAGCGGCGAGGGGAGACTTTATCTTTAGCGGAATTTGCTGCTATTACCAATGGTTTTGCAGCATTAAAATAAAGAGATATAACATTCAGGAGCGTATCTATGGAAGACCGGTATAAAATCGGCAACAGAATATTAAAGACCAATCTAGCAGTGTTTTTCTGTTTGGTATTTGCATATTTTGCCCAGCGGGAGAGCGCCTTTTATTCTTCGATTGCGGCTGTTGTCTGTATGCAGAAGTCAACGGATAAAACAATTTTAGCGGGATTTAATCGCTTTATCGGTACGGTTATTGGCGGTATGGTAGGGTTTGGGGTGTTGGAGTCGGCCCGTTTTATTCCCCATTATTACGATTATGCGTATCTTTTCATGGTACCGGTCTTAAATATCTTTTTGATTTGGCTGTGTAATGTAATAAAAAAGCCTGGTTCTGTTGTTATTTGCAGCATTGTTTTTTTAAGTATCGTCACAGATTTCACCAGGGATATTCCCAATACTTGGGAATACGCTACCAGCAGAATTGTGGATACTACTATTGGGATTATTTTTGCAGTGATTGTCAATCAGTTTTTCTTTCCTTCTCATGAAAAGAAAGAGATAGCAGGAGAGAAACAGGCAACATCCGAAATATCAGAACATACCCATCAAGAATAAAGTAAAAGCTATCCTCTTTACAAGAGGATAGCTTTTATGCTTTGAATGGCAGCTATTTTTTATTTTGCGAAGGCATGACTACCGATTTCTGCTGTTCTGGTCAAGGTATTAAAATATTTGCTTTTGGTCGTTTTGGGATTCCAGAAGTATAACCCGCCATTAGAAGGGTCCTGTCCA
>CAMNVD010000028.1 GCA_946562005.1 uncultured Clostridia bacterium | reverse complement strand
TTACAGATTCTCTTTATTTTTCTAACGCTGCGATTTTATCTATCCGTCTTTGATTGCGGCCGCCTGAAAACGGTGTTGCCAGCCAAGTATCTACCATCTCCATCGCTAATGATGGCGCTAGCACCCTTGCACCCATAGCCAAGATATTCGCATCATTATGTTCTCGTGACGCCTGAGCAGTAAATAAATCATGACATACCGCCGCGCGAATACCCGGCAGTTTGTTAGCAGCGATAGAAATGCCGATACCAGTACCGCAAACAAGAATACCCTTTTCACAGATACCATCACAGATAGCTCTTGCAACTTTCTCGCCAAAATCCGGATAATCTACGCTTTCTTCGCTGTCTGTACCGCAATCTATTACTTCCCAGCCTTGTGATGACAGATGCTCCTTAATGGTCTCTTTTAATGAGAAACCGGCATGGTCAGAACCTAAAACGATTTTCACAGCAGCCCCTCCTTACATTTATATATTTTTTCTATTTTACCATAATCTGAGAAAAAAACATAGTCTCTTCCCCAAAAATAATGAAATTCTCAAAATATAGAAAATTGGTTTACTGGATTATTCTTTTCGTACCCCTTTTAAGAAGTCCCATATCATCGTCAGGTTTTCCTGGAGCTGATAAGCGCATTGTTGATAAGTAGCGATATCATAGCCATAAGGGTCAGATATTTCCGGAACAGATAATTCTTTCTCTTGCTCCGCTTTACCTCCATCTGCCGCTCCTGTTCCCTTTTGCAATACCTGGTCAAAAAGGCCCCTTTTAATCACTTCTGCATATTCCGTAATCAACCAGATTTTCCCCGCACAGTCCGGGTATTGATAGGATAACATTTCTTTATGGGCCCTAGTCATGGTAAAAATCAAATGGGCATCCTGCATCATATAGACACCCAGCTGCCGCGCCCGGTGCCAGCTAATATCTAACCCCATTTCAGACATAGTCTGCCAGGCAAGGTTTGAGGCCCCTTCTCCTACCTGTGCCATAATACCAGCAGAAAGTACCTCAAAGTCCTGT
This sequence comes from uncultured Clostridia bacterium, assembly GCA_946562005.1. Classification (GTDB taxonomy): domain Bacteria; phylum Bacillota; class Dehalobacteriia; order UBA4068; family JAAVYR01; genus JAAVYR01. Next base: position 11,543 of record CAMNVD010000028.1, on the reverse strand, counting down.
TCCCGATCATCTTTTTGTATCATATGTTTCATAATTGCCTCTGCCATAGGGCTGCGGCAAGTGTTTCCCGTGCAGACAAATAAGATACGGGTAGCATCATCTGCATAATTTACCAGCAGATTTACCTTCCCCACTTCTTTTTGCGGCACAGATACCGTCTGTTCCTGACTCTGTTCCTGCTCAATGATATCCATTTTTTCTCCCATGGTTCCATCCCTCCTTCTGCGCTGCTTTTCCCAACCGATTCATAACGGCCATACCGATACCTTCTTTAGCAAAAGCTGCCGCCAGCACGATTTCTGCACCGATTTCATCACAATAACGCAATCCTTTAAAGATAGCAGCCGCAATTTCCGCTAAATTCCTTTCATCCCCTAATAGATATACCTGGTTCTCTGGAATATTAGCGATAACGTCCTGCCATTGATTAGGAATTAGCAATGCGATTTTTTTATCTTGTTTCTGCCAATAGCCATAGGCTTCAGCTAACTGATCTCTGCCGTCTATTAAATAAACCATTCCCTCCGGCGCATAGTGGGTATATTTCATGCCCGGCGCTTGGGGAATATCTATTTGCTTTTTATTGGGTAAGAGGATTTCTCCGCAATAGGCTTCCAGTTGTTCCTTAGTAATCGCTCCTGGCCGCAATAACACGCAAGGTTGTTGTGCTGCTTGCACTACTGTAGACTCAACGCCTACTTTGGTATCTTCCGCCCCCAGAATGCATGGCACCCTCCCTTTGAGGTCATGGTAAACGTGTTCTGCCGTAGTAGGGCTAGGCTTTCCGGAGAGATTAGCGCTAGGTGCAGCGATAGGCACCCCTGCCGCTCTAATTAGCGCTAGCGCTACAGGATGATTAGGCATCCGCACAGCCACCGTTGGCTGCCCTGCCGTAACTCTTGCCGCCACCCCATCTTTTTTGGGTAGCACGATAGACAATGGCCCCGGCCAAAAAGCTTCCATTAATTTTCGAGCTAGGGAAGATACCTCTGCTACCGCTTCTGCTTGTTCTATACTTGCCACATGAACGATAAGAGGGTTATCACTGGGACGGCCTTTGGCGGCAAAGATTTTCTTTACAGCTTCATCGTCTAGGGCATTGGCCCCCAAGCCATAAACTGTCTCCGTTGGAAAAGCAACAATCTCCCCACGGCAAATCAATTCTGCCGCTTTATTAATTTTTTCTGCATCTATTTGTTCACGGTCTAATCGCCAAAATTTTGTTTCCATTTTACTTTTACACCTTCTCAACAACGTCATGCTGAACGTCAATGAAGAATCCAAACCGAACCCTTAACTTCTATTTTTCCGGCCAACGACCATGCGGTCTTTCCCCGCATAATCCTGACACACCGCTACATGATAGAAACCATTTTGCTCCCATAAATTTTTTACAGCTTGTCCTTGACCACAGCCGCACTCTACACAGAGCCAACCGTCAGCTTTGAGCAGCGCAGGCGCTTCCGATACCAACCGCCGGTAAAAGTCCAAACCATCCTCCCCGCCATATAAAGCAAGAGACGGCTCATAACGGACATTTTCCGGTAATTCATTCATTTCCTGTCCTGTTACATAAGGAGGATTCGATAAAATCATATCCAAAGCAAAACCAGCAGATTGACGCTTCATCTCCAATAAAGGATGAAGCAAATCCCCTTGTAAGAAAGTCATTCTATTTTGGACTTGGTTTCTCCTGCCGTTTTCTTTTGCATAGCCAAGAGCTATCTCACTAATATCCACGGCAAAACAGAAAGCCTGCGGTAAATAGTGACAAAGACTCACCCCAATAGCACCGCTCCCCGTGCAAATATCAGCGATTAAAACAGGCGCCTCTTTGGGAAGGAAGGTCAACGCCTTTTCTACCAATAGTTCTGTCTCCCAGCGAGGGATGAGCACCCCTTCTCCCACAGAAAAGGATAACCCCATAAATTCCTGTTCACCTGTTAGGTATTGCACCGGCCGCCCTGTCTTTGCCTGCTGACAAAGGCACAAAAACGTTTTCTCCTCTACCGCAGTCAATACATATTCCTGCTTTAGCCATAACTCTTTGGGCTCACAATGTAAGACGAAAGCCAAGAGCAACCGGCATATTTCCTGTGCCTCGGCTGCTTTGGCTTCTTGGTTTTCTTCTTTGATAGCGGCAGTCATTTCTGTAGACTGCTGACATAAGATTTCTTTTATCTTCATCTTAGTTATCCATAGATTTCAGACGTTCTGCCTGGTCTGTAGTGATGAGCGCATCAATGAGCTCATCTAAGTCCCCTTGCAATATCCATTCTAATTTATGGAGTGTTAGGCCAATACGGTGGTCTGTAACCCGCCCTTGAGGAAAGTTATAGGTACGGATACGCTCAGAACGGTCACCACTGCCCACCATGCTTTTTCTCGTACTAGCCTGTTCTCCGGCAGCTTCTGCCTGCATTTTTTCTAGGACTCTGGCCCGCAATACCCGCATAGCCTTATCTTTATTTTTGTGTTGGGATTTTTCATCCTGACAAGAGACAACGATACCAGTAGGCAAGTGCGTTACCCGCACTGCTGATTGGGTGGTGTTTACGCATTGTCCCCCAGGACCAGAAGCGCAGAATACATCAATCCGCACATCATTAGGATTGATTTCCACTTCTACTTCTTCTGCTTCTGGCAACACCGCAACCGTTGCCGCAGACGTATGAATGCGCCCGCTGGATTCTGTAGCAGGTACCCGCTGCACTCTGTGTACGCCGCTCTCAAACTTTAGACGGCTATACACCCCTTGCCCTTCGATAAGGATGACAGCTTCCTTTACCCCGCCCAAGTCTGTGATGTTAGACTCCATCATCTCTGTCCGCCAGCCGTTTTTATCTGCATAGCGCATATACATCTTCATCAAGTCCCCACCAAAAAGCCCAGCCTCATCTCCGCCAGTACCAGCCCGGATTTCTAAAAGAACGTTTTTATCGTCGTTAGGGTCTTTAGGCAGAAGAAGAATATTCAGCTTTCGTTCCAGTTCTTCTTTTAGCGGCAATAATTCATCTAATTCCAGCTGGGCCATTTCTGCCATTTCCGGGTCAGATTTATCTTCTATCATTAGCTTGGCATCTGCAATGCCAGCTACGCATTTTTTGTATTCCCGATAGGCGGATACCACTTCCTCGAGCTCTGCATGGGCTTTCATGTGCTTGGTCCAGGCATCCTGGTCAGCAATGACTTCAGGTTGCGCGATTAAGTCAGTCAGTGTATCATATTTTTCTTCTAAAGCAGCTAATTTCTCTATCATCTTTTTATCCTCATTTCTTTTCTTATTTTTTCATTTCACAGTGATAAAAAGACGACGCTATAAATGATGTGAGCTAGGATTGTCGCTTACGGTATTAGTTGTTGTTTGCACCGACACATTCTCCTTTTCACTACAGCTATCACCTTCACCTAGAAAGGGACAACCACTGCTTTTTTCCGGCACATAAGAAGGCACAAAGCCTGGTACAGCAGTTAGCGCTGCAATAGCCACTTCCAACTGGTCAGCCGTTGGTTCTTTGGTCGTTAGTCGTTGGGTCCAGAGGCCTGGTGCCACCAATGCTTTTACGATGATACTATTAGGAAATTTCAATGGCAACCGGAATAATTCAAAAGAAATCCCTGCTACTAGCGGCATACAAAGGATTTTAATAAAAATCCGTTTTACCGGTGTGGTTTGCCCCACAAAGGAAAAAACGATAATCATCAACATCATAGTCATAAAGATAAAGCTGGTGCCGCATCTAGGATGGATACGAGAATATTTCCTAGCGTTTTCCGGTGTCAATTCCTCACCTGCTTCATAGGTAGCGATAGTCTTATGCTCTGCTCCATGATAGCCAAAGAGCCGCTTCATATCGGACATCTGCCCCACGATAATCACATACCCCAAGAAAATGCCAATACGCAAAATGCCTTCTAAAAAGCTTCTGCCAAAGGAGCCTACCTTATCCACAGAAAAGGAAGCAGCAAACACAGGAATGACGATAAAGAGCCCAATGGAAAACAACGCCGCAAAGATAAGAGCAAAGGCAATATCCTTTTTGGTTAATTTTTCGTCTTCGCCTTCTCCCACCTGAGCTGCCGACCAGGTGAGGATAGAGATACCATTAACCATAGAGTCTACCAATGTCACGCAGCCACGGATAATAGGCAAACTCAAAATGCGATTTTTTTCCCGCCATGGCTTTCTTCTCGTTACTTTGGTTTTTATATTTCCGTCAGCAGTCCGCACGGCAATGGCATTACCTTCCGGTCCCTGCATCATCACACCTTCGATAACTGCCTGACCACCATAATTCATCATATCACCTCGCTAATATTTCTATTATACTCTCTTACCCCTTTTTCAGCAAGGAGGGGAAGGAGGATTTTTTATCTATTTCTGCCTTTCAGTTTACCCTGATTTTCTGAGAATAATCTTATAAGATACCAATTCTCAAAGAATCTTCTCCGCTCTGTCATTCTGAGCACAGCAGTTAGGCATAGTCGAAGCATCTTTACTGAAAATTTATTTAAAAGATTAAATCACCTTTAAAAAAATAAAAACAGCCTAGCAAAAGCTAGGCTGTTTTTGTAATTTGTAATGGATTACATACCATATTTCTTTTTGAATTTATCAATCTGACCGCCTTGTTCTACCATCAAGCGTTTGCTGCCGGTATAGAAGGGGTGGCATTGAGAACAAACTTCCACCTTAATATGGTCTTTTGTAGAAAAAGTTTTGAATTTGTTGCCGCAAGAGCAAGTTACTTCTACTTCTTCATATTTTGGATGAATACCTTCTTTCATGGTGTCACCTCATTTCCCATTCTCATTCTATCGTTAGCAGCGTACTCGCTGCATAAACTACTGACTTGGAGTATTATACCACAGAGAAAAAACCTTGTAAACCATATTTTCAAAATTTCTGCCTATTTTTCTTTCGGACGGGAAAAATTACCAATGCGCACCCCAGGCAGCTCATCGCCTAAAATATCCAACATAGCAGGGACACCCACCCCCGTCTCACCGGGAAATCTCTCACTGATAATATCAGGGTCTATGTTCAGATTCCGCATTTGGATGAGACTGATACCAGTGGCCTTTACAAAATCAATGATTTTTTCTATTTCACTTTCCCGGTCCGTAAAACCAGGATAGCACAAAAGATTCATAGAAAGCGTTACACCCTTTTCATGGGCATATTTTGCATTTTCCCGCACCGTATCCAGACTATACTCACAAGGCTGATGATAGGCGGCATAATGGTCTTTATGCGCACTGAAAAGACTGATACGCATGGTATCAATCCCTGCGTCTACAATCTGGCGGATAGCATTAGAATAGCCACAGTTCGTATTTATATTGATGGTCCCCTGAGTTACCTGCTCCCGGATGGCCCGGATAGCAGCAGCAATCAATGTGTAAGACAGTGACGGTTCCCCTTCGCACCCCTGGCCAAAACTGACCATATTGTTTACGTCTTTTTTCAGGTGGGCAATGGCAGGCAGCGCCACCTCATCAACATCCGGAATAAAATCAATTCGACTTTGAGGAGAAGGACAGCACTCCGAGGGCTGTAAAGAGATACAGCCTAAACAATTAGCATTGCAACGGGGAGAAACAGGAAGACCGGCTTCCCACCGCTCATAAAACATATTTTGCGCCGTAAAACAGCCATATTCCAGGGCGCATTTGCCCAGCTGCTGAATTAAGCGATTCCCGGGAAACTGCACGCATTTCTTCTCTACCAGCTGAGGCAGTTCTGGCGTATTGTAAAATTGCGGATGCCATAAATCATAACTATCTGTTTGTTTCGCCGCAATCCAAAATTTACCGTTATCATCAATACCCACCGCCGTATAGCCCAGAAGAGGCAACCGCTTGCCATCATGGCCAGCGGCAATAGCAGGTAGGAGCGTTCTGGTAAAGCCCTGTGGTAGTAATGCCGCCACTGCATAAACAGGCGCTTGTTTCTCCTGATAGGGATGATATTTTAACGGTTTTAGCTGCCCACTCGCATCAATGCCGATGGGAAACCGCCCCGGTACCATCGTAAGAGTAGCCCCCTCCGGCAACGGGATAAGCTCTTCCGCTTCTGGTACCACCAGCTCGTCCCCAAGACGGGCGGCCATTTGTAAATCAGGAAATTCCAGCAATTCCCCATTTTCTTGCGCAAATAATAAATATTTCATCAACCCGCAGCCGCCCTTCATCAGATTTTTTATGATTGTCCTTCCAAAGGCCCCTTCATTGGTAAGGATCTATTATTTTTTTTATTATGCAGTTTTTTACAATAAATATAGTATACTACATTTTCTACCTGATTTTCAAATGCCTATACAAAAAGACGAAACAGTTAGGGTGCACTGTTTCGCCATGGATAATTAAAATTTTAAATAATTTCTCGGGTTTACCGTCTTGCCGTCAATATAAATCTCAAAATGCACATGGGGACCTGTAGAACGCCCGGTAGAGCCAACTTTTGCAATGGCTTCGCCAGCAGCCACTGTTGCGCCTTCTTTAGCTGTTGTTTTACTGCAATGACCATAAAGCGTTTTTTGTCCATTACCATGGTCGATAATCACCGCATTACCATAAATACTATTATACCAACCGCTGTGAAGCACCGTGCCGCCTTTTGCCGCCTTGATGGTGGTTCCCTTTGGCGCCGCTAAGTCGATACCATGATGGCTGCCGCTTTTCCGCTTCCCATATTCGGAAGTAATGGTGCCTTTAATAGGCAGCACCCAACCGCCTTTTCCAGTAGAAACAGTGGCACTAGCAGTGGATGTTGTTTTTTTGGCAGTAGTAGGACGATAATTTACTGTAGCTGCGCTACGGCTAGCCACCGCCTGGGCAGAGGCAGTAATGACCGGTTCTCCCACCGTCGCACCGTCCGGCACATAAAGCACCTGCCCTACACTTAATACATCCCCTGCATAGAGACCATTATAGACCATCAGCGTACCCAAGTCCACGCCATATTTCCTGGAAAGGTCCCACAAGGTATCCCCTTTAGCCACAACGATTTCTGTTTGCGGGTCACGAGGAATATATATTTGTTGTCCCGGCTGCAAATCATAAGGCGCCGAAATATTATTCATAGCCGCCACCAATTCCCAGGAAACGCCATAACGACTGCCAATGGACTGAAAGGTGTCTCCTGTCTTTACTCGATAAGGAATTTTGTATTCGGCATCAGAAGCAAAAACAGGCTGCGCTAGGCCCAGATAAGCGCCAAGCCACAAGGCAAACCCGCATAAAATTTTTCGTCTGAAAGAATGCTGCATATTTTGCTACCTCCTTTTCTCCGCACGTTCTTTCGTTTTTCCACCGTCCTTCCGGACATGAATCAAAAATCTTTTTCAAATTTCTTCATTTTTCACAAGTTTAGTATGCAGCAAAATCTTTTTTTTATCCTTCCAAAAATAAAAAAGAACTTGCGCTTGCAAGTTCTTTTTTACAAAGTCAATGATTTTATATAAATTTATTTTTTAATGCCATTTTCCAACCAATAAACACACTGCATAAGCAGCAATGCCTTCTCCACTACCAGTAAAGCCCATGCCTTCTGTGGTAGTAGCTTTTATATTGATTAGATCTGGGTCCACCCCCAGAGCCTGCGCTATATTTTCTCGCATTTGCGGGAGGAAAGAGACAAGCTTAGGCCGCTGCGCCACAATAGTGCTATCAATATTTTGCACCTTGAGTCCGGCCTCTGCCACTTTCTCCTGCACCCGTTCTAAAAGAACTAGACTAGAGATACCGCCATATGCAGGGTCGTTATCGGGAAAATGGATGCCAATATCCCCAAGCCCTGCTGCACCCAGAAGGCTGTCTGCAATGGCGTGGAGCAGTACATCTCCATCACTGTGGGCTAAAAGTTTTTTTTCAAAAGGAATCTTCACCCCACCCAGGATCAAGTATTCTCCATCTACCAATCGATGGGCGTCATAGCCCATACCTACTCGCATATGCCTGCCTCCTTCTTTTTTGCCATCCAGAGGAATTGTCCATAAGCATAGTCCTCTGCCGTTGTGATTTTCAAATTTTGCTTCTGTCCCGGATAAACCAATACAGACTTACCAACAGCCTCCAGCACACCGGCATCATCTGTATAGCGCACATCCGCTGCCATTGCCCTTTCATAGCAATGATACAACGTGGCAAACTGAAATAGCTGGGGTGTCTGTACCGCCACCAAATCTTCCCTAGGCACAGTGCTTATCACTTGATTTTGTGATACTGTTTTTATAGTGTCCTGTACCGGCACGCCCAGGATACCGCCAGCAATACCAGCATTTATCACTGCCTGCAAAAATCCTGAAAAATCCGTCCCATCATAAAATGGTCTTGCTCCATCGTGGATGGCCACTAGGGCTGGAGGCGGCGTCAAGCTTTCCAGATAGGTTAGCCCCTGCCACACTGAATCCTGCCGCTCCTTGCCGCCAGTAATGATTTTCTTTACCTTACTGATTTGCATATTCGCACAAATATCTGCCACAGTCGCCTCTTCCCCAGCAGCAGAAACAATCACAATGCTATCTACCAAAGGGATATGCTGCCACACCTGAAGCGTCTCTCCTAAAATACAGCTCTTCCCTAAGGGCAGGAAGAGCTTATTTTGCCCGGCGCCCATACGGCTGCCCTTCCCGCCTGCGACAATCAGCGCCGTCACAGCAGGAAAAGACTTATATGGAACTGTTACCATAAAGACCTCCCTTCACTTTCCCCAGGACAACCATACCATAAGATTCTTCGGGACAAACACACCCTTGTCATTTTGATCACCAGCTCAATCATTATTCTGAGCGTTAGCCAGTTGTCATTCTGGACATTAGCGAAGAATCTTTTTCTTAATCTGCAACCTCTGCCTCCTCCTGCGCCAAGAGCGCCACAGGCGCAGTTTCCCCTGTTTCTAACAATACGCTCTCCGGAATCATCTCCCGGGATGTTTTTTTATTGCCCATAGGACGGGCGAAAATCATCCGCCCGGCAGAAGTCTGCAAGACGCTGGTAACAATTACACGGATGGTCTTTCCCATATAGCGCTTGCCGTTTTCTACCACTATCATGGTGCCGTCGTCTAAATAGCCAATACCTTGATTATTTTCTTTGCCATCCTTGATGATTTTTAGCATCAGCTCTTCCCCAGGCGGGAAAATAGGTTTTACACTATTAGCCAAGTCGTTGATATTTAAAACCGTCACATCTTGAAGACCGGCCACTTTGTTCAAGTTAAAGTCATTGGTAATGACAGCGCCTTTTAGGTCTTTGGCCATTTTTAGGAGCTTAGAGTCTACCTCTGGGATATCCGGATAGTCTTTTTCTACCACCTGGACCTGCCGTTTAAAATCCTCTCTTAGCTGGTTTAAGATATCCAGCCCACGCCTCCCTTTGTTCCGCTTTAAAGGGTCAGCAGAGTCTGCAATATGCTGCAACTCGATAAGAACAAAACTCGGAATAATCAAGTTTCCTTCTAAGAAGCCGGTAGCATAAATCTCTTCAATCCGGCCATCTATAATCACACTAGTATCCAGGATTTTCGGCACTGCTTTTACATGGTCGCGGTCCCGTTCCCGCTCGCTTTTAGGCGTCCGTTCTTTGCCTACAGAAATACGCCCCAGGCCTGTAGTGATAATGCTGACGATTTCATCTTTTTTCTTATTTCCCAGCCACATACCCACATAGCCAAAGGCACAAAGAACAGCAAAAGCAATATAAGGTCCCACAAGAGCGATTTTTTCGATAGCGGAGCCAAGAAGGCTGCCGATAACCAGGCCGCAGATAAGTCCGAATACAGAACAAATAATATCCACCAAGGGAATTTTGACAAGTTGATTGGTTAAAGACTTAAATAAATGAGTGCAGACGCCAATGACCATCGGTGAGATGGTAAGACCAAAGAGCCCAAAGACTGCTGCCCCAATAAATAGTGACCCAATCCTCTGCCACACCACAGTAAAGTGCAGCCAGTTTTCCACTAAGAAATGGGCCAGTACGGCGCCGATGATTGCAAAAATAACAGCCACAAATAATGCTGCTGCTTTTAATAATTTCGCTCTTCGTTGTTCCGGGGTTAATTCTGCCTTTTTTTCCTTCTTCATAGTTTCACCCCCTTTCCCTTCATTTATTCTTTCCTTAATGATACTCTCACTTCAATTATAGAGAACCCTGGAAAAAAATACAAGGCAAGGACTGAGAAAACCATTAAGCAAATAATACTCTTTTTCGACTTAGCTAGATAATGCCAATAAAAAAAACCGCAACCTGAACAGATTGCGGTAAAAAAAAATAATTTTCTCAGCTAATTTTCTTTTGGAAAACATTCATTAATCATATCTTTTGCTTGCTGCTCATCAATATCTTTTGCGACCATAAACTCACTAACTAAGATTTTCCGGGCTTGGTCCAGCATCTTTCGTTCTCCGGCAGCCAGCCCTTTTTGCATATCCCGGAGAGTAAGACTGCGAACAACTTCCGCTACCAGGAACACATCACCGCTTTTGATTTTCGTCATATGCTGCTGATACCGCTTGTTCCAGGCAATCGTTTCCTCTTCCTCTACACAACATAATACTTCTGATACGCGCTTTAAGATGGCGTCATCACTTACACTTCTCAGGCCTACCCCTTGGACAGAGTCCACCGGTACCATTACTCTCATTTCTCCGTCAAAAAGTTTTAAGACATAGTATTGTTTTAATTCACCAAGAACTTCTTTTTCCTCGATTGCTTCAACGATACCGGCGCCATGTACCGGATAGACTACTTTATCCCCTATACTAAACATAGCGTCCGCTCCTTCTCTTTTCCTTTTGACATTATCATAACACATTTTTCATTCCAGGTCAAAATAAAAAATTTATTTTACCACACCTATATAGGGTTGTCAATTATCTTTCTCAGCAAATTCAAACTATCATTCTGCGCATAAGCGAAGAATCTTTGCTCTCTGGATTATTTCCTCATTTCTTTCGTAATTGCTCTCGTTACCGCCGCTTATGATGTTTCTTTCGCTTACGGTGTTTTCCCCGTTCTTCTTCCGGTTCCTCTCCCATCGCCGCCTCTACCGTTTCCCGGTCAGGCACGGTGATATTTTCATTTTGCAGGATTTCTGCTGCCTCAGACTGGTCGATATCCTGCTTCAGGCTATCTGTCAGATTAGAAATATTTTCCCGGTTGGGACCGTCCGGATTTTCCAACTCACCAATGAGATTACTTAACTTCTCCTGTTGCTCCGGGGAAAGAAAGCTGCTATATGCATTGACCAACCCCTTCACCTCTTCGATATTCTTTGGTTTCAGCAGATTGATGATATTGCCCAAGTTCAGATTGCCCGCCATGGCATAGCCTCCTCTATTTTCTTCTTTTTGCCATTATATGCAAAAGAAAAGGAAAAAAACCGCTGTAGCTTGGTTCTTTTTTGCCCATATCCTACCGTATGTTTTCCTGTCGGCTCTTTATTTTTAGGCAAAAAAAGACTTACTGCCCCGCATACAATACGACCGAAGAGGCTGTAAGTCTTTATCCCACCCAAAGCAGCGGGCTATTTTAGCGCC
>CAMNVD010000027.1 GCA_946562005.1 uncultured Clostridia bacterium | reverse complement strand
GCCGGCGCTATCTATTGCGACTGCCCGGCTTGCGTTGCAGCTGCAGCAATCCTAGGGAAAAAAGATGAACTTTTAGCCTGCAAATAGAAACGGACAGAAAGCTGTTATCCTATGAAATACTTACATACTCTAAAAGGCACCTTTATCGAACGCCCCAACCGCTTCATTGCCAAAGTCGAATGTCAGGGAGAAATCCTCACAGTCCATGTGCCTAATACAGGCAGATGCAAAGAGCTTTTTGTTCCCGGCTGCTGCGTTATTCTAGAAAAATCCCAAAAACCAGAACGGAAAACAGCCGCCTCCCTCATCGCCGTCTATAAGGGGGACCGCCTCATCAATATTGATTCCCAAATCCCTCACAAAATAGCGGCAGAAGCATTAGCGGCAGGAACCTTGCCTGGTTTTACTGCGCCTGCTGTGGTCAAGCGGGAAAAAACTTTTTTAGATTCCCGGCTGGATATTTACTATGAGTATTCACCAGAGCAAAAAGGCTTTATCGAGATAAAGGGCGTCACCCTAGAACGGAACAACTTCGTTCTCTTTCCAGATGCCCCTACAGAAAGGGGTACGAAGCATATTCACCATCTTATCAAAGCAAAGGAAGATGGCTATGCAAGCTGCATTTATTTCATCGTCCAAATGAACGAGGCGGATTATTTCACCCCCAACAAAGAAACCGACCCTGTCTTTGCACAAGCGTTAAAAGAAGCAAGGAAAGCCGGCGTGCAAATCCTTGCTGCTACCTGCTGTGTTACCCCAGATGAAATCACCGTATTCCAGGCAATCCCTATCAAACTATAAAAGAAAAACGCTATGGTATCTGCACCATAGCGTTTTTCTTATTTATGATAAGGCTCATTGCGGCTAATACGAAAAGCCCGATAGATTTGCTCCAATAAAATCATCCGCATAAGCTGATGGGGAAATGTCTGCCTACCAAAGGAAAGCAGGAAATCTGCCCGCTCCAGCACCGCCTGACTACAGCCGCAGGAACCGCCAATGACCCAAACAATATGGCTCTGGCCGCTTACGGAAAGACCATCCAGCTTAGCAGAAAGTTCAGTAGAGGAAAGATTTTCACCTCTGCTGTCCAGCACAATGACAAAACTGTCAGGAGAGATTTTAGAGAGGATTTTTTCACCCTCCTTATTTTTGGCAATTTCTAAGGATGCCGCAGAAAGGTTCTCGCCCACAGGTTCATCTGCCACCTCTATGATTTGCAGCTTGGTATAAGGCCCCAGCCTTTTCACATACTCTGCAATGCCCTGCTGCAAGTATTTTTCTTTGATTTTTCCCACACACACAATATTATGAGACATACAACAACTCCTTTTATTGCGTCAACTTCCCTAATGTTACATCAAAGGTCAACGTCTGCCCACTACGGAAAACAGTCACTTTAATGGTATCTCCCGGTTTATGCTTGAATAACTCTGTTTGCAGTTCATAGGAAGAAGTTACTTTCACATCGCCTAATGCAGTGATGATATCATAGCGCTCCATACCCGCCTGAGCGGCAGGGCCCGATGACTGCGGAACCACCAAAACCCCGTAATCAATAGACAAGTTGTTATAGCGGGCAACAGCCTCGTTGATTTCCCCTATCATCGTCACACCTAAAGCCGGACGGATAACCTCGCCATGGTCCATCAGCTCGTCTACCACTTCTTTCACCGTGTCTACCGGGATGGCAAATCCCATGCCTTCATAACCGCTCTGAGCAATTTTTATATTATTAATGCCGATAACTTCTCCATTCATGTTAATCAGAGCGCCACCAGAATTACCAGGATTGATAGCAGCATCTGTCTGAATCAAACAGAAGGACAATCCCTCACTGGTAATAACCAATCTATCCAAGCCACTAATAATACCATGGGTAATAGAGCGGGCAAAATCGCTGCCGCCGGGATTGCCAATGGCCACCACCATCTCTCCCTCCTGCAACGTTTCAGAGGTGCCAAGTTTGGCAGTAGGCAGATTATCCCGCTCGATTTTAATTACCGCTAAGTCGCTGCGTTTATCCCCGCCAATAAGGGTTGCTTCCTCCTGAGAACCATCAGAAAGCGTTACGACTACCTTCTGAGCCCCTTCGATAACGTGATAATTGGTAACAATATAGCCAGCAGCATCAAAAATCACCCCAGAACCAGTACCATTTTCCCGCTGCTGTTCCCCCTCAAAAAAATCCTGATAATAGTCATAATTGGTTACCCCTACCACGGCAGGGCCTACCTCTTTATAGATTTCCTGGTATACAGCGGAATTTCCCGTCAGATTCCCATCTAAACGAATACCGTTTTCCAAACTGCCATCACCAATACCGGATAAACGGTCAGAGGCCGCCCCCTGTGAGGGCGGAACCAAAAGCCCCAACTGTTGCGCACCAAAAATAGAAACCACACCGCCAAAAATACCACAACTTAATGCTAAAAAAATCAGCAAGAATATCTTGCCGCTACCGGAAAAGATACTCTTATCATCATTAAAATAACTCATCGTCTCACCTCAATATGATTTATTTTCCTTTTCCATTTTTGATTTTCTATGGTTATTTTGCCAATTCTAACTGAAAATAATTTGAAATAAATAAAAAACATGGAGCGTCCATGTTTTTATTTTTTATGTATTTCATGCTTCTTCCAGCGTAAATAAAGGCCCCGCTTCATATCTAGGCGCCACCGCCAAATCCGTCACAGCCGGACATCCTAGCCGTAACAATTCCGCTGTGATTTCCTGCCGGGCAACGTCCGGCGTGTTATTTACCTCGCTCAGGTGCCCTAAGACGATTTTTTTATTCTTATTGTCGATAGCGCCTAAAGCTCTGGCTGTATCCACATTAGAGAGATGGCCTCTATCCCCTGCAATGCGCTGCTTCAGATAAAACGGATAAGGGCCGTTCTTTAACATTTCCTCGCTATAGTTGGCCTCCAACAAGATACCGTCTGCATGAGATAGAGATTGCTCCATGGTCTTGCTAAAAAGCCCCGTATCCGTCACCAGGGAAAATTGTTTGCCATGATGATAGAAGGACATTCCCACTGGTTGTCTAGCGTCATGATACAATTTCAAAAACTCTACCGCAATATCGCCCAAGGCAAACTCATAAGAGAATGGAACCAACTGGCCCCGTGATAATTCATTCTGAAAAGGCAGTGCCTCACAAGTTTTGGGAGAGGCAAAAACCGGCACCCCATATTTCCGGGCAAAAACAGATACCCCCCTAATGTGGTCACTGTGTTCATGGGTAATAAAAACACCATCTATCTCCTGAGGGCAGACGCCGATTTCTTCTAAATGAGATACTAGCTTACTTGCAGTGCAACCAATATCTACAATTATCCTAGTGTTACCGCCTCTTACATAGGTTGCATTGCCGCTAGAACCACTGCAAAGCGTCGCAAACTCTATCAACGTCAGCCCTCCTTCCTTTTTCCGCTTTTACAAATTATGCCATTTCCGGGAAAGTTTCCTGGATATACTTCACACTGCTCATAGCTGCAATAGCGCCGTCTCCTACTGCGGTAGATACCTGTCTTAACTGCTTTTGAATAACATCGCCAGCAGCAAAGATACCAGGAGCCGAAGTGGAAAGATCTGTCCCAGCAGGGATATATCCCCGCTCATCTAGGTTTACCACCCCACGGAGAAATTCAGTATTCGGTAGCGTACCGATAAAAATAAACACTGCTGCAAAATCCTGCCAAGCCGCAGCCTCTCCCGCTGTCTCCAGCAATACCCTTTCTACCTTTTTCTCCCCGGCAATTTCCAAGAGCTTGGTATTTTTCATTACCGTCACAGAAGACTCCGCCAAGCGCTTTTGCAAAATTGCAGTAGCACGAAATGTATCACTACGATGGCACAAGTACACATGAGGAGAAAATTGGGTCAAAAACACAGCTTCCTCTACAGCAGCATCGCCGCCACCCACCACCAATATTTTTTTATCACGATAAAAAGCCCCATCACAAATAGCACAATAAGACACGCCATGTCCCGTTAACTCCTTTTCGCCAGGGATATCCATAAGACGGTATTGAGAGCCGGTAGCAATAATCACCGCTTTGGTCTGATATTCGCCATCTGCCGTTACGATTTTTTTATAGTCGCTCTCCACTGTAATGGAAAGAACCTTTTCATTGATAAAATCAACGCCAAAGGCAAGGGCCTGCTCCCAAAAAGATAGCATCAGCTCCGGCCCGCCTATGCCCTGGGGATAACCGGGATAGTTCTCAATATGGGCTGTAAGGATAGCCTGCCCGCCTGGCGCTCCCTGCTCAATAACAGCTGTTTTCATCCCAGCCCGACTACCATATAATCCAGCAGTAAGGCCTGCCGGCCCGCCGCCAATAATCATCAAATCATAATGTTCCACTTGTTAAGCCCCCTCTCTAAGTCATCAGCCTTCTTTTATCATATTTTATCATGCAATAAAAATGCTTGTTTCCCTGTGATTATCATATCCCAAATTTCTATTTTTACCAATGAAATGTATTTTTTCCTAAAGACCAGCAAAGTGATAAACAAAGGCTGGAATACATTCATATTCCAGCCTGATTTTCTAAAACACGCCTTCGTCTTATGACAAAAGACTAGGACAAATAGTTCAAAGGATTATATTGCTTCCCATTTACTCTTACTTCAAAGTGCATATGAGGACCAGTACTTCTTCCGGTGCTGCCTACTTCACCGATTTTATCACCTTTTGCAACAGTGCTGCCCGCAGAAACACTAACAGAGTTCATATGCGCATATAAGGTAACCAATCCATCACCATGGTCAATCATCACGCAATTGCCATAGTTGCCTTTCCAGCCAGCGCTAAGCACTTTACCGCCTTCCGCAGCAGATACCCGTTGTCCCTTGCTAGCTTGGATATCAATACCAGTATGTAATTCCCTGCCTCTGTAACCAAAAGGAGAGTTAATTCTGTTTTTTGTAACAGGCCAACCAAGGATTCCGCTGCCACCGCTACCACGAGATGCAACCACTACCTTAGTACCCCGCTCTACTACTTGCTTTTCTGGTTCAGAAACAACAACAGTAGAAATCCGTTCCCGGGTTATTTCTTTGCCGTTTTGGGTGACAATCTTTAATACTACATCTTCTTGTCCTGTTTTCCCAGCTTGTACTACCTTTTGTTCCCCTCTGAGCATTTCGCTGTTGTTTACATATTCAGTAGCATAAGGCAATTTGTTGGTTTGTGCCACTTCAGAAACAACTACCACATTCAAAAGCGGTTCATATTTAGAAACATTGAGCACACTGCCAATTCTCATTCTGGTAGGATTTACATCAGGATTATAAGCCTGCAACTGCGCAGTGGTGATACCATATTTTTGCGCAATTACGGAAAGGCTTTCCCCTTTTTCTACCGTGTGAGTAAGTTGTTTTTCCTGACCAGATACCAATAAGTTCAAGGCGCTGTCCAAGTCAGAGTTTTTATCAGCAGTAAAAGAGCAAGCTACCACAGATACATCTTCCCGGAATTTGGCATCCAGTACTTTTGCGCTCTTATCATCTTTGATGTAATATTTTTTTGCTTCTTGGATGGCCTTATCTGCCATTTCTTTGCTAGCCATGTATACTTTTGTTTCCCCGTTGATGACGATAGCCACACCTTCTACCTGGATAGCGTCTTTATGGCCTTCTAGCGCAGTCACGGCTTGTCCTACTGTAACGATATCATCTTTATCCTTATCCTTCACAGGCAGGATTTTTACTTTATCAGAGAAAGATACGCCAGCAGCATCACCTAATGCGGTAGAGGCATATTCTTTCAAGGCATTTTCAGCGTCATGGCGACTAGCCAAAACTGCGATTTCTTCACCATCTAGCTTAATAGCATACATAGAAGAACCGCTGCAAGCAAGGGCGCCTAATACAACAGTAAAACCAACCACACAACATACAAGACCTGCATAAGGTTTTCTCAAAAACTGTTCGAGTTTTGAAACTTTTCTTCTGGATGGTCGATTTCTATGCACACAGTCGTTAGAACTTTGTAAATCTTCTTTTGTAAAGGTTTGCATAAATCACGCTCCATATGTTTATTTTTATATGGTTACAAAAAGTATTGATTACCTTCTTCTTTATTACATGGATATTTTAGCATATTTTTTCCTGTTTTTCAAACTTTTGTGCAAGATTTTTCCAAAAAATATAGTATGTATATAGAACACATAATTTTTTTTCTGGATATTTTCTCCAGATTCACACATTTTTTCTGGGATTTTGTTGACAGTCTTTAAATACATAAAAATGGGGTTTTCCCTGAAATTTTTTTTTGTTTTTTTGTATCCAAAAATGTTCTGCTCGACAATTTCTGATTTTTCTACTCTCTTCACACAAAACAGCGTATGATTATTCATACGCTGTTTTATTTTTACGTTTTATGCTTCTGCTTGGAGCTGTCCTTTTATGGCTAGCCAAATCGCATATTCTAAGCGACATTTTTCCAGAGCGCAACCCATTTCATAAGGTGTGAGCAGTGTACCATGGAAGCTTTCTGCATTAGCATGGCAGCCGCCGCTACAGAAAAACCTTGCCCAACAATTTTTGCAAGCTTCTTTGTTATAGATATGCGCCTGCTGAAATTTAGCAATGATTTCCGGGTGTTCCACCCCAGTGGCAATGGTCCCAATCTTAAAGTCATCTCTACCTACAAATTGGTGACAAGGGTACAAATCCCCTTCTGGGGTTACCGCCATATATTCATAGCCCGCCCCACAGCCAGTTAGCCGCTTTTGCAAGCAGGGACCATGGTTTAAGTTCACATTAAAGTGGAAAAATTCAAAAGGTTCCCCCTCTTCTTTTTTCCGCCAATACAACTCTGCCAGCCGCTTATATTCTGCCTTAATATCACCTAAATCTTCTTCTGTCAGCGCCCAAGGCGTATCCTTACTCACTACCGGTTCCATAGAAACGATTTTATAGCCCTGTTCCAGCCAGTGCTCAATGTCCCGGGAAAAGTCTTTGTTAAACTTGGTATAGGTGCCCCGCACATAGTAGTTTCCTTCTGGACGATGAGAAACAAACCGTTTGATGTTTTCATTAATCACATCGTGGGTACCTTTACCATCGCAAGTCATCCGCATATAGTCATGGATTTCCGGTCGGCCGTCATGGCTCAGCACTACGCTTAAGCCTGCCTCATTAAGCCAATCTTCTACTTCAGGCGTAAGACCATAGGCATTGGTAGTCAGGGTAAACTTAATCTGTTTATCATATTTCTTTTCCACTTCTCTGCCATGGGCCACAGTAGCCTTTACGACATCTAGGTTCATCAGCGGCTCCCCACCAAAGAAATCCACTTCGCAATATTTCCGCTTCCCAGAGTTTTCCATGAGGAAATCAATAGCGCCGATAGCAACTTCTAAGGGCATCAGAGCCCGCTTGCCGCCGAAGTGCCCAGTGGCAGCAAAGCAATAGCGACAACGCAAATCGCAGTCGTGACTAATATTGAGGCAAAGGGATTTTAAAAGAGGTGCCGGCGGCTGATAAAGCGCACCAAATACATCCTCTGTGAACAACTCTTTATTTTCGATTAGCTGCTGCACTTCACTGATAGCTTGCGCAGTTTCTTCTGTCGTATAGGTTTCTTCCATTTTGACAGCTGTTTTTTCCCAGTCACCGTCTGTGGCTTCTAACACATCCAGCAGGTCATAGATGATTTTATCGATTAAATGAACAGCCCCTCCCGGAATATCCAAGAGAATCATATCATCCTCTACTTGAAATTTATGAATATTGGCAAAGTTTAGTTTTTTTTCTTTTACCATGGTTTTTCAGACTCATCCTTTCCATCTATAGAAAAAATAAGACCTTACGGCAATGCCGCAGGTCTTATGTTCATCGCAAAAACTATTTTTGACAAACTTGGTTGCCGACAGTGCAAGAAGTCTTGCAGGCAGATTGGCAAGAAGTCTGACAGGTGCCGCAGCCGCCGTTTTTTGCAGTTTGTTGCAATTGGCTTTTTACCACTGTTTTGATATGTTTTTCCATTCTGAAAAACCTCCTTTTTCAGCCCAGCCGCCAGTCGTACCAGGCGACAAAAGCATAATTTCATCTTTTACAAAGACCTATCCGAGAAAGACCAGCACGTCTTTCCATTCCTTAAAATTTTACCATTGAATGCAGAAAAAAGCAACAGGGATTTCTCCATACCGCTAAAAAAGAAAAAGAAGCAGGCTTGGGGAGCCAGCTCCTTTATGTATGGAGCGGGTGATGGGAATCGAACCCACGTAGCTAGCTTGGGAAGCTAGAACTCTACCATTGAGTTACACCCGCAAAGTAAGATGGCTGTTTTTATGAAAAAACAGCCAAAAAATATGGTGACGCGTATGGGATTCGAACCCATGGATGCCAGCGTGAAAGGCTGGTGAGTTAAGCCACTTCTCCAACGCGCCATATAAATGGTGAGCCATCCGCGACTCGAACGCGGGACACCCTGATTAAAAGTCAGGTGCTCTACCGACTGAGCTAATGGCTCTCATTACGCTTGTATATATTACTATATTCGGTTATATTTGTCAACAAAAAATTTCTCAAAGGGCAAATTCCAGAAGCGCTAAATAAGAAAAAGTCATTCTGAGGAACATAGCCCCGAAGAATCTTTTACTTATCAATATCAAATCAATAGCAAAGATTCTTCGCTACGCTCAGAATGACTTGCTATGCCACAAAGAATAAAGCCTAGCTAACACTTCCAACAGCCATACCCTGCCTAAGAAGTAGTCGGCTTCACCTTCGTACCAAGTAGCAAATTTCTGTCACTCTGAGCCACCAAGCAAAGAATCCTAAAAATACTATTTTTATGTATCTATTTGAATAATTCATTCACCACAATGGTCTGTTCCCGGTCAGGACCAACAGCCACGATGGATACTTGCGCTTCAGATAATTCACTGAGCCGCGCCAGATATTTCTTAGCATTTTCTGGTAAGTCTGCATAGCACCGTACTTTAGAGGTATCGGTGAGCCATCCTGGCATGGTTTCATAGACAGGCTTGCACTGTGCCAGCACATCCAAATCGCCTGGGAAGTGATGGATGATTTCTCCATTTAATTCATAAGCTACACAAATTTTAATTTCCGGCAATTTATCTAATACGTCGATTTTGGTAATGGCTAAATCCGTAAAGCCATTGACCATGGTGCTATAACGGGCCACAACCCCATCAAACCAACCGCATCTGCGAGGACGGCCAGTGGTTACGCCGTATTCTGCGCCTTCTTCCCGAATCTTATCTCCCATTTCATCGAAGATTTCTGTAGGGAATGGGCCGCTACCCACACGAGTAGTATAGGCTTTGGAAATGCCCAAAATCCGATTGATACGGGTAGGACCGACGCCTGCTCCCACACATACGCCGCCAGCAGTAGGGTTAGAGGAGGTAACAAACGGATAAGTCCCGTGGTCGATATCTAAAAGCGTGCCTTGGGCGCCTTCAAACAATACTTTTTTTCCAGCAGAAATTGATTCATTGATAAGAGAAACCGTATCTACTATCATAGGCGCAACCAATGGAATCAACTTTTCATATTGGGCGACAATAGCCTCTATATCCATAGTTTCTTCCCCATAGGAAGCAAACAAATGATTTTTTTCTTCCAGATTGGCAATTAATTTTTGTTTAAAGTTTGCGGCATTGAGTAAATCGCCCATGCGGATACCCGTTCTAGCCACTTTATCTATATAAGCAGGGCCAATCCCTCTTTTGGTGGTACCGATTTTTTTATCGCCTTTTAACTTTTCCTGCAACTCATCTAATTTCTTATGGTAAGGCATAATCAGATGACTTCTGTCTGACAGCAATAATTTTCCCATAGGAATGTTTTGTTCTTGTAAATGATGCATTTCTTCCAGCAAAACTTCAATATCCACTACAACACCATTGCCAATAACACAAGTAGCGTCTGGATTTAAGATACCGGCAGGAATCAAATGCATTTTGTGGCAAGCATCCCCTACTACCACAGTATGTCCAGCATTGTTGCCGCCCTGACAACGAACTACTACATCAGCAGAGGCAGCCAAGAAGTCAGTAACCTTCCCTTTCCCTTCATCGCCCCACTGCACACCAAGAACTATGACTGTCGACATAACAGTACCCCCTTCATTTGCCCTGAACTTAAGAATCTCCCAGCAAAACACTGTCTGATAAGACAAAAAAGCCAGTAAAACTCTCTCCTCGGCAATTTTAAATGATACCAGAAAAGAAAGGAAATGTCAAATGAAGACGTCTACTTATCAACGGATACGAAGGCGATATCTAAGGTATTTTTATTGACTACCGCCTGGATTTTCACAGGATAATTTCGGTTATTTTGGAAACGAAAATCTAAGTATCCATAGCTTACTGTAGCGTCTTTCCCTGTCGGTACATAAGTTACAGGCAAGCTATGGGTATGCCGCTCTACCACTTTTAGTTTGCTATTTAATACTGCATTATACAAGGTAGAGGATACCTGACAAATGCCGCCGCCCAGGCCCTGCTCCTTCTTACCACCTACGAAAATGGTAGCCTCCAAATACCCTCGTTCCCTAGTACGAGGCCCTACCGTCTTATTAAAAGAAAAAGTCTTTCCCGGTTGAATGATTTGCCCGTTAATGGCGGCGGCAGCAAGCTTTAAATTAATGGTACGGTTTTTCTCCCCAGGGTTAAATGATGTTTTATAACGGCCATAGACTTGTTTTTCAGCAGGCAAATCTTTTACCAACACCTGCTTAATCTCCCCATAAGCCCCTTCTAAAGGAGGATTCACCATACTGTTTTCTTCCGTTGTTTTGACGATAGTGTATTGCATATTGGGCTCAGACCACACCCCACTATAGCCCAGATAGGCAAATAAAGAACTATGGATATAAGTTTTATCTTTTTCTACCAAAAGCGGGGTAGGCAATTTTTCTTTTTTCACCTCATATTCCCAGCCAATAATAGCAGGCGAAACTACCTCCGGTTCAGGCACAGGTTGCGCCCCCTGTTCTGGTTCAATCGGCAAATCCCCGCCTATCATACTTTCACCAATGGGTGCTTCCTCTTCCATAGGTATAGATGGTTCTTGTCCATCCATCTCCACACCCGCCATATCCGTCATAGTTTCCTGCTCAGTCTCTCCATAGGCCGCTGGGTCCGCAGGCGTCGGCAGCGCTACCACATCATCAGGGACAAAAGCCTCGATTTCCGGCGTCGGCGGCAGCTCCTCATAAATAGGTGCGCACGTCACCACATAAATATAGCTACCTCTCGGATGGGTAAAGACAGCCTGATTTCCATTTGTCCAACCGATAGCGCCGCTATCTGGGAACCAATGAATATAGACGCCTGTCAGCGAAGAAAAATCCCGCAGAAGAAGAAAGGGAATATCCCCAGTAAGACCAGAAAGGGTTTCTGTCTTTGCTATGCCGTTTTGCTCCAGTTGTACAGTTAATGTACAAGGTTCCGCTGCAAAAGCTTGTCCCCAGGAAAGAAAACAAATCACCACAATCAATAAGGCAACACTTATTTTTTTCATGCTTCTACCCCTTTATGTTCTATCCATTTGTCCCATTATATAAAGAGGAAACAGAGAAAATCCGCTGCAATCTGTCGAGAGCAGAACAAAATATTTCCCCAAACTACACAGAGAATTGACATACTATGCCACAAAGTACGAAAAATAAAAAGGACTTGCAATTTTCTTTGCAAGTCCTTTTTTGATAACAGCATTTTGCCTAAGACATCGTAATCCTTTCCCAGACTCTGCTTTTCGGAAAGAAAGCAGAATTAGGAACGCCTACCCACCACACTCCGGCTAAAAAAAATGGCAGGTTTTATTTTACGATGTAGAGCTTGGTTCGTTTCTTGTCTATTACCCGCTCGTTTTGTTCCCGGTAGACATCAGTGATAAGGCCGGCATAGGTCAGGTCTTTACCGCAATATGGGCAATACCATATCCCCCTGTCATGGGCAGAATAAGACACTTGGTTGCAGTTTTCACAGCGTTTGTAAGACATAAAACGGCCCCCTTTTTCGCAGTGCAAAGTTTCGATTAGGATTTTATTTAATCCCAGTTTACACCCTGCCACAAAAAAACATTGCCGTTTTCTGTCAGGGAAAAAGGGAAATATTCTCTGTTCTTTTCCCATGGTTCTCTCTTTTTCATAAAAAAACTTTCTACCTCACACACAAGAAACTCGTGTCCAAAGTAGAAAGTAATTTTTTAAATATTTAAGTGGTATGCCTCTAGTTTACTTTGGCATATTGGGAGGATACCCAGCCTTCTTTACCATCGCTTAGCTTGATTTTGTACCAATTGCCATCTGTACCGGATTTGGTTTCTAATAAATTATACTTTTCACCCTTTTTTACAGAGCCTACCTTTGCATAAGTAGTCCCAGCGCCACCCCGTACATTGAGGCTTTCGGCATTAATGGTTACCGTTTTGTTTGTAGTAGTCGTCGTGTTATTGTTGTTTGAGGTTGTGGTGTTATTATTCGACGTGGTCGTGTTGTTATTCGGCGTGGTTGTGTTATTATTTGGGGTCGTGGTAGTGCCGCCTTTATTTGCATTAGCCTTTAACTCATCTAATTGGGTTTGAATAGCAGCAGTCCGTTCACCGACAATCTTTTCTACATAGCTTTGAGATACCAGCGGATCATCAGCAGAACCAGGCATTGCAGTCACTGCTTGTACCACCTGTCCTAAGACAAAACCAACCGTTAGGCATACCAAAGAACCCAAAGATAAAAGAATCATTCCCTTTTTATTATTCATACCAGTTCCCCCTTAACTAAACTATGATAAATTTAAACCATATAGGATAAAACCATTATTTATTCTCACTAGCTGTCACAGGATTCCGTGAGAGAATGCCTAGCTTGTAAGCACCAAAAGAGATAATCACCGCCATACAGCAGAGAATCAAGAGCGCTTGAGATGAGCCTACCATACT
>CAMNVD010000026.1 GCA_946562005.1 uncultured Clostridia bacterium | reverse complement strand
CTGTGTGTGGACAGCCATCATCAGCAGGAGTCCAGTCATAAAAGCAAGCAGGGTGAAGGTAAAATATTTATTTTTTGGCAGCTGATTCATAGGCTCTTCCATCTTTTCCTTTTGGTATTTGTATTATCTGGCTGATATTATGTTCATTCTACTATAATTTGGGGAAGAATACCACTAAAAAAAGAGATTTACCAAGAAAAATTTTACTATAAATAGGAAAAATACAGTAGGAATTTTTCTTATTTTCTATTATAATATAGATTATGGGATTTTTATCTTTGCTGAAGGAGTGAGAACGATGACAATGCCGACATGGTTTCAATTAGATGCGATTTCCATTATAACGATGCTCGTAGATATTTTCATCGTTACTTATGCCATTTATAAGCTGATTTTACTCATTCGGGGTACTAGGGCTGTGCAGCTGTTGAAGGGCTTGGTCATTTTGGTCATTGCCTCCAGCATTAGTGAGCTCTTAAATTTGCATACGGTAAATTGGATTTTAGAGAATATCTGGTCTGTTATCTTTGTGGCGTTTGCCGTTATTTTTCAGCCGGAGTTACGTCGTGCATTGGAGCAGTTGGGGCGGGGGCAGTTTTTTGCTCGGAGCTCCGCTGTGCTTGGTACGGGAGACGCTGTCAGCTTAATCGAAGAGCTGAGTAAAGCGGCTGTTGCTTGCGCAAAAACGAAAACCGGGGTGCTTATTGTCTTAGAACGGGAAACAGGCCTTAATGATTATATCGAAACAGGTATTAAAATTGACGCAGTGGTAACTTCAGAACTTTTGGTGAATATGTTTGTTCCCTCTACACCGCTTCATGACGGTGCTGTTATTATCCGTGGGAACCGAGTGGCGGCAGCGGCTTGTTTCTTACCATTGACAGATAATCCTTATATCAGTATGTCTTTGGGGACAAGACACCGGGCTGCTATTGGGATTACAGAAGTTGCAGACGCTATTGCTATCATCGTATCAGAGGAGACGGGGATTATTTCTGTAGCCCGAGACGGCAAGCTGGTCCGCTATATTGATGAAAAACAATTAGCCGATATTTTAGGAGAAGTCTTCATGGTGAAATCCCAGACAACCCACCTATTCTGGCAAAGGAGAAACAGCAATGAAAGCAATGAAAAAAATTGATGTTTCTATCAACAATTTTTGGTATAAATTAGCGGCTTTAGCCTTGGCGCTGTTATTATGGTTTTATGTGATGCAGACGCAGAATAATATTTCGGATTTGTCTTTGACTGTTCCTTTAGAATATCGTAATTTACCTGCTTCTTTAGTAGTAACCAATGAGCCGGTGCAGGTACGGGTGAGAGTGCAGGGCAGTGGCACTGGTGCGGCGATATCTGCTAAAGATATCCAGGCCTATGTTGATTTAGGTGCGGTTGCTGTCGGGAAAACAGAGGTTACGGTCCAGGTAGCGGCGCCCAATAGCTTTGATGTGGTATCTGTAAACCCGGGGCAAGTGTCTCTAACCATAGAATCAGAGGAGAGTAAACAGCTGCCGGTAGAAGTAAATATAGAATTTGCTACTCCGCTTCCCCAGGGAAAACGGGTGCTGGACCCAGTGCTGACTCCCGCAGAAGTGTTGATATTTGGTGCGGAAAGCCGTCTGAATAACATTAGCCGTGTGGTAGTAACAGCTAATATTTCCAATCCTTCAGAAAATTACCTGGGTGCAGTACCGGTGCAAATCTTCGATAAAAATGATAAAGTAATCAATGAGTATTTCCGGCTAAATCCGTCGGTGGTAGATGTTTCTATCCCTATTGTAGATGAAGCGCCTACTAAGCGGGTAACTGTGACGGTGCCGACTACTGGCAGTGTGGCAGAGGGCTATCATATTGACCGTATTGTGACTAATCCGGAAATTATAACTGTTTCTGGAGAATATGCTATCTTAGAAAAAATTTCAACGATTTATACAGAGCCAGTTGATGTAGATGGTGCTGATAGGAATATCGCTTTGCGGCAAAAATTAACGCTGCCTGAAGGCGTAACCATCAATGGGGCTACGGAAGTCAGTGTGACAGTAGAAATTTCCCGTCGAGAACAAATGGAGCGGCAGAGCTTTTCTGGTCTTGTTGTCAAACCGCTGTATGTGGGAGATGGCTTGGTGGCTAAGATTGTTCCTGATAAAATCGATGTAACAGTACAGGGTAGCAAGGAACGGATGAGCAGCCTAAAGCCGGAAGACATTATAGTACAGACAGATTTAACGGGAACTGCTGCTGGTAATCTTCAAGTAGATATTAAAGTATCGTTGCCCGAAGGTGTGCAGCTGGTAGAACAGTCTGAGACAACGGCTGCTGTAGAGCTAGTGGCTGTAGAAGAATAGTATGTTTTCTGAGTAACTTGTTACTGTCATTCTGAGGAGTAAAACGACGAAGAATCTTTTTTATTCTGATGAAAGTTAATTTCCTCGTGTTTCACCTAGAGTGAGGCTTAATAAGATGTGTTTTTGATTTTTCTTGGTATAGATAAGGAGGCTATTCATTG
The DNA here is from genome assembly GCA_946562005.1 of uncultured Clostridia bacterium. GTDB lineage: Bacteria > Bacillota > Dehalobacteriia > UBA4068 > JAAVYR01 > JAAVYR01. The sequence goes on along the minus strand of CAMNVD010000026.1, from coordinate 11,221 downwards.
GCTAGATTATTTGGAACAGACGGGGTGCGGGGAAAAGTAAATACAGTACTTACCTGTTCTCTTGCTTATAAAATAGGCTTAGCATATGGTAAAATCTATCGAGACCGTGGAGAGCATGGCGCTGTGCTCATCGGCAGGGACACTCGTATCTCCGGAGATATGCTGGAAAAAGCATTGGCGGCCGGGTTGATGGCTCAAGGTGTGCCGGTGGTTTCTTTAGGCGTGATACCGACTCCTGGGGTAGCTTTTTTGGTGCGGCAGCAAGGCGCTGCGGCTGGCGCTGTGATTTCTGCTTCTCATAATCCTGCCTATGATAACGGTATTAAGTTCTTTTCTGGAGAGGGGTATAAAATCCCTGATGAAATTGAGCTTGCTATGGAAGCGTTGATTTTAGACGGTACTGACTTAGAAGCGGATTTAGCAGCAGGGACTTCCGTGGGAGAGATGGTGGTAGATGGAGACGTCGTCTGCTGTTATGCTGACTATTTAGCGTCTATTTTCCAGGATGATTATAGTGGTCTTTCCGCTGTGATAGATTGTGCTAATGGGGCAGCTAGCGCTATTGCGCCGAGCCTCTTTGAAAGATTGGGGCTAAATGCAGCTATTATCGGTGCGGCTCCTGATGGTGTAAATATCAATGATGGTTGCGGTAGTACCCATTTAGAACAGCTACAGCAAGCAGTCCTTGCGAAAAAGGCTCAGTTTGGCTTAGCCTTTGATGGAGATGCCGATCGACTCTTGGCTGTTGATGATAATGGTGAAGTGGTCGATGGCGATGAAATCATAGCCATTTGCAGTAAGTATCTGTGGGAGCAAAACCAGCTAGCAGAAAACAAGTTGGTGGTGACCATGATGAGCAACTTAGGTCTTTCTCTTGCAGCAAAAGAACGAGGCATTACGCTTTATCAGACTAATGTGGGAGACCGTTATGTCATAGAGAGAATGCGGGCAGAAGGGGCCATCCTTGGTGGGGAGCAATCTGGACATATTATTTTTTCTCGGTATAATACGACCGGTGATGGTCTAGTCACGGCTTTGAATCTATTACATATTTTGTCGGCAACGGGAAAACCATTGTCGGTGTTGAAAAAAGAAGCTATGGAGAAGCTGCCTCAAGTGCTCCAAAACATCTATGTACAGGACAAAAAGGCTTGGTCTGAAAATGAGGATATTTTAAATGCTGTGGCAAAAGGAGAGGCTATTCTCGGGGAGAGAGGACGGATTGTTATTCGTCCTTCTGGTACAGAAGAATTGATTCGTATTATGGCAGAAGGACCGGATATGGCACAATTGGAACAAATTGTGGACGCTATTGGTCTAACAGTCAAAGAGCAGTTGGGATAGGCAGCTTTTACCGCAAAAGTTGCCATGGGCGATATGCAAGAATGGTAAGGGAAGGCGGCAAAGATTATGTGTGGGATTGTAGGATATATTGGGGAAAAACAAGTAGTTCCCATTTTATTAGATGGTTTAAAAAGTTTAGAATACAGAGGTTATGACTCTGCTGGTATTGCAGTGCAGGAATCCTCTGGCATGGGTCTTTATCGGAGCAAAGGCAAAATTGCTGATTTGAAAGACCGAATAGATGAAGGGAAAATCTCTGCTACTGTAGGGATTGGGCATACCAGATGGGCGACGCATGGTCGTCCCTCTGACCATAACTCTCACCCCCATTGTGACTGCAAAAAAAATATTGCTGTGGTACATAATGGTATTATTGAAAATTATCTAACTTTGAAAGAAGAACTAGAGGCAAAGGGCCATGTTTTTCTCTCGGAAACAGATACCGAGGTGATTCCGCACCTTTTAGAAGAAGTTTACAATGGCGACTTGTATCAAGCCATGTATGAAGTAAGTAAGCGGCTTCATGGGTCTTATGCTATCGTTGCCATGTGTCAGGAAAATCCTGATGTGTTAGTGGCCATTCGAAAGGACAATCCTTTAATCATTGGTGTTGGTAATGGCGAAAATTTCTTTGCTTCGGATATTCCGGCTATTCTGGCTCATACCAGAAAGATTATGTCCTTAAAGGATAATGATATAGCTGTTATTCATAAGGATAAAGTAGAAGTGTTTGCTGATAATCAGCTGGTAGAGAGAGAAATCACAGAAATTACCTGGAATGCAGAAGCTGCGCAAAAAGGTGGTTTTGCCCACTTTATGCTCAAGGAAATCTTCGAACAACCTATGGCGGTACAGCAAACATTAAAGGGCCGTGTTGTAAATGACGGTACGCAGGTGGACCTACAGGAAGTAGGCATTACTGCTGACTTTATGAAAACCATTAATAAGGTGATGGTGGTGGCTTGCGGCACTGCTTACCATGCGGGCTTAATCGGTAAATATGCCATGGAAAAGGTGCTCCGACTACCAGTAGAAGTGGATATTGCTTCTGAATTTCGCTATCGTGACCCAATCATAGACAAACATACGCTTCTGATTGTGGTTTCTCAGTCTGGGGAAACGGCAGATACTTTGGCTGCTCTTAGAGAAGGAAAGAAACGTGGGGCTAGGTGTATCGCTATTACCAATGTCTTAGGCAGTTCTATTTCTCGGGAAGCGGATGATGTGATTTATACCTGGGCCGGACCAGAGATTGCTGTTGCTTCTACCAAAGCTTATATGACTCAATTGGTAGCAATTTATCTTTTAACGATTTACTTGGGGCAGCTTTTAGGCAAAGTTTCTCTAGAACAGGGGGGAGCATGGCTTGGCGAATTATCCCTTCTTCCTCAGAAAATCCAGCAAATCTTAGATAATGATATCCCGGAAATAGAAGACTTGGCGCAAGATATTGCGGGCAAACGAGATGTGTTTTTCATTGGCAGAGGCATGGACTATGCCGTGGCATTAGAAGGTTCTCTGAAACTGAAGGAAATCTCTTATATCCGTGCAGAGGCTTATGCGGCGGGCGAACTAAAACACGGTACTTTGGCCTTAATCGAAGATGGGGTGCCAGTGGTAGCTCTCTGCACTCAGATGGATGTTTATGATAAAACTGTCAGCAATATAAAGGAAATCAAAGCTCGGGACGCTCATTTGATTGGTATTGGGTTTGAAGGAGAAGAATCTTTGACTAAAGTAGTAGACCATGCAGTTTATATCCCTAAAACAGATGATTTCTTATCCCCGATTCTTACAGTTGTGCCCTTGCAGCTTTTGGCTTATTATACGGCCATTGCTCGTGGCTGTGATGTAGACCAGCCTCGAAACTTAGCTAAGAGTGTGACCGTAGAATAAACGATGTTATATAAAAAATAAAAAATACTTACCGCCTCTTACATGGGAAATTGGTAAAGAGGTAGTAAGTATTTTTTTGTTTTAAAGAGGAAGCGGCGAATGGTAAGATGAGCTCTAGCTATGAGTGCGTGTCGGAAGTAGTGTGTAATTCCCTAGTACTCAAGTGGCGGATTACAAAATATTTTGCCAGGTGATTTTCTCCGTGCGGGGGATAGACTGAAAGAGATAGATAACTTCTGCGATGTCTTGGTCTAGGGACTCATTTTGGGCGATGTCGATTTTGATTTTTACCAGTAGACGATTAATGTCATCTAACTTGTCATGGTCGACGAGAACGGCCCATTTTTTATATTGGGTATTCCACCTTTGGGCCACCTCTTCATAGATGGCATTTGCTTTTTGTTGATTTCCTTTTTGGACAGCCTCTTCTATCTGTGTTAGTTGTTGGGTAAACGTCTGCGCATCATCCTCTAAGAGATTGATAGCGTAATTTGCAGAGAAAATAAACAGCAAAATAGCGATAGGCAGAGAGATGTAGATTTTCATAATGAAGACGCTCCTTTATAGTTTTACTGTTGTGGTTTTCTTTTGCCCTTGGTGTTCTTTACCCTGTTTGCATTGGACAAAGAGATTTTTTTTGTAATCCAGGCTTGCGATGAAAACGTCTTTTTCATTAGGAAAACCAGCCTTTTTGATAGCCTGCATTAGTTGGTTGATATCTACATTGGCCCATTGCAGGTGGTTGTAGTTGATTTTTCCATCTGCAATCAATGTGATGGCGGGACGTTCTGCCGGTATATCCAGCTCCATGTCGCTAGGTTGCACCGGACGGACGCTGCTTTTTGGCATGAAGCTGATTTGTCCATTCGTCTCTAGGATGGCATAGGCGATATCTTCGATATCGAAAAAGCCTTTAGCCCGCATTTGTTCCAGAATATCGTTAATATCTAGGCGTTGACTTACCATAGTTTTTTCCTGGAGTATGCCGTTACTGATTAGGATAGCTGGAGAGCCGCAAATGAGATTGCGGAATTTATCGCTTTTTAAATCCATCTGGGCGATGAAAACTTGACAAATAACAAGAACGATAATGGGAATAACTGTGTTAATCAAAGGGATATTGGTGCTTTGTAATGCTACCGATACCATCTCGGAAATAATCAAAATGACGACGAACTCAAAGGGTTGCAATTGGGCGATTTGTCGTTTGCCCATAAGACGGATGGCGATGAGCACACCGATATACAATATAAGTGAGCGGATGGCTAAGATATACATAACGTCTTGCTCCTTTTCTTTTATGATGATAAAAAGTTATAGTGTATTACCCACCTAGTTGTCATCTTGAGCGTATTTGAGGGGGCTAAAAGATTCTTTGTCGCTTGAACGCCTCAGAATGACATTAAACAAAATATATGCTTATTGATTAAGATGACGGAAATCAGGAAAAATATGCATAAAGGGAGAAAAATCTGTCCATCATATACCAAAGAAAGCCATAGAAGAAATGTGAGGGAATACGTATGACAGAAAAAGAAGCAAATCAACCTGTGAAGATGGTCACTTCTGAAGAAATAAAAAATCAACCAAAAACCATGGAAGAGCAAATGCAACAAAAACAAAAACAGCAGGAACAGCAGCAATATGCGGCCTTGGCAAAAGAGAAAAATCCTCCTCGCCCTATATTTCTGAACTGTATTAAAGCGTTTATTGTTGGCGGATTGATTTGTGTTTTTGGAGAGTTTTTGCGACAAATGTTTATTAACTACTTCGGTTTCCCTGTGAAAGAAGCGGCTAATCCTACCGTAGCAGTGCTCATTATCATCTCTATCACCCTGACGGGGCTGGGCCTTTATGATAAAATCGCTCAGTTTGCAGGGGCAGGGACTGCTGTGCCCATTACCGGCTTTGCTAACTCCATGTCCTCTGCTGCCATCGAGCATCGCACGGAAGGTCTGGTGCTGGGTACGGGCTGCAATATGTTTAAACTAGCGGGCTCTGTCATTGTCTTTGGGGTGGTATCCGCTTTCTTTGTAGCCTTGATTAAATATTTTCTGATGGGAGGGAATCTATAAGATGCAAAAACATGGCAAACAAACCTGGACCTTTTCCACTCCGCCTAAGCTCATAGATGGCGCAGCAGTGGCTGGCCCCGATGAAGGGAAGGGCCCTCTTGCGGCTGATTTTGACTTACTCTATGCGGACCTGTGGGCTGGTGAAAAAAGCTTTGAACTGGCAGAGAAGAAGATGATGCAGGACGCTTGTGATACAGTATTAAAGAGAAATCAAGATAAACCCATTGACTTTTTTATAGCCGGAGATTTGCTGGACCAGATTATTTCTTCTAGCTTTACGGCAAGGGAGCTACAGGTGCCATATTTAGGGATTTTTGGCGCTTGCTCTACTTCTATGTTAGGCTTGGCTCTGGCTGCCTTTTTGGTAGATAGCGGCGCTGCGGAATATGCTCTTGCTGCTACCTCTAGCCATAATAATACGGCAGAAAAACAATTTCGTTATCCCAATGAATACGGCGCCCAAAAACCACCGGAATCTCAATATACAGTAAGTGCAGCAGGGGCTGGACTGGTAGCAGCTAGTGGTAGCGGGCCTCGCATTACCAGTGCCACTATGGGAAAAATCGTGGATATGGGCATCACTGACCCTAATAATATGGGGGCTGCTATGGCGCCTGCTGCTGCGGATACGATTTATCAACATTTTCAAGATTTGCAAATAACGCCTGATGCTTATGACTTGATTATTAGTGGGGACTTGGGGCGAGTGGGCCATGACATCACCAAAGAGCTCCTGCAACAGAAGGGAATCATGTTAGACGATAGTAAATTTGTAGACTGTGGACTGCTGATTTATGACAGGGAAAAACAACCGGTTTTTTCTGGCGGTAGTGGCTGCGGTTGTTGTGCTAGTGTGCTTTATGGCCATTTCTTAAAACGGCTACAGCGTGGAGAACTAAAGAAAATCCTGGTGGTGGCCACAGGTGCTCTCATGTCTCCCCTTTCTTATCAACAGAAGGAAACTATTCCAGCTATTGCCCATGGTGTGGTATTAGAGGGAAAGTAGGATGAAATAGGAGGTGTGTGCAATGGATATGACAACATTTATCTGGGCGTTTATTGTAGGCGGCGCTATTTGCGTCATTGGACAGTTGTTGTTAGATGTGCTGAAGCTGACGCCTGCCCATACCATGTGCGTCTTGGTGGTAGCCGGGGCGATTCTTGGGGGCTTTGGCATTTATGACCAGCTGGTGGAGCTAGCGGGAGCGGGGGCCTCGGTGCCTATCTCCAGCTTTGGTAATTCTCTTCTGAAAGGTGCTTTAGAAGAAATTGAAGTCCATGGGCTGATTGGTGTGATTACAGGGATTTTCAGCATGACCAGCGCCGGGATTTCTGCGGCGATTATCTTTAGCTTTATTGGCGCTCTTATCTTTAAGCCGAGAAATTAGATAAAATCTCCCAGTCATAGGCAGATTTTTCTTTACTTTTGTGGTACAATAAAACAACAAACTTGATGCGGCTGTAAGAAAAAGAGGGGAGGGCTAAAAATGGATGAAAAGTCATATCCAGAATATGCTGCTATCATCGTCAACCGGGCAGTGAAGGCAGTGGATAAAATATTTCATTACCATATTCCCGTCTTCTTACAGCCTGTCATTACCATTGGCATGATTGTGAAGATTCCCTTTGGCCGGGAAACATTAGAAGGCATTGTCGTTGATTTTGTAGACACACCGGAAGTTCCGGTGGAAAAGGTAAAAGATATTTTAGAGTGTCTCTCGGACCAGCCCCTTTTTAACCAGGAATTAATTGCGCTTTCTCATTGGATGAGTGAACGGTATCTTTGCCCTTGGGTTACTGCCATGCAGGCGATGCTTCCGGCAGGGTTACAGCTTACAGGTAAACTACCTCAATCTTCTCTGCGTTATCGACTGTATCAGACCGAGCTTTTGTCTGGGGTGAAGGGCAGCAAACGGGGACTGGTAAGGGATTATCTGAAAACGCACGATGGGGCGTTACTTTCAGAGGTGTTAGCGGCGACTGGTGTAAAAGAAAACATCATTCAAACTTTGGTAAAGCTAGGTGCTGTGAAAAAGGTAGGGGAGACTGTCTGGCATAATGCTATCCCTCCTGATTTTCCAGGAAATCAGCGAGAGCTTACTCCTTTGCAGCAGCAAGCGATGTCTGCTATTTTGGCTAGCTGGGAAAAGGATGGAAAACCGGTGCTGCTTCATGGCGTTACCGGTAGTGGCAAAACAGAAATCTATTTGCGTTTATTGCAGCATTTTGTGAGTCAAGGGAAGCAGGGCATTTTCCTAGTGCCGGAAATCGCCCTTACCCCACAAATGGTGGACTATGTAAAAAGCCGTATTGGCGTACCTATCGCTGTCTTACATAGCGGTCTTACCGGTAGTGAACGTCGGGAGGCTTGGCAGGGTATCGCACAAGGCGTTTATCAGGTGGTTATTGGGGCTCGGTCCGCTGTCTTTGCTCCCATGCCGAACTTAGGCATTATCATCGTAGATGAGGAACATGAGGCCAGCTATAAGCAAGAACAAACACCCCGTTTCCATGGCAGAGAGGTGGCTCGGGAGCGATGCTGTTTGCAAAAAGGCTTATTGGTATTAGGCAGCGCAACGCCTTCTCTGGATAGTTATGACCAGGCAGAAAAAGGAAATTATCATTTGGTGGAGCTGTGTCAACGAGTCTATGCACAGCCTTTGCCTCAGGTAGAGGTTGTGGATATGCGGGAGGAGCTACGCCAGGGCAATCGTTCTATTTTCAGTGATAGATTGGTAGATGGCGTAACGGCTGCGCTGGACCAAGGGCAGCAGGTATTGCTATTCTTAAATCGTCGGGGCTATCACACCTTTGTGTCCTGTCGCACTTGCGGGCAAGCACTAGAGTGTCCGCACTGCTCCGTTTCTCTTTCTTATCATGCCTATGACGGCAAGGTGAAATGTCACTATTGCGGATTTCAGGGGGAGGTCCCGACTCTTTGTCCACATTGTAATAGCCATGCTATCCGACAATTTGGCGCTGGTACTCAAAAGGTAGCAGAGGAAGTGATGCAGCATTGGCCTGGTGCTAGGGTGGCTCGTTTGGACCGAGATGTGACAGCTGTGCGGGGGAATCACGAGAAAATCTATCGGCAGATGTTGGATAGGGAAATCGACATTTTGGTCGGAACTCAGATGATAGTGAAGGGGCTGGACTTTCCGTCAGTTTCTTTTGTAGGTGTTATTGCGGCAGATACCTCCCTTAATGTACCGGATATCTGGGCAGGGGAGCGGACCTTTCAGCTTTTAACCCAGGTAGCGGGCCGTGCCGGCCGTAAAGATGGCCAGGGCCGTGTGGTGGTGCAGACCTATCGACCGGACCATTGGATTGTGCGTTGCGCAGCTCGGCAAGACTATGGCGCATTTTATGAACAGGAAATGGAACGACGGGAGATTGGGGCTTATCCGCCTTTTGTGTCGTTGATTCGCTTGATTATGAGTGGTACGGAGCGGGCGGTGCTCTCCATGGCGGCAGAGAAGCTAAAGGGCTACCTGATGCAATATGCACCTCACAATCGTTCTGGTAATCTATTAGGGCCGACAGCTGCGCCTATGGAAAAAATCAAGGACCGTTACCGGATGCAGATGATTTTAAAAGGCACTGACGGAGAGGGGTTACGTCGGTGGGCCCAGCAGGCCACAGAACAATTTCAAAAGGAACAGCCTGTGGCCAAAAAAATCGTGTTGGCAGTGGATGTGGACCCCCTATCTATGGTATAATTAAACAATAAGAATTTGAAATGAAATAGAAATCAGGGAAAAGTATATGTGTGGTTTATTTGCAAGGAGGAAAAAACGGGTGTATCAAATCGTATGTATCGGCGATCCTATCCTAAGGGAAAAATCAGTAGAAGTGAAACGCTTTAATGAAAACTTGCATCAGCTATTAGACGATATGGCTGAAACGCTCTATGCGGCAGATGGAGTAGGTCTTGCTGCGCCTCAAATAGGTATCTCGAAACAAGTGGTAGTGGTGGATATCGGTGACGAACATGGACTTATCGAACTTGTCAACCCGAAAATCATTGCTTCTGAAGGTGTAGAGGAAGATGTGGAGGGTTGTCTCAGTGTACCGGGAAAAAGCGGTCTGGTAAAACGGGCCAAAAAAGTAACTGTAGAAGCGCAGGATAGAAATGGCAAATCCTTTACCATCAAGGGAGAAGATCTGCTTGCCCGGGCTTTTCAGCATGAGATAGACCACTTAAAGGGTATCTTGTATGTAGATATTATGGAACGGGAAGTAGAGGAATAATACGATGCGCATTGTCTATATGGGAAGTCCTGATTTTGCAGTAAAGCCTTTGGAAGCGCTGATAGCTTGCGGCCATGAAATCGCTGCTGTGATTACGCAGCCGGATAGACCTAGAGGCAGAGGGGGTAAGGTGCTCTTTACCCCGGTAAAAGAAGCAGCACTTGCTCATGGGTTACCAGTGCTACAGCCTGCCCGCATCAATGAGCCTGAAGTGGTAGCAGAGATTGCGGCTTTAAAACCAGATATTTTGGTGGTGGTAGCTTTTGGTCAGCTGTTGAAAAAGCCTCTTTTAGAACTTGCGCCTTTTGGTGCGGTAAATATTCATGGTTCTCTGCTTCCTTATTACCGTGGCGCTGCGCCTATTCACTGGGCTATCGTCAATGGGGAAAAAGAAACAGGCGTTACCATTATGTATATGGACGAAGGCATGGATACTGGAGATATGATTGCTAGTATGCAAATGCCTCTTTTTGATAACTATAATGTAGGCGATGTTTATGAGAAATTATCTGAAATGGGCGCAGAGCTCCTGTGTCAATCTCTCCGGGATATGGAGGCCGGTGTGATAAAACGCACGCCGCAAAACCATGCCATTGCAACTTATGCGCCGCTTCTTAAGAAGGAACACGAAGAAGTCCATTGGGAAAAGACAGCGGCAGCAGTCCATAATCATATCCGCGGTATGTATCCCTTCCCGACTGTGTATACCATTTATCAAGGAAAACGATTGAAAATCGGTGCCTCGGTGGTAGGAGAGGAGAGGGCAGTGGCCAGACCTGGGCAAGTTCTTGCTGTGGATAAAGAAAAAGGGGTGCTAGTCGCTTGCGGAGAGGGTAGTGTCTGGCTCAGGCTGGTGCAGCCGGAAGGTAAAAAAATGATGGCGGTACAAGACTTTATCCGTGGGTATGGCATCAAATCTGGCGATTGTTTTGGAATCTGAAAAAATTAAGCATCTGTTCAGCTTTTTTGGATAAAATATTGAATAGAAACAAGAGAATGAGAAGAATCTTATCTGTATCGGATAAAGAAAGGACTTGAGGTAAGGAAATGTTCTATTTAGACCCCACATATTTATTGTTGATTCCTGGTATCTTGTTGGCCTTATGGGCGCAGAGCAAGGTGCAAATTACATTTAATAAATACAGCAAAGTCGCCTCTAACTCTGGGGCTTCTGCTGCAACTGTTGCTAGAAACATCTTGGATTATAATGGTCTTAGTGATGTGCCTGTGGAGATGGTAGCGGGGCATTTAACGGACCACTATGACCCATCTGCGAAAGTGCTCAGACTTTCTGAAAGCGTTTATCATAGCACATCTATTGCGGCCATTGGCGTCGCTGCCCATGAAGCAGGCCATGCTATCCAACATCAGACCGAATACACTCCGCTTAAGGTGCGCTCTATGCTGGTACCAATTGCTCAAATCGGCAGCAATGCTTCTTGGTTTTTGATTCTTCTGGGTATCCTAATGTCTAATCCCATGATGGCACGGTTCGGCGTTATTTTATTTTCTGCGGCGGTGCTTTTCCAGCTGGTAACGTTGCCGGTAGAGTATAACGCTTCCTCCCGGGCTTTGGTGGTATTAGAAGGCGGCGGATATTTAGATAGAGATGAAGTCGGCGGTGCAAAGAAAGTGTTAAATGCTGCGGCCCTTAC
>CAMNVD010000025.1 GCA_946562005.1 uncultured Clostridia bacterium | reverse complement strand
ATATTATCGTTGGAGATGAAGAAGGAGAATCTTTTGCTACGGTTGCGGATGTAATCGCTTGCGTAGCCGAAAAGAAAAATATGGTAGATTTCAGTGCATCTGTAGAAACGACTGCATAAATCAGCAGGTTTTGGTGGACATTAAAGTGGATAGCAATGTAAAAAGGAAAAAATAGAGGTTTTAATCATGGTAGCAGGAAAAAATAAATTAACAAATGTATCAGAAGAGATATTGCAAATTAGCCGTAAGTTAGGCATCAGTGAAAGAGGCTTGGGGGAGTTAAAACGGGCATTTACTCATCCTACTTATTTTGAAGGGGCCAAACACCATGCTTGGGAGGATAATCAGCGGCTGGAGTTTTTAGGTGACGCTGTGCTAGGCATCATTATGGGAGAGTATTTTTATGCTGCTTATCCTGAAGTAGATGAAGGATATCTGACTCGTATGCGTGCTTCTGTGGTTTGCGAGGGCTCCCTTGCTATGGCGGCAGAGCGGTTGGGCTTTGGCGATGTATTGATGATGGGGAATGGCGCTTCCCGTGGCGGGGAAGGCAAGCGGCCTTCCGTTCTTGCGGATACCTTTGAGGCGGTATTGGGGGCTCTTTATTTAGACCAGGGCATTGAGGCGGCAAGGAGGTTTGTCTTAAAAGAATTAGCTTTTGCCATCTCCTCTGTAGACCAATATCATACGCAGGATTATAAGAGTATGCTACAGGAATTGGTGCAAAAGGTAAATCTAGGCCCTGTGACTTATCTTCTGTTAGAGGATTGGGGGCCCGACCATGATAAGAGCTATCGCATGGGCGTTTATTACCGGGAAGAACTGGTAGGTGTGGGCGAGGGGAAAAGTAAAAAAGAGGCCGAGCAGCACAGCGCTAAAGATGCTCTGGAAAAACAAAACAATTGGAAGTATCTCTTAAAAGAGAATAAGAAGGGAAAATAAGGCCTATGGCAAAGGCAAAACGGCGCATATTACCATTCTTTATTCCCCATCAGGGATGCCCGAATCAATGTGTATTTTGTAATCAGCATCGTATTACAGGTAGGAGTGCGACCATTGATTTTGCTGGTATTTGGCAGGATATCGAACAGTTGCGGCCGGAGGATAGTATGGAAATCGCCTTTTACGGCGGCAGTTTCACTGGGCTTCCCTGGGAGGTGCAATGCAAATTATTAGCGCCTGCCTATAAACAAAAGGAAACCGGCGCAGTATCGCACATTCGTATTTCCACCCGTCCGGACTATATTGATGCGGAGAGGTTGCGGCAGTTGCAGCAATATGGGGTGGACACTATCGAAATCGGCGTCCAGTCCCTCAATGATGAGGTGCTAGCCAAGGCAGGACGGGGACATACCTATGCAGATATTTGCCGGGCTGTAGACTTGATAAAGGCATATGGCTTTCAGCTAATCATTCAACTGTTGCCGGGGCTGCCGGGGGATAGCTATGAGCAGGCGGTAAGCGGTGCGCAGCAGACAGCCGCCTGGCAGCCGGAGGGGGTACGCATCTATCCGGCAGTTGTACTAGCTGATACGCCTCTTTACGATATGTATCAAGCTGGTAGCTACCAGCCCTTATCTGTTACGGAGGCGGTGGTGTGGTGCCGAGATATGGCTACCTTTTTTATTCTAAAAAATATTCAAATCATCCGCATTGGTTTGCAGCCGACGGAGGATATTTCTGAAGGCGGTGCTGTGATGGCTGGCGCTTTTCATCCTGCCTTTGGGCAATTAGTCCAGAGTGCCTTGGCCCTGGAACAATGTAGGATGCTATTAGCGGCAGATGGTGTCCAAAATAAAACGGGCTGTTTCTTGGTGCCGGGAAAGCAGCTTTCTACTTATATCGGACAGAAAAAGATAAACTTAATGCAACTGCGACATACATATGGGCAGGAAATAGAAATATTACCAGGAGATAATCTTTGCGGCCATGAAATTAGATTTCAGCAAGATAATGGTTGTTCTGTCTGTCTGTGTTGGCAGGATTTCTTAACGGCTTATACCAAAAAGATAGCTATGAAGATAGCGGGACATTAAAAACACTTTTTGCAATATTGGGGCAGAAAGTGTTTTCTTTCTTTTGTGGACTGAATATTGTTGTTTCTTATCCTGTGATTGTGATAAAATAATATGTAAAATACGTTTTTAGTAGGGGTAACTATGTATTTAAAAGAATTAGAGGTTTGTGGGTTCAAATCTTTTACCAATAAAACGAAAATCCAGTTTTCTAAGGGGATTTCTTGCATTGTGGGTCCTAATGGCAGCGGAAAATCCAATGTGGCGGATGCTATCCGTTGGGTGTTGGGGGAGCAAAGCGCAAAAAATCTGCGTGGCAGCAAAATGGAAGACGTCATTTTTGCGGGATCTAAGAATCGGAAACCATTAGGTTTTGCGGAGGTTACTATCACCTTTGACAATAGTGACGGCACAATCCCGCTGGATTATGCGGAAGTAGCTGTTACTAGAAAGACATATCGTACCGGGGAAAGTGAATACCTGCTGAATGGGAAATCTTGCCGATTGAAAGATATTATTAATTGTTTTGCAGATACGGGTATTGGTGCAGACGGTCTTTCTATTATCGGACAAGGGCAGGTCAGTGAAATCGTCTCTGCAAAGCCAGAGGACCGGCGTGGCATCATTGAGGAGGCTGCGGGTATCGTAAAATATCGTAACCGGAAAAAGGAAGCTGTAAGGAAATTGGCAGATACGGAACGAAGCCTGGAACGCATCAGTGATATTGTGTTTGATTTGGAGGGACGTTTGGAGCCTTTAAAACAGCAAAGTATCTCTGCTGAGAAATTTTTGCAGTTAGAAGCAGAAAAAAAACAATGCGATATTACTCTTTCTGCTTTGGTGATGCAAGATTTGCACCAGGGAATGCAGGCTATAGAGAAGGACTTTTCCCAGGAACAACAAACATTATGGGGAAAAGAGGCAACCCTTGCAAAACAGGAAGCGGAGTTAGCCGCCTTGCGCCTAGCAACCCAGGAAAGCAGTGAGAAGGTAAGCGCACTGCAACAGCAACTTTTTGACAGCAAAAATGAAAGGGAGCGGCAACAAAGCCTTATCACGGTGGCCCAATCAAAGATACAAGTATTAAAAGAAAATATTACCCGTCTGGAAAAGGAAATAGCAGAACTGGACAAAAACCGGGAAGAAAACCAAGAAAAAATAACCGAACTAAGGGAGAACCAGAAACAGACGGAAGAGAAAATAGCCGCAATTAAGGCTGACCTAGCCAAAGGTGAAGGGAGTCAGGCGGCCGGTGAGGATGACATTGCGCTGGAGCAGGAAAAGATTGCCCAAATCCAGCAGCGGCAAGAAAGTGTACAGAAGAAAATTCAAGATTTTCGGCAGCAGCTGGCTTTATTAGACCAGTCTGTGGAAAATAAACAGATTCAGATAGAAAAAGGTAAACAGTTGCAATTGGAAAACAAAAAGCAACAGGAACTCTTTTATGGACAGTTAGAGGATATTGGCACCAGTATTAGGCAGAACCGTAAGGATATGGCGGCCCTGAAGGAGGAAAACCAAAAAATCAATGAACAACTAGCCGCCTTTACCGCTAAATTGCAACAGGCGGGAGAAGCGGAAACGACAGTGCGTTTTCAGATTAATTCTCTTCAGGCTCGTGTCAATATGCTTAAAGATATGGAAGAAAGCTTTGACGGTTATTATCCTGGTGTAAAAGCGGCTGTCCTAGGGAAAAAACAGGGACAAGCTTCTTGTGGCGGTATTATCGGCGTGGTGGCTGATTTGTTTTCGGTACCTCCTGCTTATAGTGTGGCCATAGAGACAGCCTTAGGCGGTAGCCTGCAAAATATCGTAGTGGGTACAGAACAGCAGGCGAAATCTGTCATTGGTTATTTGAAACAGAAAAATGCTGGCCGCGCTACATTATTGCCATTAGACGCATTGCAGGTGCGGAACTCGAGCGCCATCTCTGACTATACGAAGGCAAATGGTATCATAGGACGGGCTGTAGACCTGGTGACCTATGCAAAAGAAGTAGAAATCGCTGCTAATTATCTACTGGCTAATATTCTGGTGGCGGAAAATCTAGACGCAGCAACGGCTGTGGCTCGGAAGAGTAAATATAGTTTCCGGGTGGTGACACTGGAGGGGGATATTGTTAGCGTTGGCGGGTCTCTTACCGGGGGAAGCCGACAGAAAAAGACTGGCGACCTATTGGGCCGGAAAAATGCATTGGTGGCAGCAGAGTCAGAATTAGACGCTAAGTTAAAGGAACACCAAACTTATAAAGAAAAATATGACGCATTAAAAGCGGAACGAGAACAGCTGGAACAGGTAAATAAAGAAAACAGCGGTAAAATTCATCAGTTGGAATTAGCCCAGCTGGCTCTGGAAAAAGATGAACAGCAGGCAGAACACCTTTTGCAGGAGACAAAAAAAGTATATGCGGCTTATGAGCAGGAGGCGAAGGAGCTTGCGGCGCAAATAGAAGATGTAGAGCTGGATAAAAGGGAGATAAATCAAGAGCTGGCAGCGGACCTAGCGCAGATGGAAGAAACAGTAGCCCAGATAACTGCTGAGGAACAGCTGCTGTTACAATTGCGGGATAGTTTTGCTCGTGGGCAACAAGGTCTCACGGAAACGAAAATCCACTATGCGAAAATAGAACAAGAATTGGTGG
Source organism: uncultured Clostridia bacterium (assembly GCA_946562005.1). Lineage (GTDB taxonomy): Bacteria > Bacillota > Dehalobacteriia > UBA4068 > JAAVYR01 > JAAVYR01. The sequence goes on along the minus strand of CAMNVD010000025.1, from coordinate 9,078 downwards.
GGATTTGTAAAGAAATCAGTCGTCTGGAAGAAGAAGGACAGACTATGGCTGAACAAAAAGAAGAGAAGCAATGGGATATTTCTATCTGGTCTGCGGAAATTGAGAACCATGAAAAAGACAGGGTAACGGCAGAAGGAGTCGTCTTAACTTTAGGACAGGCCATTGTCACAGCGGAACAGGCTATTGCAGAAATTCGTCATAGCTTGGGCGCAGACGCAGATACCATCGAGCGACTGGAATCAGGTATCCAGAAGTTGCGGCCTACTGTAAGCGCTTTGCAGCAAAGCGTCCACGAGAAGGAAGTGCAAAAGGCCCGGCTGGAAACAGACTGGGAGAATGAGGCAGCAAAACTTTGGGAAAAATATGAAATGAACTTTGCTCAGGCTTGTCTCCATATGGTAGAGGGGACAACCGTGAAAGATGTTAAAAAAGATATTATCCGTCTGCAAACGGCTATAGCGGCACTAGGTACCATTAATCTAGGGGCTATCGAAGAATATCGGGAAAGCAAAGACCGTTATGAGTTTTTAATAGAACAGCAGCAGGATTTGACAGAAGCAAAAGGCTCTCTGGAAAAGGTTATTAAGGAAATGGACATTATCATGGTGAAGCGTTTTGGCGAAACGTTCCATCAGGTGAGTAAGGAATTTGACCATACTTTCCGGCATTTATTCGGGGGGGGGAGCGCAAGTCTCTTACTGACAGACGCAGAAAATATGCTCTATACCGGGGTGGATATTTCTGTACAGTTGCCGGGGAAAAAGATTAGCAACTATAATCTGCTTTCTGGCGGGGAAAAGACCATCATTGGGGTGGCCTTGATGCTAGCGCTTTTAAAAGTAAAGCCTAGTCCGTTTTGTCTTTTAGATGAGATTGACGCTGCATTGGATGAGGCTAATGTTTCTCGTTTTGCCAATTATCTAGCAGACTTTGCAGCTAGCACCCAGTTTTTATTGATTTCTCACCGTCAGGGTACGATGGAAGTGGCCGACTCTCTCTGGGGGGTAACTATGGCGGAAGAAGGGGTATCGAAGCTTATTTCTGTTTCTTTACAGGATGTGGAGAAAATCAGTTAGGATATTGTAACGAATCAATGAGGAGGAAAGACAATGGGTTTTTTTGAAAAATTAAAAGCAGGGTTATCTAAAACCAAAGAAGGCTTTGCCAGCACCGTAGATACGGTGTTTTCTCTGGGGCGGAAAATAGATGAAGATTTATATGAAGAGCTGGAAGAAGCGTTGATTCAAGGGGATGTGGGCGTGGAAACAGCGCTCCTCCTGGTAGATAGATTGCGGGCTCGGGTGAAAGAGGACCATATTAAAGATGCTGAACAGTTAAAGCCTGTGCTCCAAGAAGAGATTAGCAAAATCTTAACCACAGGGGAAAGTGGTTTCCCTATGAGAAAAGGAGAATTAAATATTATCCTCATGGTAGGCGTCAACGGGGTAGGCAAAACTACTACCATTGGCAAGCTTGCCAATTATTTCCTTAGTGAGAATAACAAAGTGCTTTTGGCGGCGGCGGACACCTTCCGGGCAGCAGCTATCGACCAGCTGATGGTCTGGGGGGAACGGGTAGGTGTAGACGTTATCCATCACCAGGAGGGTTCAGACCCGGCGGCAGTGGTTTTTGACGCTATGAAAGCGGCCATTGCCAGGAAGACTGATGTGCTTATTATTGACACGGCAGGTCGCTTACAAAACAAAGCTAATCTTATGGCAGAACTGGAAAAAATGGGCCGTATTATTAGCAGGGAAGCGCCGGACATTCAGCCGGAGGTGCTTTTGGTATTAGACGCTACCACTGGGCAAAATGCTATTTCTCAAGCGAAAATTTTCGGTGAGGCGGTGCCGCTAACTGGGCTAATCCTAACCAAGCTGGATGGTACTGCGAAAGGCGGTGTGGTTATCGGCATTAAGAATGAGCTAAATCTGCCGGTACGGATGATTGGCGTTGGGGAAGGCATTGACGATTTAAGAGAGTTTGTACCGGAAGACTTTGCTCGGGCATTGTTTGAGTAGCAAACAGGAGCAGAAGAGATGAAAGAAAAAATTGGTATCATTGGCGGTACTGGCATTCAAAATTCTGCGCTCATTGGTGCGTATGCGCAAGGCGTCACTGTAAATACGCCTTATGGCAGTGTTTATCTGCTCAAGGGAGAGCTAGGTGGGAAGGAAATCTATTTTATTAATCGTCATGGCTATGACAAAGCCCATACCATCCTGCCCCATTGCGTCAATTATCAGGCAAATATTTATGCCTTCTCTATGCTGGGGGTAGCGCGGATTATCGGAACTGCTGCAGTCGGCTCTTTACGGGAGGATTTTCCTCCTGGTACGCTGGGACTTTTAGGACAATTTATTGATTTCACCAAGGGACGAAAGTCCTCTTTTTACCAAGGGGCTCTCTTGGAACAGGGGAAATTTGTCGATATGACTTATCCGTATTGTCGGGAGATGAATGATGTCTTTCTTCGTGCTGGGGAAAAGTTAGGGATTTCTTTGGTGCCGGATTTGGTCTATGTTTGCACGGAAGGGCCTCGCTTTGAAACAGCAGCGGAAATTAAAGCTTTTTCTATCCTAGGTGGCGAAGTGGTCGGTATGACCTCTGCTACAGAAGCGACCCTTTGCCGGGAGCTTGGTATTTGCTATGCCAGCCTTGCCATGTCTATGAATCCAGCGGCTGGTACGACTGGAGCTGGGGAAGAAGATATTATCTGTTTTGATATGGAGCAACTAGAAGAAAAAATCGTTATACTTTTGACGCAAGTTATTACAGATTTGGAGCCGATTCGGCGGTGTCATTGCCAGAAATGGTCTCAGGGGGTATAACAGAAAATAGAGAAAAGTAGGATTCTTTATGAAAAAATTAGTGAAAAATGCCTATATTCTTACAATGGAACAAGAGATTGATGGGAGATTATGTCCGCCTTTTCTCGGCGAGATTTTGATTGAGGCTGATAAAATCCAGGCAGTGGGCGCCCATCTTAGCCAGCAGGAAATAGCGCGAGCTGAAATCATAGACGGAAAAGACTGTTTGGTAATGCCTGGGCTTGTTAATACGCATGGTCATGCTGCCATGTCCTTACTCAGGGGTTATGGTGACGATTTACCGCTCAATACTTGGCTTTTTGAGCGGGTCTTTCCTGTAGAAGACAAAATGACCCCAGAAGATGTTTATTGGGGCAGTATGGTTTCCATCTGTGAGATGCTGAAGAGCGGAACCACTTGTTTTTCAGATATGTATTTTTTTGCTGATGCGCTTGCAGAAGCTGTAAAAGAAACCGGTATCCGGGCTAATATTAGCCGTTGTATCGACCATAGTGCGGTAAAACTTAAGGAGTCTTGTGATTTTTATACAAAATGGCAAGGAGCAGCGGCTGGGCGGATTACGGCTTGTCTTTCTCCCCATTCGCCCTATCTCTGCCCACCGGACTTTTTGCAGGAAATGGTGCAAGAAGCGAAAAGGCTGGGTACGTTCCTGAATATTCATGTGGCAGAGACCCAAAGTGAGCAGGCGGATTATCTGGAGAAATATGGGAAGCGGCAAGTAGAAAAACTGGGGGAAATTGGTTTTTTTGAGGTGCCGGTATTAGGCGCTCACCTAGTCCATGTGTCAGAGGCAGAAATAAGTATCTTGGCGGAATATGGGGTAGCTGTAGCCCACGATCCACGGAGCAACTTAAAGCTGGGCAATGGCATCGCACCTATTACAAAAATGCTGGATAAGGGTATCCTTATCTCTATTGGTACGGACAGTTCTTGCAGTAATAACAACTTGGATATGTTTGAAGAAATGCGGATTGCTGCTTTATTACAGAAGGGGCTTACAGGGAATCCTACGGTGTTGCCGGCAGGTGAAGTCTTGACTTTTGCGACTGTGAATGGGGCGAAGGCTCTTCATCTGGAGCAAGAGATTGGTACTTTATCTCCTGGAAAAAAAGCAGATATGATTTTTGTGGATTTGAATCAACTGCATATGCAGCCTGGACATGATAAGATATCTGACCTTGTCTATGCGGCAAATGGCAGTAATGTGAAAACAATGCTGGTAAATGGGGAATGCCTAATGAAAGATTATCAGCTGCTTCATATTGATGAGGAAAGGGTTATCGCAGAAGCAAGAAAATCTGCGCAAAGAATCGTCTCAAAATAAATAAAAAGCAAAGCTGTCAAGAAAAAAAACTTGACGCATATATTTTTTTTGTATATAATAATCGCTGTTAAGGAAAAATACTTGATAGTATAACAATGAAATTGGGTGATAGCAAATGATAGAGAAAATTACCCAGATCACGATGTTATTTGATTTTTATGGTGAGCTTTTAACAGAAAAGCAAAAGCTCATCTTAGACTTATTTTATAATGAGGATTATTCTCTGGGAGAAATTGCTACAGAGCTGGGCATTTCTCGGCAGGCGGTCCATGACGCAGTCAAACGTAGTGAGCAAGCGTTAATCGGCTATGAAGATAAGCTGGGGCTGGTGCAGAAGTTTGGGGCTGAACAGGAGCGGCTTTCCCGGCTTTCGGCAGTGATTGCCAAGGCCTATGAGACAGGAGATACGGGGATTCTCACCGAGGCTATGGCTGAAATCAATGCCATCGAAGAAGAAGAAAGGAAATAGAATAACCTATGGCGTTATTTGGAAATTTAGCGGATAAACTCCAAGAAACTTTCAAAAAGCTAACTGGCAAAGGTCGTTTATCGGAAGCGGACGTGAATGAAGCCATGCGGCAAATCCGCATCGCTCTTTTAGAAGCGGATGTCAGCTATAAGGTGGTAAAGGACTTTGTGGGCAAGGTGAAGGAACGGGCCATTGGTAGCGATGTGCTGGAAAGCCTTACTCCGGGCCAACAGGTTATCAAAATCGTTAATGAAGAATTAACATCCCTTATGGGTGCGGAACAGTCTAAGCTAAATGTTTCCTCGAAACCGCCGACAGTCATCATGATGGTGGGGCTTCAGGGCTCTGGGAAAACTACCAGCAGCGCCAAGCTTGCCAAATGGCTGAAAAATCAAGGCAGACGTCCCCTTTTGGTAGCGGCAGATATTTATCGTCCTGCGGCTATCAAACAGCTGCAAGTGCTAGGGGAAGAACTGGGCATTCCTGTTTTTTCTCTGGGAGACCAGGTAAATCCTGTGCTTATTGCCGAAGAAGCTATTGCTCATGGCCGGACCCATGGCAATGACTATGTGATATTGGATACTGCCGGTCGGTTGCACATCGATGAAGTGCTGATGGAAGAACTAAAAGGCGTGCGAGAAGTTTCTCAGCCTAATGATATTTTGCTAGTAGTAGATGCTATGGTGGGCCAAGACGCTGTAAAAGTAGCAGAGTCTTTCCATGAAGCTATTGGTATCACCGGGGTGGTACTGACCAAGTTAGACGGGGATACCCGTGGTGGGGCAGCGCTCTCTGTAAAAGCAGTCACCGGCCAACCCATCAAGTTTGTCGGGATGGGGGAAAAGCTGGATGCGTTAGAACCATTTTATCCTGACCGCATGGCTTCCCGTATCTTGGGTATGGGGGATGTACTCTCTCTTATCGAAAAGGCTCAGGCTGTAGTCGATGAGAAGAAAGCCCAAGAAATGACGGAAAAAATGCTCAAAGCGCAATTTACCATGGAAGATTACCTGGAGCAAATCGAGCAGATGAAGCATATGGGACCTATGGAGGACTTAATTGGCATGCTTCCGGGCGGGCTAGGCAAGCAATTCAAGGATGCAAAAATCGACCCGAAAGAAATGACTAGGGTAGAGGCTATCATCCAGTCTATGACCAGGGAAGAGCGGCAAAAGCCGGATATGATTACAGGCTCTCGTAAGGTGCGCATTGCCAAAGGCAGCGGCACCCAAGTGCAGGATGTGAACCGTCTCTTAAAGCAATTTAGCCAAATGCAAAAATTGATGAAGATGATGGGTGACGCTAAGGGAATGAAAAAGAAAATGCGTGGCAAAGGCGGCTTCAAATTTCCCTTTATGTAATATTTAATATGCCACAAGGTATAAAGAGTCTGTGACTACTTCTGATAGTTAATATTGTGACGAGGAAGTAGTAAACTTTGCTCCCGTAACAAGGAGCGAATTATAAAGTACGTTAAAGGAGGTGAATATCTTGGCAACAAAAATTCGTTTGAAAAGAATGGGTGCGAAAAAGAACCCTTTTTACCGTGTTGTTGTAGCTGACTCCCGTTCTCCTAGAGACGGCCGCTTCATCGAAGAAATCGGTTATTATAACCCAAACACACAACCACCTGAAATCAGCGTGAATGCTGAAAAAGCTGTAAAATGGTTACAAACAGGTGCAGAACCTTCTGAAACCGTAAAAGCTTTGTTCAAAAAGGCTGGTATCAGCAAAGCAAAAGCCGAATAGTATCCATCAGTAACATATTGTGTTGTTGTGATGCTTAGGAGGAAGAACATGAGAGAATTAGTTACGCATATTGCCCGCTCTTTGGTGGAAAACCCAGACCAGGTAGAAGTGGTGGATACCGAAGAAGAAAACCAAATCAACTTGGAGCTCCATGTAGCCCAAGAGGATATGGGAAAAGTCATCGGGAAGCAAGGGCGTATCGCTAAGGCTATCCGTGTAGTGGTAAAAGCTGCTGCTACCAAAGAAGGGAAAAAAGCGAATTTAGAAATTCGGTAAAAGGGACCGGAGGGTCCCTTCTTTTCTTTTATTTAAATGGATTTTAGAAAAAGATTCTTCGCTGTGGCTCAGAATGGCAAACTAGCTGAGGCTCAGAATGATAAACTGGCTAATGCTCAGGATGACAGGCCGGTTATCGCCCGGTACGGCAATCAAAAAGAAAACAAATGATTTAGGTGGAATATGGATAAAGCTGATAAAAGCAAAGATAAAATCAACGTGGGAAAAATCATCGGAGTCCACGGTATCAAAGGCCAGGTAAAGGTGGAAGTGCTCACGGATAACCCTGCTCGCTTTGAAAAAGGAAGCAAGCTTTGGTGTGAAAAGAAAGGTGCTCTTTTGACTGTGGACGTTGCTAGTCCTCATAAGGAAATCCTCTTAGTGAAATTTACTGAAGTAGAAAACCGGGATATGGCAGAAGCCCTAGCGCCTAGCTATTTGCAGGTAGATAAGAAAGATGCGGTACCCCTTCCCGAAGGGGTCTATTATTATTTCCAGATTGAGGGACTGGAAGTCTATACCCAGGGAGAATACTTTGGCAAAGTCCTTTCTGTACAGGCTACTGGTGCTAATGATATTTATAACGTAAAAATGACCAATGGGAAAATCATCGCCCTTCCTGCATTGGATTGGGTGGTAAAGAAAATAGATTTAGAGGCGGAAACCATGGAAGTGGAGATTCCCGAAGGATTGCTATAAAAGAGGAACGTATATGCGCATTGATATTTTGACATTGTTTCCAGAAATGTTTGAGCCGCTGAACCACAGCATTATGAAACGGGCAACAGAGGCGGGCATTCTGGATTTACATATTAATAATATTCGTGATTATACCACGGACAAGCACCATACGGCGGATGATAAACTCTATGGCGGTGGTGCCGGTATGGTCATGAAACCGGAGCCTATCTTTGACGCTGTGGCGGATTGCAAGCAAGAGGGGAAAAAAGTGCGAGTAGTGCTGACTAGCCCCAGAGGAGCGCTTTTTACCCAGCGGAAGGCAGAAGAACTCTCTCATGCAGACCAGGTTATCTTTATCTGCGGTCACTATGAAGGAGTAGACCAGCGGGTAGAGGACGCTTTGGTAACAGATGTGCTTTCTATTGGGGACTTTGTCCTTACCGGGGGAGAAGTGCCAGCTATGGTCATGGCAGACGCTGTGGCCCGGCTAGTGCCGGGAGTGTTAGGGGATGAGGCTTCTTTTGTAGAGGAAAGCTTCAGTCAGGACTTATTAGAATATCCCCAGTATACTCGGCCCTTAGAATACGCCGGAAGAGTGGTGCCGGAGGTATTAACTGGCGGCAACCATGAGGAAATCCGTAAGTGGCGGCGGAGAAAATCTCTGGAAGCGACCGTCACACGGAGACCTGATTTATTAGAAAAGGCGGCTCTTACCCAGGAGGACGTCGGGATGCTCAAAGAAATACAGCAAGGGAAGGAAAAGCCTTTCCGGCTCTTTGTTTCGCTGGTGCATTACCCTGTATATAACAAGAAAAAACACATCATCAATACATCTCTTACTAATTTAGATTTGCATGATATTGCACGGGCTGCTACTACCTTTGGGGTAGAGAAATATTATCTGGTCCAGCCCCAAGAGGCGCAAATCCAACTCATTGAAACATTACTTCATCATTGGCAGGAGGGCTTTGGCGCTACATATAATCCAGACCGGCATAATGCTCTGGACAGGGTGGCAATTATGAAAACACTAGAGGATGCAGAGGCCGCCATTGCCGAACAATATGGAGAAAAACCAAAAATCATCTGTACTACCGCTAATGTGCAGGATGGTATGATGCCTTATCAAGAGATGCGAAGGACTATGCGGGAAGTGGGAGGCAACTATCTTCTTGTCTTTGGCACTGGCTGGGGGCTTACTGATGAGCTTCTTGCCCGGGCAGATTATGTATTGCGGCCTATTTATGGTGCTGGAGAATATAATCACCTCTCGGTGCGGAGCGCTGTTTCTATCATCCTAGACCGGCTTATGGGGGAATCTAACGCTAGAAAAATAGAAAAAAATAATGATTGATTTTATCATGATGTTGTGGTAAAATGCTAATGTTGTTTTAGGTATGACGAATGTTCCGCTGTAGTCTTAGGTAGATTAGAATGAACATTTGAGCAGAAAGGAGGAAATAATAATGAATATTATTGCAAGCATTGAACAAGAACAATTGCGTCAAGATATTCCTCAGTTTCGCCCTGGTGACACTGTGCAAGTACATGCGAAAATCGTGGAAGGTAACAGAGAACGTATCCAGGTTTTTGAAGGCGTTGTGATTAAACGTCGTGGCGGTGGCTTAAGAGAAACTTTCACTGTACGTCGTGTATCTTATGGCGTAGGGGTAGAAAGAACTTTCCCAATCCACTCTCCTCGTATCGAAAAAATCGTCGTAACTCGGAGAGGTAAAGTTCGTCGCGCA
>CAMNVD010000024.1 GCA_946562005.1 uncultured Clostridia bacterium | reverse complement strand
ATCCATGTTTATCGAGCAGAAAAAAGAACAAATTTTGAATAACTATTTTATAACCATGTTTTTCTCGGATAGCATCAGCAAGGATTTTACCGGACACCCCAGGGATAGGGTCTTCGGACGCCGCATAAATCCCATTCATAATAATCTCATCACTATCCAGGAAACTATCTGTAAATTCATCAAACAACGCCTGGGTACGGCTGTAGCGATGGGGCTGGAATACCGCAATAATACGCTGATACCCCATATTTTTTGCAGCAGCAAGGGTTGCTTTGATTTCTGTAGGATGGTGAGCATAGTCATCGACAACCGTCACACCCTTTTCCACTCCAAGGATTTCAAACCGTCTGCCTACCCCTTGAAAGGCTTTTAATCCCTTTAAAATATCTTGCCAATCCACTCCGATATGTAGGGCAACAGCAATAGCCGCCAATGCATTGCAGACATTATAAATACCAGGTACAGATAACTCTACTCTACCGATAGACCTACCATGATGGGTGCAAATAAAAGAACTGCCTCTACCATGATAAGTAATATCGGTAGCCCCAAAATCCCCAGCGTCAGTTTCAACGCCATAAGTCACTACCTGCTTTACCATAAGCTGAGGCAAAACATCTTTTACACCAGGACTATCCAGGCATACGACTGCTAGCCCTGCTTCGGGCAACTGATTTAAAAATTGAGTAAAACCTTCCAATACCTTCTCATAAGAACCATAGTGGTCCAAATGGTCTGCTTCAATATTGGTAACCACAGCAATTTCCGGATGCAGCAATAAAAAAGACCCATCGCTTTCGTCAGACTCAGCCACCAGATATTTTCCAGCGCCAAGCTGCGCATTACCATGAATCTGGGGAAGATATGCCCCACCCACTACAGTAGGAGCCATACCATCTGTCCCTAATAAAATGGTAGAAAGCATTCCCGTTGTGGTGCTTTTCCCATGGGTACCAGCCACAGAAATTCCTGTCTGCAACAACATCAGCCGAGCGAGAAGCTCCGCCCTGCACACCACTTCGATGCCCTTTTCTTGGGCTGCAATGATTTCTGGGTTATTCTGCCGAATGGCAGAGGAATATACCACCAAATCAATATCGTCCGTAATGTTTTCTTTTTTCTGCTCGCCAAAGCACATAGCGCCCATCTGTTGCAACTGTTCTACTACTGGAGAAAAGCTACAGTCAGAACCGGAAACAGCTACGTTTTTTTCTAATAATATTTTCGCCAGTCCACTCATACCAGCGCCGCCGATACCTATAAAATGGGTTTTCCCAAAGGAATATGCACCCGCTTGTTTCTGCAAAATTGCCCGCTCCCCTCAAGCCCAAAATCTATTTTTCAACTAACTGTTTAATTTCCTGTAAAATATCATCCACAGCATGACGGTTGCCGCATTGCCATGCAGCTTCTGCCATGGCGGCAAGACGAGTTTTATCTAGAAGCAAAGAACAGATTTCCTGTTCCAGCCGGGCTGGCGTCAAATCTTTTTCTAAAAGTACCATTGCGCCGCCTGTTTTCTCCACGACCCGTCCATTTACCTCTTGATGATTATACACCGCATAGGGGTATGGTATCAAGATGCTAGGCCGTCCTACAGCGGTCACCTCTGCGATAAACGACGCCCCTGCCCTGCCCACCACTAAATCACAAGCAGTAAGGCAATGCTCCATATGATATCCATAAGCCAATAAGTGCAGATTCGGATAGTCATTAAAATTCTTTTTATCAGCAAAAGCTTGGATTTTATCATATTCCTTCTTGCCGGTAATATGACGGATTTCGATGCCCTTTGCTAAAAGCGGATTATAGAGCTGCTCCATTACCGCATTGATAGCATGGGCCCCCTGACTGCCTCCAGTGACTAAAAGCACCGGCTTATCCTGGGGTAGTCCCAGCACCTTGCGGGATTCCGCTTTATTCTGCTCCAGGATTTCTTTCCGCACTGGCAAGCCCGTATATACGCACCGTTCTGGTTTTGGGAAACATTGGGCAGTATTTGGAAATCCCAAACACACCCGGTCTACCATTCTGCCCAATAATTTATTGGTTTTCCCGGGGACCGCATTTTGTTCGTGTATCATAGTCGGCACTTTAGAAAGATGTCCGGCCAACACCATAGGCCCGCACACATAACCACCTGTACCGATAATCAAGTCGGGCTGGTATTCTTTTATTAGCTTCCGCGCCTTCCCCACTGCCTTTAATGCAGTATGACAGTTTTTTACCGTTTGTAACGAGAGCTTACGGGGTAACGGCGCTACTTCAATCTCACGAAAAGAAAAGCCTGCTTTTGTAGCCAATTCCTTTTCCATGCTGTTTTTACCCCCTACATAAAGCACGTCGCTATGGGGAATATCATCTAAAATGCCTTGCGCAATGGCCAGGGCCGGATAAATATGCCCCCCTGTACCGCCACCAGTCATAATCACTCTCATCATCAATCACCGGTGGTTTTCGCATATCGAGAAACATTCAATAAGATACCCACCCTCGTCAGGTAAATGGCAAGAGAAGTCCCACCATAACTAATAAACGGCAGCGTCACCCCAGTCACAGGAAAAAGCCCTACCACTACGCATAGGTTGATTAACGCCTGAATGCCAATCATAGAAGTAATCCCCAGCGCCAATAAGCTTTGGAAGTTGTTCTTTAGGTTTAAAGACACCATAAAACCCCGCCATACAAAGAATAAGAAAGTCAGAATAATAATGGTACCGCCTAAAAAACCCATTTCTTCCGCCCAAATAGAAAAGATAAAGTCCGTATGCCGTTCTGGTAAATAATACCATTTTGCACTACCAGCACCTAAACCCACCCCTGTCAGTCCGCCGCTGCCAATGGCAAGATAGGATTGAATGGTCTGGAAACCATCACCCTGCGGGTCTGACCATGGGTCTAAGAAAGCAAAGATACGCGCCATGCGATATGGCTCTACCCAAACAGCTGCAATAAATGCCACAATTCCCAGCGCAAACATGAACCCCATATGGCTCCATTTAGCGCCAGAGCAGAACATCATCACACAGCAAGTGCCGGCAATAACAATGGAAGTGCTCAAGTCCTTAATAACAACCAACCCGCAAACTAATCCCATTAACCCCAGACAAGGCAAAAAGCCATGGGTAAAAGATTGCAGTCGTTCTGGATCTCGGCTCAATATCAATGCCATAAAAACAATAATGGCAACTTTAGCTATTTCTGAAGGCTGAAACTGGATAAATCCTAAAGAAATCCAGCGGGTACCGCCTAAAGCAAGCACCACGACCAGCATAAGGATAGAGATAACTAGCCCTGGTAAAGCCAATACCTGAAACCAACGATAATCTATTTTCATAGCAAATAGCATTCCCACAATGCCGATAAGTGCATTGATAGATTGTCGCTTCAGAAAATGCAAACTATCATTATAAGGCGCATACTGAGCAAAGTACTGACTAGCGCTAAAGACTGCAATAATACCAATACCCAACAATACCAGCACCGCAAAAAATACGCCAAAATCAGGCACTTTTCCTTGGATTCCTCTGCTTTTAGCCAATGAAACGACCTCCTCGTTTTTGCTTGCCAAAATTAGTCTGTCAATCTTACTCTAATGTATGCACCAGATTTTTAAATATATCTCCCCGCTCCTCATAGCTACGGAACATATCCCAACTAGCACAGGCAGGAGATAATAACACCACATCCCCAGGCTCTGCTATTTCATGACAATGCCGTACCACATCAGACAAATCTTTTGCTAAATAAATTTTATCAGCAGGAATACCAGCCCTTTCGGCTACTTCTTTAATAAGTCCGGCAGATTCTCCCAAGGCCACAACACCTGTTACCCGTTCCCGTACCAGCGGTATCAGCGGGTCAAAGCTAGCCCCCTTATTTCTGCCACCGGCGATCCAGATAATATGGTCAGGATAGGTCTCCAATGCCTTAATAGTCGAATCCACATTGGTTCCTTTTGAGTCGTTAATATATTGCACACCATTTATTTCAGCTACAAATTCTAACCGGTGTGCCACCCCACGAAAATTGCGTAAAACATCAGCAATAACCATGGCATCAATACCACAGAACCAGGCAAGGGCCGTTGCAGCCAGCGCATTTTCTAAGTTATGATTTCCTTTGATATAGATTTCATCACAAGCTACCACAGGGACTTTCTTGCCTTGCCAAGTAATAACGATTTTTCCTTGTTCTACCCATACGCCCTGTTCTAGTCTTTCCTTCCTACTAAAAAACACTACTTGCCCCAGGGTTTTCTCTGCCAATGCACGAGTATTTTCATCATCATAGTTTAATATGGTATAGTTTTCTTTTCCCTGACGGGCAAAAATATTACTCTTTGCCGCCGTATAGCCCGCCATGTCCCCATGACGGTCTAAGTGGTCAGGGGTAATATTTAATACTGCCGCCGCCACCGGACAAAACGCTTCGGTTGTTTCTAATTGGAAGCTGGATACTTCTGCCACAATAGTAGTATCCTCCTCAGAGAGGGCAATCTGCTCTGCCAAGGGCAAACCAATATTACCACCTAAAAGCATTTTTCTTCTGGCAGCACGAAAAATCTCTGCCGTAAGCGTCGTCGTTGTGGTTTTACCATTAGTCCCGGTAATCGCCACAAAACGGCCCTTGCTAAACACATATGCCAGCTCCAACTCACCAATAATAGGGATTTTCAAAGCAGCAGCTTTTTGCAAAAGAGGCGCCTGCAAAGAGATACCTGGACTTACCACCATGAAAGCAAAGGTTGTAAGCAGAACGCCATCCCCTTCTTTACCAGCGCCGGTAAGATAGGTCACTTCCTTAGAAAATAACTCTTTCGCCTGGTCACTTAGGCTTTCCATTGGCTTATCATCATAAAGAGAAACATTAGCACCTTTGCTGGTTAAAAATTTTGCTGCGCTGACGCCGCTCAAACCAGCCCCCACTACCAATACCTGTTTTCCGGCTAATTCTAATTTTTCCATTTGCTATCATCTCCCATTTATGATACCCATTCTATTTATAAGGTCGTCAGCCACAAACCAATGCATACGAAAAATGCCGCAGTCAGCCAGAAAGAATAGACAACTTTTAACTCAGACCAGCCCAGCATTTCGAAATGATGATGCAGCGGACTCATACGGAAAATACGCCGACCGAAGCATTTAAAAGAGAATACCTGCAAGATAACAGAAAGAGCCTCCATCAAATATACCGCACCCATAAAAAGCAATACTACTTCTGTTTTGGTCATCATAGCGATGACCATAAGTCCACCGCCAAGAGCAAGAGAACCAGTATCTCCCATAAACACTTTAGCAGGATAATGATTATACAGAAGGAACCCCAGACAACCACCGGCAAAAGCTGCCGTGGCAATGGCCACCTCTAAATAATTCACTCCGATAATAGGCTCTCTGCCAATAGCTAACAACCCAATAAGCATATAGCCTAAAAACACGATAAAGGAAATGCCAGCGGCAAGACCATCTAAGCCATCCGTCAGGTTGGTTGCATTTACCATTCCTACGATATAAACAATCATAAATAGATAATAAAACCAACCAAAGTCGATACCGCCGCTGATACCTGGGAAAATAATCTCAGTACCTCTGCCGACTATCTTCACCATCAGCCAGCATAAAACTGCTGCAACGACAAATTGTAAAATCAATTTTTCCTTAGCGGTAAGGCCTAAAGACCGCTTCAACGCTACTTTAATAAAGTCGTCTAAAAAACCAATCAGTCCAAACGCTAAGGTAAAACCTAGGATGATATATAATTCCCGAGAACCGCTGCCCCAAAAAACAGCGCTCGCCACAAAAGCCAGCAAAAAGATGATACCACCCATGGTGGGTGTACCAGCCTTTGCCAGGTGACGCTGGGGCCCGTCACTGCGAATGGTCTGACGAAACTTCATCCATCTAAAAACAGGAATGAAGATAGGGCCCAATGCAGCGGCGATGATAAATGCTGTTAATAATGCGGCTAAAGCTATTTTCATGGATTGGTTCCTCTCTCCGGTAAAACTTCAAATTACTAAAATACATTGCGTCGATAAGATATGATTAAGGTAAGATTTACTTTTGTCAAAACAATATAAAATACGCTGTAAATCCATAAAATCCTTTTTGTTTTTCTATTTCTCTATTGTTTTCCCGGCCAGCCGTTTTTCCAGACAACTTCTTGCTTCTTCCCGGTCGTCAAAATGCAGCGTTTCCCCGTTTACTAACTGATAGTTTTCATGGCCTTTCCCTGCTATCATAATCAAGTCTCCGGGTTCTGCCATAGCGATGGCTTTTGCGATAGCAGCACCTCTGCTTTCTTCCACCACATAATGGTTGGTTTCCTTTTTTATCCCCGCCTCTACCTGTTCTAATATAGCATAGGGATTCTCCGTCCGTGGATTATCAGACGTAATAATAGCAAAATCACTATATTTTCCGCCGATAGCCCCCATAATAGGACGTTTCGTTTTATCCCTATCACCGCCACAGCCAAAGACAGAAATCACTCTGCCGTGGGTAATTTCTCTTGCTGTGGAAAGCACATTTTCCAAGCCATCCGGCGTATGAGCATAGTCTACCACCACTGCAAAATCCTGCCCATAATCTACCAGTTCAAAACGACCAGGTACCTGAGGTGCGCTAGCCAACGCCACCAAAATTGCCTCCATAGCAATTCCTTCTGCTAATAACACCGTAATAGCAGCCAAAGCATTATAAATATTAAACTTCCCGATTAGAGGAATTTTAGCCAGATATTCTTTGCCCTGATAACAAATAGTTAGTTGCGTACCGCCAGCCGTCAGATGAAAATCCTTCGCCTGCACATCAGCAGATGCACCCAGACCATAAGTCCACACCGGCACATTGGCCGCCTGTATAAAGCTACTTGCCGCCCCATCGTCTATATTTACCACACCATAAGCAGGAAAATCCCCTGTCTGATTCAGCATGGAAAATAGTTTCGTTTTGCTTTCCAAGTAATCTTCAAAGGTCCCATGATAGTCCAAATGGTCTTGTGTGAGATTGGTAAATACGCCTGCTGCAAAACGACAGGCAGAAACACGGCCTTGCTTCAAGGCATGGGAAGAAACCTCCATCACACCATACTGATAACCGTTTTTCACCATTTCATTGAAAAGCGCAAACAGCTCTAATGATTCTGGTGTAGTATTGCTGCTAGGTACATCTAGTGCCCCCACCACATTATGGATAGTCCCCACAAGACCCGTAGCATATCCTTGCTGTTCTAATACCCATTTAATCAAATGAGTAGTTGTCGTCTTCCCATTGGTACCTGTCACACCAATTACCCGCATTTTGCGGTCTGGAAACTGATACCACATATCAGCAAGAGAAGCCATGGCAAGACGAGGATTCTCTGCAATCAACAGAGACACCTGAGCAGGTAAATCTGACAAGGTATGCGCAGCTAAGACAGCAACAGCGCCACGGCTAACAGCGTCCGCCACATAGTTATGGCCGTCTGTTTTCTCTCCTTGAATGCAAACAAAAATATTTCCTGGCTGCACTTTTTGAGAGTTATATTGTATTCCAGTAATGTTCTGCTCCCCACCGGACTGGATACTCAGCCCCAGGAAAGCAGCAATTTCTGTTAGCTGCATAAATCATTCCTCCATTTTTAATCACAAACTCACTGTATCTATATTATTCTAGCCAACACAAAAATCTTTTACGGACCGACTACAGCAGCTCCGGCATTTTCTTCTTCAAAGATAATTTTTACTGCCGTACCGGATTTCACCTTCGTACCTGGAATCGGATCTTGTTCCGTTACCAGACCGCTGCCTTCAGACTGCATCGTTAATCCCATAGCGGCTAACAAATCTGCCGCTTCATGGAGACGTTTTCCTGTTAAGTCCGGCACTGTCACAGAGCCGTCCTGTCCTTCTACGGCATCCCCTAACCGCAAAACCACTTTCGTGCCTAAGCTCACATTACTAAAGCCCGCCGGCGTCTGCTTGACGACAACGCTGCCACTACCTTCTACTGTAGGTGCAAGACCAGCAATGCGAATCGCTTCCTCAGCATCAGCCTGAGGTAAGTTTACCACATCAGGTACAATAATCTGTTTTACCGTATCTTCCTTGCCGTTATCAACGCCTGGAAGCACATCTCCCTCTGTATGCTGCGCTGGGATACCTAAGTAATGAAGGCTATCTTCCATAATTTTCTGAAAAATAGGACCAGCCACAGCACCCCCGCCTGTAGCAGAACCACTAGGTTCATCCACGGCGACTAAAATAACCAATTCAGGGTTATTTACAGGAGCAAGACCAATAAAAGAAGCAACATATTTACCGTCCTGATAACCGCCCTTGCCTGCTTTTTGAGCCGTACCGGTTTTGCCACCAACCCGATACCCCTCTACATAGCCAGTACGCCCAGTACCTTTTGATACCACCGTCTCTAAGATTTCACACATGGTATCAGCCGTCTGCTTAGAAACCACTCGCCGCACTTCTTTTGGCGTAAAGGGAGTGATAACATTACCGTCATCATCGGTGATTTCCCGCACTACTTGAGGCGCCATCAATACCCCGCCATTAGCTACCGCAGAAACAGCCGTTACCAGTTGGAGCGGCGTCACCGCAATCCCTTGGCCAATGGAAATGGTTGCGATGTTAATATCTCGCAAATTTTCTTCTTTGGTCATAATCCCGGCTGCTTCCCCAGGTAAGCGGATACCAGTAGTACTACCAATACCGAATGCCCGCAGGTATTTATAAAGCAG
Source organism: uncultured Clostridia bacterium (assembly GCA_946562005.1). Classification (GTDB taxonomy): domain Bacteria; phylum Bacillota; class Dehalobacteriia; order UBA4068; family JAAVYR01; genus JAAVYR01. Next base: position 5,193 of record CAMNVD010000024.1, on the reverse strand, counting down.
GCCCTTTTCTTTCTTTTCCAAGCGCAGGCCGATTTCTACGAAACCTGGGTTACAGGAGTTTTGCACCACTTCTGTAAAAGACTGACTGCCATGAGGTCGATAGTGCCGCCAGCATTTGATTTTTTCTACACCAACTTTGATATAGCCAGGGTCGTAAAACCGTTCTTCTGGAGTTACCAACCCCTCCTCCATAGCAGCAGCGCTAACTAAGATTTTAAAGGTAGAACCCGGTTCATAGGAGTCTACTACAGCCTTATTCCGGAAATCCACACTCTCATATTGTCCGTAGTTATTCGGGTCATAAGTCGGCCGACTAGCCATTGCTAGGATTTCCCCTGTCTTTGGCCGCATTACCACTGCTACCGCACCCTTTGGTTTGTTCTCCGACGCCATTAAAAGGTCCAGTTCCCGTTCACAAAAATATTGAATAGTTTCATCAATGGTTAGGGATACATTGTAGCCATCAACCGGAGAATTGTAACGGTGTACCGCCTGGGGGATTTGCCGGCTTTTAGCATCATATTCAGCAACGGTACTGCCGTCTTTTCCTTTTAAGATATCATCTAAAGAAACTTCAATACCGTCCAACCCCTGGTTATCAATACCAGCAAAGCCCAACACGTTAGCAGCTAACTGCCCCTCGGGATAAAAACGCTGTGTTTCCTGAATAATGCTAACGCCTTTAAAATCCTTTTCCTGGATTTTTTCAGAAGTTGCAAAATCCACCTTCCGTTTAATCCACTCAAAGGAGCGTCCAGAAGAAATCCTCTTCAGCACAGTATCATAATCCAGTTCTAACGTTTCACTTAAAAACTTCGCAACGTCTTCTTGTTCGTCCGCTTTAATCTCAGGAGGCGACACCGCAATGGAATCAGCAGTAATACTAACCGCCAACTTATTTCCATTTCGGTCTAAAATATCACCGCGACTTGCCGCCACAGGTTTTTCCCTGATACGCAGACTTTCCGCCTTGGTTTGTAGCTCATTGCCTTTTACAAACTGAAGCCACCCCAGACGGAAGATTACCGCAAAAAAACATAATGATGCCATGGCAAAGACCAATACCGTTCTCCGCCGCATACTTAGTTTCGTAAACTGCAATCCCATTCACCTCTTAGGTCGTTATTCCTTACAGAAAAACCGCTAATACACTGAAATAAGCTGTTTTATTCAAAAAACAGCTTATTTAATGCTAAAAAGACAGGATGTGCATTTTTATTTTTTTCCGTTTGAGATTCTTGTGCTTTCTCTGCAACAACCGCCTGATTTGTCTGGCTGGTTTGCGGCATTTGACTATCAACAAGGACAGGAGCAGCTGTGTCCATTGCCACATAATAAACATTTTTCCCGTTGGAAGCAATCATGCCCAATTCTGTCCGGGCTAATGTTTCGATTCGTTTCAGGGAGCTTTTTTCTTCGATTTCTAAAGTCAGCCGGTGGTTTTGGTTCTCGATAGTTTCAATATCTGCTTTTAATGCATTAATGGTATAGCCGCCCATAGTGATTTGCGCCGCCATAAAGGTATAAAGCAGAGCCAAAGAAAACATACAGAGAATCCCCACTACCAAGACAAGCTTATCTTTGCGAAGAGCAGTCTTTTTATCTACACCGTTATATTCTACGACTTGCAAATATTCCTGTTCATCCCGGCTATAGTCCGGTAAATCATATTCAAATTCAGTTGTATACACATCTCTTTTAGCTGCTATCACTTTATGCATCCTCCCTGCTATTTAGAACTTTTCTGCTACACGAAGCTTTGCGCTTCTCGCCCTAGGGTTCTCTGCTATCTCAGCCTCACTAGGCAGGATAGGCTTTTTGCTGACAATCTTTATTTGCGGTTTTTTACCGCACACACATATCGGCAGTTGGGGAGGACAAGTACACCCTTTTGCCAGTTCTCTCATAGTATTTTTTACAATTCTATCCTCTAAAGAATGAAAGGAAATCACACAAAGCCGACCACCAGGATTCAGGCAATTCACAGCCTCGGGCAACACCCGTTCTAAGACCCCTAACTCATCATTCACAGCAATCCGAAGGGCCTGAAAACATCTTTTGGCCGGATGTTGGTCCTCTTGCCGCGCTCCGGCCGGTACAGCCTGTTTAATAACAGTCACTAGCTGTCCTGTGGTCTGGATAGGCCCATTTTTCCGTTCCGCAACAATAAATTTTGCAATACGGCGAGCCCATTTTTCCTCACCATAAAGCCAGAAAATATCGTTTAACTCATCTTCCGTACCAGTAGCCAAAATATCTGCGGCTGTCCGCCCCGCCGCAGAATCCATCCGCATATCTAGCAAGGCATCTTGCATATAGCTAAAGCCACGTTCTTTATTATCCAACTGGTAAGAAGAGACGCCTAAATCTAACATAATACCGTCTACACCAGCAATGCCACGCTCATCCAAGATAGCTGACAAATCAGAAAAATTAGCCTGAACGATTTCCACTCTGTCACCAAAAGCCGCTAATCGTTCACGCCCCTCTGCGCAAGCTTCTCCGTCCTGGTCTATGGCAATGAGCTTACCATCAGGTGCAGATTGTTTTAAAAGATAACGAGAATGCCCCGCCCCTCCCATAGTACAATCCACAAAAACTTTTCCCTGTCCGGGTAAAAGCATATCCACAGTTTCCTGTAGCAAAACACTAATATGTTTGAATTCCATTTTGCTTTTCCCGCCTCTCTGATTTGGTTATCCAACATTTACAGGTCAAAGTCCACCAATTTTTCAGCCAACACTTCATAATCAGCAGAGGTAGCATCGTTATAGGCTTGCCATTTTTCTTTATCCCAAATTTCTACCCGGGTAGAGACACCTACCACGATGACATCTTTGTTCAGTTCTGCGTGCTCTCTTAAATTTTGCGGCAGCAACACCCGGTTTTGCTTATCCATTTCTCCTTCGGTGGCCCCAGAAAAGAACATACGAGCAAAAGCACGAGCGTCAGCTCTCGTAAAGGAAAGGGCTTTCAGTTTATTTTCCATTACTTGCCATTCAGCTTGGGAATATACAAACAAGCAGTGGTCTAATCCCTTGGTTATCACGAACTTATCACCCAGTTCATCACGAAACTTAGCAGGCATGGTTAGTCTGCCTTTGGCGTCTATGGTATGTTGATATTCGCCCATGAACATAGGTTGCAAGCTCCTTTCTAAATAAAATCCGGTTGGTTTCAACCACTTTATACCACTTTCTCCCACTTATTCTATAAAACCAGTCTATTTCCTGCTAGAAATAAGAAATTTTTCTAAAAAATTTTAAAAAATATAAAACAAGAACCAACATCATATGCTGGTTCTTGTTTCCTTCTATATGATTACATCTGGAAAGATTTATAAAGAAGGCTTATTTAAATGTTTTCTTCTCCACCAAAGCAACAACAGGATAGCCGCAAAGGAAGCCCCGCACACCATAGCCCAGGCTGCTATTTGAGAAGAATCCCCTGTTTTTGGGGTATCAGTATCTTTTTTACCCTTACCATCTACTTCTCCATCTTGTTTATCTAAATGAGAATTATCACCCTGTTCTGACTTTTCACCATGGTCGTTTTCAGAATCACCCCCACCGTTAGGTGTATCGTCCTTTTCAGGGTCATCCCCCTTAACATCATCGTCTTTAGGGTCATCATCGTCGCTAGCATCCATCTGATTGGTGAAAGCTACCACGTTGCCACCCTTTGCCACTTCTCCTTCTCCGGAGGAGACAATCCCATCAGCGACTGCAACAACCGTACCGTTCACTTTCACCACTGGGAAATCAGCAACAGCTTTTTCGGTTACTTCATAAACAGTGCTAATAGGCACCTCCTTCATAGTAAGGGACTGTCCGTTCTTTAGGATAAAGGAATAACTACCAACAATGAAGGCAAAATCATCGGCAGCTGGTTCTACGCCATCTGCAATGCTACCGCCGGTAAATTCATAAAAACCTACTAAATCCCTGCCCTGCGCATCTTTTAAAGTCAGCGTAAATTCAAATTCTTGGGCATCCCCTTCTTTTGCGTCTTTTACGGTTTTTGTTATAGTAAGCTCATCCTCAGGAAGTCCCACAAGAGGCACATCAGGATCTTCGATTTCCACTACCATATAATTGGTAAAATCCACAACGTTATCATCTCGAGCAATTTTAATCACACCGGAAGAAAACATACCCTCTGATTCTTCCACCCATTCACCATTTATCTCGGCAGTAGGGTAATTTTCTGTAACAATTTCTTCCACTTCATAGGTACCACCAACTGGCACACCCTTCACAGTAACAAACTGGCCATGTTTTAATGTAAAGGTACCGCTACCACAAAACAGATAACCGCTTTCAGCTGGCTCTACACCATCTATAAAGCTACCGCCTATATAGAGCTGGTGATCTTTCAGTGGTCTGCCACCAGCGTCTTTTACCGTCAAAACAAAGGTAAACACTTCTTCTTCGTCTTCAATGATAATATCGTCATCACCGAAAAAGTCGTCATCCTCAATAATAATATCGTCGTCGTCAAAGAAGAAATCTTCGATAATGATAAAATCATCATCATCTATGTTGATATCGTCATCATCAGGGTTTACTACTGTTTTCCGAATCACAAGATCAGTAACATCATCATTGCTCCCGACTGGTCCATCACCACCGCTAGTTTGATTCAAAAAGGCTACTTCATTTTCGCCTTCTACAATCAATGTTTCCCCTGTACTAACCATATCATCCACAGGAGTAACCTTTTTACCGTTGATTTTAACAGTCGCAAATGCGTCTTCCCCATCAATTTTTGCCATCGTTTCAGACACAGTATAACGAGTACCAACCAATAAACCGTCGATACGAATAAATTGCCCATGTTTCAAAGTTACAGTGCCACGGCCGTTTTCAAACTTAATCATACCGTCTGCGGTAGTTGCCGCCCCATCTGCACTGCTACCGATGGTACACAAGTATTCTCCATTAAAATCAGTACCATCAGGGCTTTGCATCGTAAGCGTAAAAGTAAATTCCTCTGGAAGACCTTCTTTGGTGCCATTCACCGTTTTCGAAACAAGCAAGCTGCCAATTTTCTTGTCATAGGTATTAGTGAAAATCGTTTCAGGCATACCATTGCTATCAGACCGTGCAGTCACTTCCACTGGAAGCTGGTTCACAAAAGAAACAGTAAAACCACCATGCTCATAGTCTACAACACGGTATAGAGCACCAGCAG
>CAMNVD010000023.1 GCA_946562005.1 uncultured Clostridia bacterium | reverse complement strand
AGGGTGACAACTAGGTGGGGAATAAAATAAGCAAAAAGAAATAATGGAGGTCTCGTATGTTTACCATTAAAACTTTAAATAAAATCTCCGCAAAAGGTTTGGCCCAGTTGGATGGAGCCATTTTTACGATTGATGATAATGCAGAGAACCCTGACGCTATCATGGTGCGGTCTGCTGCTATGCACGAAATGGAATTTCCTGCTTCGTTAAAAGCTATCGCCCGGGCCGGTGCTGGCGTTAATAATATTCCTTTAGACCGTTGTACAGAACAGGGGATTGCTGTCTTTAACACACCGGGGGCTAATGCTAATGCTGTAAAGGAGCTGGTGATTTGTGCTATTCTCTTAGCATCCCGCCGTATTTATGAAGGGATTGCCTGGGCTAGAACCTTGGCCTCCGAGGGGGAACAAGTAGGGAAGCTGGTAGAAAAAGGGAAAAGCAACTTTGCTGGTAATGAAATCCTAGGCAAAACAATCGGTATTATCGGCTTGGGGGCTATCGGTTCTCTGGTGGCGGAAGCTGTAGGCGCACTAGGTATGAAAGTGGTTGGTTATGACCCGGCGCTTGCTGGAGAAAAGGCGGCTCTTCTTCAGGCAAATGGCGTGCAGATTGTTTCTGATTTAGCATCGTTATATGCAGCTAGTGATTATGTATCTCTGCACGTGCCATCTCTACCGGATACCAAGGGGATGATTTGTGCTACAAGCATTGGTCAGATGAAAGACGGCGTGAAAATCATCAATATGGCTCGGGCTGACTTAATCAACAATGGGGAATTAAAAGCAGCTTTAGAAAGTGGCAAGGTTGGTTACTTTGTTACTGATTTACCTAATGAAGAAGTGCTTGCTATGCCAAATACATTAGCCCTTCCTCATCTAGGTGCATCCACCGCCGAAAGTGAAGAAAATTGCGCTGCCATGGCAGCAAGAGAAGTTGCCGACTATTTACAAACCGGGAATATCGTCAATTCTGTGAATCTACCATATGTTGTGGCTGATTGGCAAGGAGGCGGGCGCATTGGTATCATTGCCCGGGAAGGCGTCAATATGGACCAGGTTGTCGCTGCTCTGGGAGTAAAGGTGGAAAACCAGACGCAGGGCGTGAAAAAGGGTATCGTCTATACGTTGCTCGGGGTAGGTGAAATCTGCAAAGAAGATGGGCTCGCTGCTGCAAAAGAAATTCCTGGAGTTATTGGGATACGCAGTATTTAAGATTTTTATTAATGATTGCTTATATATAAAAAAGGACTGATAGTTATCGGTCCTTTTTCTGTTGCCAGGAAAAAGTTTTTTTGTTAAAATAATTCACAGAAAATTAGTATGTATTCTATAAAAGTTACAGATAAATGGCTGAATAGGAAAGTAGGTGCTTGTCTTGACGAAAAATGAAACGACGCTTGCGCTAAAAAGAAATCATGTAATTATTCATAATCAAGTGTTTCAATTAGTGTTTGCTGCGTTATGTGTTAGTATGGGGTTAGTGCTGCCTAGCTTCTTTCATCTCATTGGCGGGGCTGGCCCGGCCTTTTTACCCATGCATATACCAGCCCTTTTATGTGGTTTTGTTTGCAGTTGGCGTTATGGGTTGCTGTGCGGCATGGTGATGCCTATGCTATCTTCTGTGATTACTGGTATGCCAGTGCTTTTTCCTACGGCGATAGCTATGTGCTTGGAGCTGGCTACTTATGGCTTTGTGGCAAGCCTTGCTTATCGGCGGCTGGGGATATACCCTGCCTTGCTTCTTGCTATGCTTGGCGGTCGTTGTGTAGCAGGGATGGCAAACTTCTTTCTGCTGGGATTAACAGGTGCGCCTTATGGGATGGAGGCCTTTATCAGTGCTTCCTTTGTCGTGGCGTTGCCTGGGATTACCCTACAGCTGCTATTGATTCCTCTTTTGGTTAAACTAATAGAAAAAGCTGCTATTTATATGGAAAAATAATTTGGGAGGTATGAAAATGAGTGTATCTAAACAACGGCGGCAAACACGTATCCTGGTGCACAGTGCTATGTGGGTAGCCCTTTCTGTGGTGCTCATTATGCTGGTGCAGATACCTCTTTTTGCAGCGGCGCCTTGGATGAAATATGATATGGCGGATGTGCCAGTAATCATCGCCTCTCTTTACTTGGGTCCTGTTTCCGGGCTATTAATATTAGCAGCAGTGTCCCTTATCCAGGCTATGTATTTTGGTGGCGATGGTATCGTAGGGTTTCTCATGCACTTTATTGCTTCTGGTTTGTTGGTATTTCTCACATCTTTTATTTATCAGAAAAAGCAGAGTTTACCTGGGCTAGTAATAGGTCTTTTCATTGGGTCTGCCGCTATGGTGGCTATGATGATACCGATGAATTTTATCTTTACGGTGCACTTTTTTGGCGTGCCTCATGAAATGGTCAAAGAAATAATGGTGCCGGTGATTATTCCTTTTAATGCTATTAAGGCAGGGCTCAATGCAGTGATTTCCTTTGCTGTGTATCAGTTGCTTATCAAAAAAAGTGCCTTTTTTGATTTCACAAATGGGCAAATCAACAAATAAATCTTATCACTAGCAAATTTTTCTCCTTCGTGGTACAATAAAAACTATCAATATGGATATTTGATTGATAATCAGACGAAGGAGTAACATAATATGAATGATGATAATAAACGGCTTGTGCGGGAAATTATTCTGTTTGCCATTGCATTTATTCCGCTGTTATATACCGTAATATCTTATGGTAAGTTGCCGGAGTCTATCCCGACTCATTGGAACACGGCAGGAGAGGTGGATGGCTGGACGCCGAAAGGTATCCTCTATCTTTTGATGATGTCTTTGCCGGTATTCTTTCATATCTTGCTATTATTTGCCCCCAAGCTAGATGCGCAGCGGGCAGAAGCAATGATGAAAAGTTCTATTTACTTTTTAATCCGCGCTACCATTGTAGGTGTTTTAAGTGTCATCCTAGCAGTTTCTACTTATGCAGCATTGGGCCATGATATCCCTATGTCTACCATTGTATCGCTGGTGATGGGCATTATGTTTCTGATGGTTGCTTACTATCTGCCACGGATTCCCTATAACTATTTTGTGGCCTTTCGGAATCCCTGGACCCTTTACAGCAAAGAGATTTGGAAGAAAACGCACTCTTTTGCTGGGACGATGTTTTTTTTAGTTGGTGTTTATATGCTTCTGAGCAGACAGCTTTTTCCTAAGGAAAATATCATTAGCCAGGCAATGTGGGTTGTCTGCATGATGCTTTGCTGCTTTGCTCCGATTCTCTACTCCATGCATTTGTATCAAAAAGAGGTAAATGGCGGCAAAAAGAAACATAAGAAAAAATAGGCATAATAAAAAGACATGGCGTAAGAGCCATGTCTTTTTATTATATAGTTGGTCTGTTATTCAGGGGTAGCTGGTTTTTCAGTGGCATAATACCATTGAGAGATTCCTTTATGCAAATAATAGATATCTGTGTAGCCTAGACGATAGAGCTTTTCTGCCATTTCGATGCTGCGTTCTCCGCCATGGCAATAGATAACGATTTTTTTATTTTGCGCTGGGGCAAGGACGAAGATTTTTTCTTCTGCTTCTGCTATATCCAGGTGAATGCTTTGGGGGATATGTTCGGCGTCATACTCTAGCCTAGTGCGGACATCCAGCAATAAAAAGTCTGCCTTTTCCCGTAAAAGACGTTTTAGGTCTTGGGGGTAGAGTTTGTGATATGGCTTTTTTTCTTCTGAGAGCAGGGCGATTTGCCCTTGTCGAAGATAAAAATGTATATTTGCCGGTAGGTCTTTTATTTTTTCAAAAATATGGGATAATAGAACCATAGAGGGTGATTCCTTTCTGTTTTCCTGGTAACGAAATTTTTTCTTCAAAATAGTATATGAGGGGAAAACAGAAAAAGGCATTCTTATAGAAGATTTTTGGAGAGGAGGCGGATGAGATGCCGGACTTTACTACCCATCATATTGTGGGGCAGCAGGTTTTGCCGGCCCTTCCTCGGGATACGTCTTTGGCTATTGCTGTGCGCAGCCATGAGGCGGCTTATAACTGGGGACTCCAGGGACCGGACTTGCTTTTTTATACCAAGCCTGTTAGCTTCAAGCGAACGGTGCCTCACTGTGCCTCTCTGCTACATAAGTTTTCTGGGGAGCTAATCCTCACGGCGGCATGGCATTTTGTAGCAAGTCGGCAGAAAGAAGCGGATTATGAGGTGCTTCAGGCATATTTAGCCGGTTTTGTCTGTCATTATATGGTGGATTCTATTGTGCATCCTTATATTTATTTCTTACAGGAAAAGCTGCGGAAGAAATTACCGAAAATAGGCGTCTCTGCGCTTCATGGCGCTATAGAGCGAGATATCGACGCAATCCTCTATCAATATTGGTATTTAGAGGGCGTATCTTTTGCGGGGCTTAAAGAGGCCTATGTGGTAACGCCTGAACTGGTGCAAGCGGTCAGCGGGCTTTATGGCTATTTGTGTGAGACGCTTTTAGATACGGTGGTAACGGAAGATGATGTCGCAAAGGCCTTTCGTTTTAGTCAGCGGCTCTATCGCTATTTTTATCCACAGTCTATGGCAGTAAATCGTACCACGAAAAAGGTAGTCTCTCTTTTGGCAAAGAAGAAGGAGCTGTGGCGGCAGCCCCAAGATGAGAAAATATATGATATCTTAAATGATACGCATCGTCCTTGGTATAATGTTAATGTGGCGGAGGAGATTCGCTATGATTCTTTGCGTGATTTATTAAAAATGAGTGTGCGAGAAACTATCAAGGTGCTATCAAAAGAATTTAGTGAGCATTCTTTTATGGGGTTACCGGATAACTTCCATAACGGTAAGCCGTAAGCGATTAGTTAAAGAAAAAGACTGTAAGAGGAATTTTAACAATTTCTTTTACAGTCTTTTTAAGGTGTGATGGTTTTGGTTATGCGCCAGTGGGTAATGATAGCGATGATGCCGCTGATGATTAGCATGGCATAAAAATTGATAAACCGAGTGAGAAGCATGGCCGGCAGCAGCATAGCTGGTGCAAAAAACATTTCAAATAACTTTAAGAAACTGCCTTCTGAGGCACCTACTGCACCGGGTAAGGGGAGGGCTGAGACGGATACCGTCAGCACTACCTGCATGGCCAACATATCCCATAAACTATAATCTGAAAGGTGAAAAGCCTGATAAACAAAGTAGGGGATAGAAAAAAATAGCAAAAGCTGTATGAGTGTGATAACGAAATTATAGATTAAAAGTTGCGGGTGCTTCTTAATATGGGCGACGCATTGGTTGTATTCTGCTAGTTGTTTGTCTGCATTTGCTTTTGCCTGGTCTGGATTTTTCACGATTCTGCAAAAAGTGCCTAGCGCAATGACAGCATAAAATATTTTTCTAATTGTGGTGTGAGAGAAAATAGCGGCTAGAATAAGGGCTAGCGCTATCAAGTAAATGACAATACCTAAAATAAAAAGAGGACCTAATCCTTGGATGGCGTCTAAAATAAAATCAGACTTTAACAGGAAGAATATGATGCCGCATAATAAGGTTACCGTCTGATAAATGGCTAAATTGATGAGCAGGGTGAGGGTGGCAAATCCAACGGGAATGCTGTCCTTTTTCATATAATACACTTGAGCGGGCTGTCCGCCTGTGGCAGAGGGGGTAATGGCGCAGAAATAAAAGCCGATAAAAGCGTACTTTAGGCACTGGCGAAATGTGAGTCTTTGTCCAAAGGTGGCCATAATCCGCCGTGTGTTTAATGCCTCACAGCCGATGTAACAAAACATGACCAAAATCCCTCCTAAGAGAAAGAGTGGATTTGCCTGCTGTAGGCTTTTGACCAATGTTGCTATGCTATAATCCTTGCATAGGAGATAAGCAGTGAGCCCAATGAGAAAGGCAAGCAAGGCAAGACTGGTCCAATATTTCTTTTTATCGTTGATAAGAGAAAGTTCTTGATTCATAGCTTATACGACGCTTTCTGGTTTGACGAATTCATAGTGTTCTTGTTTCCAGATGGGCAGGATTTCTGCAAGGGCTGCAATGGTTTTCAATGGGGCGTCCTTAGCGCCTCCATTATCCTCACCGCTGTCATGGAGGCAGATGATGCCGCCGTTTTTGGTTTTTCTGAGTAATTGGTTGGCGATAGAATGAACCGTAGCCTTTTCTGACCAATCTTTGGCGTCAATATTCCAGAGTACCATTTGTAAGTCGTTTTGCTTGGCTAGGGCCTCTGTAAAAATATTACTTCTGCCCCAAGGCGGACGATAGTATTGTACCTGCCAGCCATAGTTTTTCATCAGGGCTAAGGAAAAGGCAAAGTCCTCTTTGGTAGCATGATAATTTTTATACCAGGGGTTTTTATGTTCACAGGAGTGCAACGCTACGGTGTGTCCCTCTGTTTGCATTCGTTCGATAAGCTGGGGATATTGCATTGCTTTTGCCGCTACTACAAAAAAGGTTGCTTTTGCATCGTGCTTTTGCAATAAATCTAATAGCTTACCTGTATAGCGTGGGTCGGGACCGTCGTCAAAAGAAAGGAGAATCTGTTTTTCTCCAGGTAATGTATGGAGGGTTTTCTTGTTCCAATATTTATGATATAAGGTGGGCAGAAGGGCATACATAAGAAAGAGCGTACTGCCTATGGCCCCGGCAATGGCAAGCGTGATTAGCATATTAAGCGCAAGCACCTCCTGTAGTTTTTTGTGTTTCTTGGCGGGTTATTTGGTTTAAAGTATGGATTAGTGCGTCTGTAGGCAGGTTATTTTTAATATAGCGGATATTTTCTTGGCAGGTAGCTAAGAATTTATCGTCATAGAGCGCCGACATGATTTCTTCTATGCAGTTGCTTGGCGTTGATTGCATGATACGGCCGATTTTGTACTTACGGATAAATGCAGCATTTTCTTGTTCTTGTGCTAGAAATGGTGCAAAGGCAAGGATAGGCAGTTCACTGTGGATGGTCTCAAAAAGAGTGATGCCGCCGGGCTTGGTGATAATCAAATCAGCTTCCTGCATATAGCGGTATACTTGGTCGGTAAAGCTGATGACTTCTAAATCCGGAAAACGGTTATATAAGCGATTATAAAGCGCTAAGTTGTTCCCGGTGATGATAGTGGTATGAACGCCCGGCAGGTTGCTTAGCTGTTGATAAAATTTATCCTGCTTTGGTAGTAAGCCTAAGCCGCCACCCATGATGAGCAGATGTTTTTCTGCTGAATGACTTTTCGCGATGGGTTGTTTGAATTGTTCCCGGACGGGGATACCCGTGATGATGATACGTTCTGCTGGGATACCTTGATGAATTAATTCTTGTTTTGTCATAGTTGAAGCTACTAAATAAGTATTGGTCCCAGGGGTAATCCATTCTACGTGACTGCTGACATCTGTGATACAGGTGATGAGAGGAATATTGCTGTGGTATTTTTCTTTATATTCAGAAACTAGTTGTGAGCAAAAGGGGAGCGTGGAGATAATCAAATCCGGCTGATTTTTCCTTATCAAGTTATCTAGACCTAATAAATAAGGAAGGCTGAAAGAAATAGGACCAGAGGTCGGTTTTTTTGTTGTTTCGATTTTCTTATAAAAGAAATTATAGATTTTGCTGCCTTTATTCATCAGCAAGGTGTAGGCGCTATAGACAGTTTTTGCGATAAAAGGTGTGGTATAGGTAAAAATATCTTGGGTTTCTATGTGTGCTTCTGGAATATTTTTTTCGATTTCCTGCACAAGTGTTTTTGCTACGGAATAGTGTCCCATACCAAACCGTCCAGTTAAAATTAAAATATTCATCGTGATGTCCTCCCAATAAATTACTTGCTTATCTACTTATCATAACGAGGGATTGATTATTTTATCTTCAAAAATTTTTTATAAACCATTAGACGATTATATTTGCTCAATGGTTGATATGTTTTTTCTTTTTTCCCTATGCTATACCTTTATCATAATAGATAAAACTTAAGTTTGGCTTATGTTAATTCTTAAGATTTCTTAAGAGCGGCAAGTATAAAAAAGAGCAGTCTCTAGGACTGCTCAGAAAAGGATTCATTAAAATGGATATGGTTTTATTTATGCTTTGGTTACAGACTCCTGCATGGGCAGGGTAATAAGGATAGAAAAATATTTCTGGGTTTTGGTGATGGTAAGGCTTCCTTCATGGCGGGCTAATATCTTTTTACAGGTCTGGATGCCGATACCAGAGCTATCTTGTCCTCCTGTTTCTGTTGCAATTTGATTGCCTTGGGTTAGCATGATTTCCGGGCCGATGATTTTTGTAGAAAAAGAAACAGGTTGCGCTTTATCTGCATATTTCATAATGTTGGAGCAGAGATTATCAAATACTCTGCCTAGCTGCTGCACATCTACAGAAAGGGTATAAGATACAGTGGTTTTATCCTCATATTCTACAGTAAAGCCCTTTTCCTCTAATACATAAATGCAGTCAGAGATAAACTGCGCCATAAGTTCATTGCCGTTTACTAGTTCGTATTTAAAAGGGATTTCTTCATTGGTGACTAAGGAATGCTCAAAGAGATTGTCTGCTAGGCCTTTGATTTGATAAGCTTTGTTTTTGGCATTTTCCAGATAGGTACCAAGCATTTCTGGGCTGTCATATTTGCCATCTGTTAATAAGTCCAGATAGCAGATGACGGAAGTGAGCGGCGTGCGGATATCGTGGGAGATAGCCGTAATCATATCATAGTTTTCTTTTTTGGCTTTTTCTTCCCATTCTAGCCGTTCCTGCATCGCACGGCTCATATCATTGATACTGATAGCAAGAGAAGTTAGTTCGTCGTCATCTTGTAAAGGAATGCGGTATTTTAAGCCGCCGCTTTCGATGATTTTGATACCTTTTTCAATCAGGTTAATATAACGGATTTTTTTCTTTAGGAGCGTCATAAAGATAAGGATGCAAACAACAAAGGTAAATATATAACAGCCATACTTGATAACAAGCTCATAACGCATCTGGAAAAGGGCGGTGATAATCACTTTTCCTTTGGTATCGGTAAAAGTAATATCATAACCGTATTTGTAATCTAATCCGTCAGAGAAGATGATTTCTGGGGCTGAGGACTGATTATCTTCATAAATGGAGGGTTGGTAAAATAAAGAGTCGTAAATAATGCCGTCCTGGTTATAAATGCGTATCATTACATACCAATAAGCGTCATTCCAGGCAGAGATGGCTTCCTGGTTGTCAGCGGAGATTTCATTGACGGTAATATAGTTTTGCAGGTCGGCAATGGTATCATTGATTTCCTGATTAAAGTATGTCTCATTGCGGGTGATAGAGATGACAGCGCTTTCTGTAATCAAGTATGTGATGACGCCTAGCACTGCTGCAATGGCAAATGAGATAAAGAGGTAGAGGACAATGGTCAGTCCCAGCTTAGAATAAATCTCTTTTCTAGAAGCGAAAAAGTCCTGGATACTAGTCAATGTAATACCCCTTTCCCCAGACCGTTTTTAGATACAGTGGGTTTTGCGGGTCTGATTCTATTTTTTTGCGCAAATTTCGGATGTGCACCATAACAGTATTGTTAGCTGAATAAAAATATGGCTCCTGCCAGATTTGTTCGTAAAGGTCGGCAGCGGAAAATACTTTTTTCCTATTCCGGAGCAGGAGGGAGAGCATTTGATATTCTATGTCTGTGAGGAAGATTTCTTTCTCCTTGAGGTAGACTTGCTTGGTGTTGGTATCTAGGGTTAAATCTCCAGCTGAAAGCTTGGTGCTACAGGTGATGGGGGCTTTTCCTTGATAGACAAAATAACGGCGTAAGAGAGATTTTACTCTGGAGATAAGCTCGGCATAAGAAAATGGCTTAGCCAGATAATCATCACCGCCAGAGGAGAAGCCCATGGTTTTATCAGAATCTTGGGCTTTTGCAGTTAAAAACAAAATGGGAGCAGTGGTTTTATTACGGATTTCTACACAAGCACGGAAGCCGGATTTCACAGGCATGACCACGTCTAAAATAAATAAATCGATGGTATCGTCTGTCAGGTCGATGGCTTCCTGTCCATTTTTAGCTGTGACCACCTCATAGCCTTCTCCTGTTAAAAGAATTTCGATGATTTCACGGATTTCTTCGCTATCATCAGCGATTAGGATACGGTTTTTGCCTTCTTCGTTCATAGTACCACCTGCTTTACCTTGGTTTTCTTTTTCTTTATTATAGAGAGTTCCCAGATTGATTGCAAATCATAAATAAAAAGGGCTAAGCACATTTCGTGCTCAGCCCTTTTTTGCTGGTGCCGAAGGTGGGACTTGAACCCACACCCAGCAACCTGGATCGGATTTTGAGTCCGACGCGTCTGCCAATTCCACCACTTCGGCATATTCACACAGTTAATCCTCAATTGCATGGTCTATTCTACAATAAACAAAATAATTTTGCAAGTATTTTTTTGAAATTATGAAAAAGATTTTACGGTAAAAGATTTCTTGCCATGCACAAGGTGATAATAAAAGAGACGCAGAGAGACATTAAATGAGAGACAATAAATGTATATTAGAAAATTTTGGAACAAAAAAATTCTTTAGGGAATGTTGTTTTTAAAAGAATTGTTGTATAATGATTCTAAGTATGTCGGAAAGGGGGGGAAAAGATGCCTTCTTGCGGAATCGAAAAGGAATTAGCATTGGTAGAAAAAGCAAAAGCTGGGGATATGGCGGCTTTTGAACAGATTGTCGGCGCCCATCAACAGAAAATATATACAGTTGCCTTTCGTATATTAGAGAATGGGGAAGACGCAGCAGACGTTGCCCAAGAAACTTTGATTCGCATCTATCGGTCTCTAGCTAGTTTTAAAGGGGATTCTTCTCTCAGCACATGGATTTATCGTATTACGGTAAACTTATGTAAAGATGCGCTGAGAAAACGAGGACATCTTTTTACCCAAAGCCTGGACGAGCCTATTAGCGAAGAAAATGAATCTTTGTATCCTCAGTTGGCAGATGACGCACCGTTGCCGGAAGAACAATATGAACAACAGGAATTGAAGGATTATTTAGAAAAATTTATAGCGGGACTTTCTCCTGATTATCGTATGGTGGTGGTGATGCGGGAGCAAATGGAGCTGTCCTATGAGGAAATCAGCCAAGCACTAAACATATCGTTAGGTACGGTAAAATCCCGCTTAAATCGGGCTAGAAAATATTTACGAGAAAGTATTTTAAAAGACCGGGAACAAGAATGTATGCGTCTCCGTCTAAAAAATGAAAGGAGGGGATGAGGATGTCTTGCGGTAATGATGAAATTAAAGCGTTATTGTCTAGCTATGTGGATGATGTTTGTTCTGAGATAGAAAAACAAGCAGTAGAACATCATATTGTTCAGTGTGCAGACTGTCGCCAAGAATTAGCAGAGCTGGAGTGGATTGTTACTTCCCTGCGGGAGATGTCGGACCTTCCTCTCCCCACTGGCTTTTGTGAAGATTTCCGGGCTCGTTTGGCAGCAGAGCTTGCTGCTGATAAATCTCCTGATACCTCAGTGGAAAAAGCTGCTACTGGGGTCGGGTCCCTAAAAATCCCCCGGAACAAATATTGGTTTCAATCCCGGCGGTTTGTGGGGATTGCGGCTACGGTGTTATTGTGTTTTTCTGTCAGTGTAATTGGCGGACATATCAATACCGGTTATGACCATTTTGTCCAGAACGGTCTGTACCAAGAAACTGTTGATGGAGAGCAGGCGTATCGGGAAAGCGCTGCAACGAAAAAAACAACGGCAGTAGCTAATGGCCAACAATATGATGGCGGTATCTTCCCCGGATTGAGCGCTAGCAATGTTATTCGCGATGATGGGATTGTCTCTTCCAGCCGTGATGGTAGCGCTGTGGAGCCATATATCATGGATAACCCATATGAAATGAAAAGCCAAATCATTTCTGGAGAAGGCGATAGCGCATTCGGTGGCGACGCTAATCAGGCGTCGGTTGTTGTGTCTGCATTTGAGAGCGGCACTGTATCCGAGGAAGATAGTCCAGAAAATGTATCAGTGGAAATGCCGCCTTTAAAACAGGAAGTACGAAGCACACAAAATAGTCAGCTGCAAACCAAGGCTGCTAGGCAAATGGCCGTAGCGCAAAATGCCTCTAACCGAGAAGTATATAATGGTTATATGGCGTTGGTGGCAGAAGATGTTAACGCTATTAGAGAGCAAGTAGTGTCTGTAGCTAGCCGTTATGAAGGTTATGTGGATGAATCGGCTGTGATTACAGAGGAAAACGAGGAAAACATCCGTTTGGCTATTTGTGTGAAGAGTGAGCATCTAGATGCTGCTATGGATGAAATAGCGGACTTTGGTGAAGTGACAGCCCGGTCTGTTAATCGGGTGGATTTGTCAGAGGCTTATTATGATGCACAGGGGCGTCTTACACGGCAGCGGGCGTTGGAGCAATCTTTATTGCGGCTCATTGCAGAAGCAGAAGATGTGGAGACGATTCGTGCTTTAGAGCAAGAGCTGGAAAAAGTCACCGTAGAAATCGAAACCATTATTGCCAACTTAGAGAAAATTTCTCAACAACGCAAATATTCTACCATTGTGGTAAATATTGCTTCTGACCCTATGGCGGGGATGGAAAGTGCTACCCTTGGTGATAAATTTCGTTTAGGATTTCAGTCTTTTCTTGGTTTTTGCAAGTCGTTCCCGGATAATTTATTAGTGGGTTTTGGCTTTATGTTTGAGATATTTGCAGTGGTCCTGATTTTATCTATTCTCTTTTATTTAGTGATGCATAAGTTATTACGGAAGCCGGCGGCAGCCGTTCCTCGTAAAAATGAGCCTGAAAAATAGGCTCATTTTTTATTGATAAGGATAGGTGAAATCAAGTATAATAAAATAATAGATTTCGGTGAGATTAAAAAATAAAAGGATGAAATTAAATGGATAAATTTCTTTTGGTAGATGGCAGCAGTCTTTTGCACCGGGCTTTTTATGCGCTACCGGTGCTGACGACCCAAAATGGAGAATATACCAATGCCGTATATGGTTTTATCATGATGCTTAATAAGATTATTGACCAAGAACGGCCGGATTATCTCTGTGTCACCTTTGATAAAAGTCGTCATACCTTTCGCACGGAAAAATATGCAGACTATAAGGGTACTCGGAAAGAAACGCCTTCTGAACTAAAACCCCAATTTCAGCTGGTGAAGGAAGCTCTAGATGCACTTTGTATCCATTGGGAAGAGTTGGATGGCTATGAAGGCGACGATATCTTAGGGACCTTGGCAGCTTGGGGAAAGACAGAGCATATGGAGAATCATATCCTTACCGGGGACCGGGACTTGCTCCAGCTGATCAATGAAAACACTACTGTATATCTAACCAAAAAGGGTATTACAGATATCCGCTCCTATGATGCAGCGGCGCTTATGGAGCAATATACCCTTTCGCCTGTTCAGATTATTGATATGAAAGCATTGATGGGCGATAGCTCTGATAATATTCCTGGGGTAGCTGGCATCGGGGAAAAAACGGCAACTAAGCTGTTACATGAATTTGGAGATTTAGATAGTGTCTATGCTCGTATTGAAGAAGTAAAACCAGAAAAGCTCAAGGCGAAGTTAATAGATGGAAAAGAGACTGCTTATCTCTCTCGGGAGTTAGCTACCATTCTTTGTGAAGTGCCAATGGAAAAGAGCAAAGATTTATTTGCCTATTGTCAGCCGAATTATGAGAAATTAGTTTCTCTTTATCAGCGGTTAGAGTTTCATTCTCTTTTAAAAACATTGCAGGAAAAGGTGATAGACAGTGGAGATGTCTTTGCGGAGCAGGCATTGGAATCTTGGTCGTTTCCTTATCGGGAAATATTCACAGTAGAAGAAATCCAGGCTGCTGCAAAAAAAATAAAGGCCAAGGGTGCTATGGCGCTTACCTTATCTTTGCAGGGACGCGCCCTTGCTGGTGATGTGTTGGCTGTGGGCATTGGCTGGGATACGGAAGCAGTTGGCTTTGTGGTTAATGGTTGGCTAGAAAAAGAAAAACTAATGGCTTTAGCGGATATTCTTGCAGATAGCGCCATCAAAAAGTATGTGGCAGATGGCAAAGAGGCTGTTGTTGCGTTGAACCAAAACGGTATCCAGCTCAATGGCATAGCGGAAGATGTGGCTTTGGCTGCTTATCTTTTGAATCCTACTTCTGGAAAGTATGGCATCCAGGAAATCGCCGGAAAATATGTGGGTATGGTAAAAGAAGAGGAAAATCTGGCCTTAAAGGCAGCTCAAGGCTGCGGATTGATATTGACTCTTTTGCCTATGCTTTTAGAGAAGTTAGAACAAGATGCTATGCTGGCTCTTTATAGGGAAATCGAACTGCCTCTTAGTATCATTTTGGCGCAGATGGAATTAAACGGCGTGAAAGTAGACAAGTGGCAGTTGTCCGAGTTTTCTCAGCGGCTATCAAAAGAAATCGATATTTTAGCGAAAGACATTTATCAGTTGGCAGGAAAAGAGTTTAATATTAACTCACCAAAGCAATTACAGGAAATTTTATTTGGAGATTTGGGGCTCACTCCTATTAAGAAAACGAAAACGGGTTTTTCTACTGACGGGGAAGTGCTGGAGCAGCTCATAGAGGAACATCCCATCATTGAGAAAATCTTAGACTATCGTGCCTATGCCAAGCTCAACTCTACCTATGCGATTGGTCTACAGGAGGCCGTATCTCCTGTCAGTGGCTATTTGCACACCTCCTTTAACCAGATGGTGACAGCGACTGGACGGTTATCTTCTACTGAGCCGAATCTGCAAAAAAAACCTGTTCGCATGGAAATGGTACGACAGATACGCAAGGTGTTTATTCCCAA
>CAMNVD010000022.1 GCA_946562005.1 uncultured Clostridia bacterium | reverse complement strand
TATTGTCTGGAAAATATTTTCCGCAAGCTTGGATAAGATAGGAGAAGGAAGGCCCAATGATGAAAGCAAGACAAGAAGTGATTTTGTCAAAAGAAAATCCGCAAATAAAGTTGGCAAGGTCCTTGCAGCAAAAGAAATACCGCAAACAGCATAGTTTGTATCTGATAGAGGGCATCCGCAATAGTGAAGCAGCTCTTGCTGGTAAGGCAGAAATCGTCAAGGCCTTTTACAGTGAAACATTGCTTGCCTCAGAACGGGGAGATGCCTTACTTGTCGCTGTTCAGGAAAGAGGAATACCTGCTTATCTTTGCGGGGAACATATCATTGGTCTTTGCAGTGATGCTGCTACTTGTCAGGGAATTATTTTGCTTGCAAAAATCCCAGAGGAACAAGCTATCCAGGGAATCATGTCTCCGCATCTTCTGGTGTTAGATGGCATCCAGGACCCAGGCAATTTGGGGACTATCTTGCGAACGGCTTGGGCGGCAGGCATCCGGACGATAGCGCTCCTTGCAGATACGGTGGACCCGTATAGCCCGAAAGTAGTGCGTTCTGCTATGGGTGCTCTTGCTTATGTAGACATCTTGACCATAGAGGATAGCGCAGCATTTTACCAGGAGTTGCAGGCAAAAGGCTATGAAATCTGGACGACCAGTGTCAGCCAGGGTATTGATTACCGTGAGGCCAAGAAAGGGGAAAAGTGGGCCCTGGTTATTGGCGGGGAGGCCAATGGCGTCAGGGATATTTCTTTGCAATATGCTACCCATTTGGTGACCATTCCTATGGCGGAAGGTGCAGAGTCATTAAATGCAGCGGTAGCGGCAGGGATTTTAATGTTTGGCTAGATGGCTATTAAAATATTTTTTATATAATTGGAAAATTTTTCGTATGAAAAAAACATAACAGCCCTTGAAAGAAGGACTTTCTTGTGATATAATCCTTCACAAAGATTTAACTTCACCTTTTGTAAAGAAAGGTCGTGGTTTGATGTTCCCAGCTGATAATTATTGGCATCTTTTTGAGGAAACAGGTTCCATTGCCGCTTATATGCAATATCGGAAATATACGTTGCAATAGGTGCGCAGAAAAATTAGAAATGTTGCATAAGTAAAAAGCGATAATCGGGATAAGGTATTATAGAAGCTTTTGTTGCAGGGAGCGGACGCCGTCGACTGTAAGCGTCGCCAAAAGCATAGTATCTATTCACCCGGGAGTTGGATTTTTGAACGGAAGATTCTTCTTATTAGGAAATCCCGGCAGCATACCGTTATCATGTGTAGAAGAGAGTCTTTTTTATTTAATGAAAAGACTAATTTGGGTGGTACCGCGGAGCTTTTTCGTCCCTTGCATTTATAAAGGGAAGCGAAAAAGCTCTTTTTTATTGGCGATTTACTGGAAAATTTTAGGAGGAAGCGTATGATAAACAAGCTAAATGAATTAGAAAAGGAAGCATTGGCAAAAATTGCGGCTGCTGAAAGTATCAATGAAATCAATGATATTCGCATTTATTACCTGGGAAAGAAGGGAGAAATCACCAATATCTCCAAAGGTATGGCGAGTCTTTCCTCAGAGGAAAAGCCTCTTTTTGGCCAGGCATTAAATCAGGCCAAAGTTGCCATTGAGGAGGCAATCAATGCTGCTATTACTAATATGGAGGCTCAGGCCTTGGCTGCAAAGCTTGCGGCAGACAGCATTGATGTGACCTTACCCGGGAAATCCTTTGCCTATGGCAGCAAGCATCCTATTACAAGGGTCATTGATGAAATTAAAGAAATCTTCATG
The DNA here is from genome assembly GCA_946562005.1 of uncultured Clostridia bacterium. GTDB lineage: Bacteria > Bacillota > Dehalobacteriia > UBA4068 > JAAVYR01 > JAAVYR01. The sequence goes on along the minus strand of CAMNVD010000022.1, from coordinate 13,448 downwards.
AGTATGGGGTATGAGGTAGTAGAAGGTCCCCAAATCGAAACGGATTATTATAACTTTGAAGCATTGAACTTGCCCAAAGAACACCCTGCCCGGGATATGCAGGATTCCTTTTATATCACACCGGAAACCCTCTTACGTACTCATACTTCTCCGGTGCAAGCAAGAACCATGGAGCAGAAAAAGGGCGCTGTGCCGGTAAAGGTTATCTGCCCTGGTACCGTATATCGCCGGGACGATGATGCGACCCACTCTCCTGAGTTTCACCAGGCAGAGGGCTTGGTGATTGACGAAAATATCACCATGGCAGATTTGAAAGGTATGCTGCTTACTTTTGCTCGGCAAATGTTTGGCGCTGATAGAGAAATCCGCCTTCGTCCCAGTTATTTCCCATTTACTGAGCCTAGTGCTGAAGTAGATATTTCTTGTTTTGTTTGCGGTGGGAAGGGCTGCAAACTATGCAAGGATACCGGCTGGATTGAAATCTTAGGCTCGGGTATGGTACATCCTAGGGTGCTGGAAATGTCTGGTTACGACCCTGAAAAGGTACGGGGCTTTGCTTTTGGTATCGGTATTGAACGGATTGCTATGCTGAAATATGGAATTAATGATATTCGGGCGCTGTTTGAAAACGATGAACGGTTCTTAAAACAATTCTAAGGAGGTAAGAGAAATATGCTGATTTCATATAAATGGTTAAAAGATTACGTAGATATTAATTTATCTCCTGCGGAATTAGCGGAAAAGATGACTATGGCGGGGATTATCATTGAACACATCGAGTATCCAGCTGAAGGCATCGAAAATGTGTACGTGGGGGAAATCCTCTCTGTAGAACCACACCCTCAAGCAGATAAATTAAAAGTGCTGCAAGTAAATATGGGGGATAAAACGTTGCAAATCGCTACCGGCGCGCCTAATGTTGCCGTGGGACAAAAGGTGCCTGTGGCTGTTCCTGGGGCGAAGCTGCCTAGCGGCAAAGAAATCCAAGCGGCTGACTTCCGTGGGGTAGAATCCTGCGGGATGCTGTGCTCTGCCGATGAGCTGAATATTGACCACTCTGAAGAGGGAAAAGCGGGCATTATGATATTGCCTACTGATGTAGAAGTGGGCAAAAACATCATTGAAGTGCTGGGCCTGGACGACGCTATCTTGGACATGGAGCTAACACCAAATCGTTCCGACTGCATGAGCGCTTGGAACACTGCCAAAGAAGTAGCAGCTGTATTAGGGGTAAAGGCACGGGATATTGATATTGCCTTTACCGAAAACAGCGAAAACATCAACGACTATGTAAAAATCACGGTGGAAGACCCGGACCTATGCAAACGCTACACAGCAAAGCTGGTGAAGAATGTGAAAATCGGTCCTTCTCCCCTCTGGATGCAGGAATATTTGCGTTGCTGTGGTATGCGGCCTATTAATAACATTGTTGACATTGCTAACTTTGTTATGCTAGAGCTAGGACAGCCGCTCCATACCTTCGACTATCAGACTTTGGCTGGAAAACAAATCATTGTCCGCCGGGCCAAACAAGGAGAAAAGATTATTACCTTGGACGACCAAGAACGGACTTGTCACAGTGAAAATCTCTTAATCTGTGATGGGGAACGTCCTGTCTGCATTGCCGGCGTTATGGGTGGGCAAAATACAGAAGTAACAGAGGCTACTACCGATATTTTAATCGAAGCAGCCCACTTTGACCCTGTCAGCGTACGAAAAACTTCTAGAGAAGTAGGTGTGCGGTCTGAATCCTCTGCTCGCTTTGAAAAAGGAGTAGATTTACAGAGATTGCCTGCTGCCGCTAACCGCTGCGCTCAGCTTTTAGCCGAATATTGCGGCGGAGAAATCGTGGGCGGTTTCTACGACTCTAATCCACAGGAAATTTTACCGATGAAGGTATTGTTAAGACCGGAACGTATCAATCAGATTTTGGGAACGGATTTCTCTGTAAATGACATTTTATCTACCATGGAACGGCTGGATTTCCCCTATGTGGAAGTTGCCGGCGGTTATGAGGTGACGGTGCCGTTTTATCGTCAGGATGTAACGGTAGAAGAGGACTTGGCAGAGGAAGTAGCCCGGCTCTTAGGCTATGATAAAATCCCGGTAACGCTGCCGGAAGGCAAAACCACAGAAGGGAAGCTTACTCCTTGGCAAAAATTTGTAGATGATGTCTTAAATACTAGTGTTGCTCTAGGGCTGAGAGAAATCAAAACTTATGACTTTATTAGTCCGAAAGAATGGGATAAGTTGCGTTTGCCTGCAGATAGTAGTTATCGCAATGTTGTGAAAATCCAAAATCCTTTGAACGAGGACCAAAGCATTATGCGGACGACACTGGTGCCAGGCGTATTAAACATTGCAGCATTGAATCATAGCCGCAGTAATAGTAATATAGATTTATTCGAATGTGGGGTAGCTTTTATTCCTACCGGAGCACAACTGCCAAAAGAGCCTATGACATTTACTGGTCTTGTTATGGGAAAAACTGTTGCGGGGTGGCAGGAAAAGGCTGTAGAAAAAGATTATTTCTACTTAAAGGGTCTGGTAGAACGTTTCTTTGCTCACTGGGGCATTGCCCAGTGGCGGGTAGCGGCCACGGACAAATATGCTTTTATGCATCCGGGGCAATGTGCCGAAGTTTTCATTGCTGATGATTTTGTGGGCATTATGGGGCAGATTCATCCACTGGTTGCAAAGAATTATCAGCTGCCTCAGGCTTTTCTCTTTGAGTTAGACTTAGAAACCATCTTCCAACATTTGCCGGAAAGCTTTGAATATCATCCGTTCTCCAAGCATCCGGCAATGGTGCGTGACCTTGCCTTAATCGTAGGGAATGGTATCTCTGCTAGTCAGGTGGAAGCAGTGATATGGGCCAATGGCGGAGAATACTTACGGCAGGTGTCCCTCTTTGATGTTTATGCCGGCAGTCAGTTAGCAGAGGGTACTCGCAGCTTGGCTTATACTCTTTCCTTCCAGGCTATTGATAAGACTCTAGTGGAACAGCAGGTAAATGATAGCGTGAATAAGATTCTTTGTGCCTTGGATAAAGAATTAGGTGTAAAATTAAGATACTAAAGAAAATGCAGTGTAATGTGGTTCTTTCTGTGTTATAATAATGGTAGCTTAGAATGGCAATGTGAGATGAAAATACAGCTGAACGGATAAGGAGGCGATTTTATGAGCCAAGAATATCTCAATAAAACGGTGGTAACCATCAATAACCAGCAATATGCGCTCAAAGGGGAAGAGAGTGTGGCTCGTATGGAGGATATGGCAAAAGTGGTAGATGATAAAATCAATCTGCTAAAAAAAGCTTTTCCTAATTGCAATCCTGTTCGTTTATCTATCCTTGCCGCTCTGGAAATCGCTGGAGAATATCTGAAACTGCAAGACGATTACGATGAATTGGTAACGGCAATCGAGGACCATGAGTAATTTATAATTTTGCTATCTGAGAAAGGGGAGCGGCGGAGGCTGCTTCCTTTTTTACTAAAGGAGCTAGAAAATGAATCTAACAAATGGGATTTTACTGCAACAAGATTTTTTCAGTCGGAAAACGGATATTGTTGCCAAAGAATTGTTAGGCAAATATTTGGTGTATCACCATGCGCAAGGTGATGTGATTGCAAAAATTGTGGAGACAGAAGCTTATATGGGCGAGGAAGATGCTGCTTGTCACAGTGCGGTAGGAAGGACGAAACGGAACAGCGTTATGTTTGGTGAGGCTGGTAGGTGTTATCTTTATCGCATTTATGGTGTGCATACTTGCTATAATATTACAACAGATGAAAAAAATATAGCGGCGGCAGTCCTTATCCGAGGAATGGTGCCAGTGGCTGGTGTTTCTTTGCTTTCTGTTAATCGTCCGGGGGTCGTGGCAGAAAAGTTGTTGCAGGGGCCTGGTAATATCTGCAAGGCTATGGGTTGGGACTTAGCCTTTAATGGGTTGTCGGTCTATGAGAATGATAGTCGAATCCAGCTTTATGCGGCAGGAAATGGACTGGATGACGGAGAAATTGTGCAGACAACTAGAGTTGGTATTTCCAAGGAAAAAGAGGCGCTGTTAAGATTTTATCTAAAGGGAAGTCCAGGCGTTTCTAAAAAATAAACAGGGGGAGGTTCTTTTATGTTATTTGAAGATATTTATCATTTGGCAGTGGATATGGGGAGCAAAGCTGATCCTAGGGGTATCGAAGCGGTAGAAAAGGATTTGGCGGAAGCCGCTAAAGCTTGGCAAAAGTTGGATGAAGGTGAAAAGGAATTTTTTGATGTGGAACGGCTGAAAAATCCTTATGCGGATACACGGATTTTAACCGGTGAAAAAGACAGTGAGATAAAAAGCATTTTAGTCGGTATTGATATGGAAGTAGGAGAAGTGCTTCTTGCTGACCAGTTGGTAGCTCGTGGTACAGATATTGATTTAATTTTATCTCATCACCCTGAGGTGAGGGCGCTGTCCCGCCTTGCTGATGTAATGCACCTGCAAAAGGGGCATATGTCTGCTTATGGCGTGCCAGCAAATGTGGCTTATCCCATTATGGAGGAACGTATCAATGAAATAGACCGAGCCTTTGCGCCGTCTAACCATTATCGGGCTGTGGATGCAGCGGCGCTTCTTGGTTTTAACTTTGCCTGTGTGCATACGCCGGCGGATAACTTGGCTACAGAATATATGCGTAACTTCTTACAGGTGCGGGAGGATGAATCTCTTGCAGATGTGGTAAAGGCGATGAAGACCATACCTGAGTATAATGCTGCTGCAAAACGAGGCGCCGGCCCTAAAATATTAAATGGTGCGCCAAACTGCCCGTTAGGTCAGGCATATGTTGATTTCACAGGCGGAACTTCCGGCCCGGATGAAAATATCAAGGCTTTGGTGCGGGCCGGGGTAAACACTGTGGTATGTATGCATATCCCAGAAAAGAACCTAAAAACGGCTAAGGAGTATCATCTTAATGTAATACTTGCCGGGCATATGTCCAGTGACAGTCTGGGTATGAATTTATTGTTAGACGAGATAGAATGTCGTGGTGTGGAAATCATTCCTACCTCTGGGCTGATTCGAATAAAACGAAAATAAAAGAAAAAAGGAAACCGAGAGAAAAGAGGGGTAGTCCTCTTTTCTTTTTCTTCTTGGTCTCTTATTTCGCAAGGAAGGAAAAGGAAATTTTGTATTTATCTATGGTGAAAAAAGGCCTGCTATGATAAAATAAAACAGTATAAAAATGGGATTGTTTAGGAGGGGAACATGGTGAAGAAACCAGAAATCTTGGCGCCGGCAGGAAGTTTTGACGCTTTTTTGGCGGCAGTTTCTAGTGGTGCTGACGCTGTTTATCTGGGTGGAAAGCAGTTTAGTGCTCGTGCCTCTGCTGCTAATTTTTCTGATACAGAATTAACAAAAGCCGTGGATTATGCCCATCTTCATGGGGTGAAAGTATTCGTTACCATGAATACCCTTTTGGATAATAAAGAGTTGATGGAAGCCATTGATTATTTAACCTTTCTTTATGAAATTGGTATCGATGCTATTATCTTGCAGGATATCGGATTATTAAACGCAATACAAACCTACCTACCTGATATGCCTGTTTTCGCTAGCACGCAAATGTCTATTTATAATGTGGATGGGGTGCAGTTCCTTTCTCAATTAGGTATGCAGAGAGTTATTTTAGCTAGAGAATTGTCTTTGTCCCAAATCAAGGAGATTTGTGATAAAAGTACAGTAGATATCGAGATATTTGCTCATGGGGCACTTTGCATTTGTTATTCTGGGCAGTGTCTCATGAGTAGTATGATAGGAGCTCGCAGCGGCAACAGAGGCAAGTGCGCTCAGCCTTGCCGACTAGAATATGAACTGATAAACGAAAAGAATGAAGTCCTTTCTGATCATGTTGGTCCCCATTTATTGTCACCGAAAGATTTAAATATCTATGAGATATTGCCGCAGGTCATAGCTAGCGGTGTGGCTTCTCTAAAAATCGAAGGCCGTATGAAACGGCCGGAGTATGTCGGTACGGTAGTTGGTATTTACCGAGAGGCATTAGACCGTGCCTGGAATGAAGAACTATATGTTTCGGATGAGGATAGAAACCGGTTGGCTCAGGCGTTTAACCGGCAATTTACTACAGCTTTTTTAGAGAAAAACCAAGGGCGGGATATGATGAGCTTTTCTCGTCCTAATAACCGTGGTGTTTTTTTAGGCAGGATAGAGTCTTTTGATTATGGTGCGAAGCTGATTACTATAAAATTGGCGCAGTCCTTGTGTGTGGGAGATGGTATTGCTGTATGGGTAACCAAAGGCGGCAGAGAGGGCTTGGTTGTAGAGGAAATCTTCCTGGGTGGGCAGGCTGTCCAGCAGGCTGCTAGTGGCTGTACCGTGCAGGTACATTTTTATGGTAAGGCTTTTGTTGGAGACCGAGTTTTTAAAACCAGTGATGCTATGCAACTAAAAGAAGCCGTTGCTGCTTATGAAATGACGGATACCATTCCGCTTCATTTTCAGTTGGAGGCGCAAATCGGCAAACCCTTGAGGGTAGCCTGTTCTGATGATTGCAATCACTGGGCAGAGATTGTCTGTGACTTTCTGGTACCACAGGCGCAAAAGCAGCCTATTACATCAGAACGGATAGCGGAGCAGCTTGGTCGGTTGGGTGGTAGTTATTTTTATTTTGCTGGAGTGGATGTGGCAGCTGACGAGAATATTATGTTGCCTGCAAGTGTCCTAAATCAAGCTAGACGAGATTTAGTTGCTGCAATCAAGGCTCAGCGACAGGCACCCTTTCAGCGAAAGCCATTAGCGAAAAAATTTCCAATGGATTCTTGGCAAATCTCTGCCCAAGAAAAGGGCGGGAAAAAACAACAGTCCAGTCCTGCTGTAGCCATGAAACTATCCGTTTTAGTCGGAGGCTTAGCGCAGGGAGAGCTAGCAGCAAAGGTGGGGGCAGATATGGTCTATTTGCCTGGACAATGGTTCCGCTCTGGGAGACCTGCAAGCTTAGAGGAAATTTGTAGCTGGTCTGAGAAAGTATCCGCCTACAGTAAAGGGTATTTTTCTCTGCCCAGAATCTATCACAATGAAGAAAAAGACAGACTTGCAACGCTCTTAACGGGATTAAAGGATAGTGCTATCCAGGGAGTGTTAGTGCCGAATCTTTCGGGCTTTCAGCTATTAAAAGAAATCGGCTGGCAAAAAGACGTATTAGGTGATTGGCAGTTAAATATATTTAATTCTGCTGCATTAGATGTTTTGAATCGGTGGGGGGTGGCGCAAGCAGCGCTTTCTCCAGAGCTTTCCTTGGAGCAGATAGAGCGGCTACTTTGTCCGGCTGTTATGAGGAAAGAAGTGACTGTTTTTGGTGCTATGGAGTTGATGGTAAGTGAATATTGCATATTAGGGGCAATTTTGGGCGGCAGGAGCGGTGAAAGTCCTTGCGCTATGCCTTGTATGCAGGGAAATCATCAGTATGCGCTGAAAGATAAGGCAGGGTTTGCTTTTCCTATCGAAGTAGATGACCATTGCCGCAGCCATCTTTTTAATTCACGGGATCTTTGTATTGTGAAGGAGTTGTCCGTACTACAGCAAGCGGGAGTTTCCGTGGTTCGTTTGGATTTACGTAGATACACGCCTAAGGAAAGTGAAGGTATTATTTCTATTTATGCAAGGATTTTGCATGAAATCAGTGCTGGTAGAACCATTGATAGTCAAGTATATTTCAGTGAATTAGAAAAAATAATGAAAAACGGTTTTACCAAAGGGCACTTTTATCGGGGCGTATAAATATAAAAACAAGTAGGTGAGATTGTTGGACGGAAATACATTAAAAAAACTGGGCTATGCCCAGGTAATCGATAAACTAGCAGAATATGCAGGGTTCGGTGTCAGTCGGGAGCTTATTTATGGTCTGGAGCCATTAGGGCAAATTGATGTTATCAATGACCGTGTAAAAGAAACGGATGAGGCCAAAGAGGTACTGCGTTTGCACCCTATGTTTTCCTTTGGAGCGCTGCAAGATATTCGGGAGGCGCTGCATCGTGGGAAAATCGGCGGCATCATGTCTCTTTCCGAACTTGTGTCGGTAGGGGATATGTGCCGTTCTGCTCGTGTGACCAGGAGTTTTTTCAGTGACTTAAAAGGAAATTTTCCTTTGCTGATTGGCATTAGCCGGGAATTGGGTACTTTTAAAACCATCGAAACAGCACTGGAAAAAGCCATCAGCAGTGATGGTACCATCAAAGATAGTGCCAGTGAGCGTTTGGGGCAGATTCGCCGCAATTTGAAAGTATCTCAGGAACGTATCAAAGAACGGTTGGATAACTTTGTTCATAATAGTTCCACGGCAAAATATTTACAAGACCCCATTGTAACCATTCGGGCAGAGCGATTTGTGGTGCCGGTAAAGCAAGAATATCGTAATCAGGTGCCTGGTATTGTCCATGATACTAGCTCTAGCGGAGCAACGATTTTTGTAGAACCAATGGCTGTCATGGAGGCGAATAACGACCTTATCCGACTGAAAAAAGAGGAGGAGGACGAAATCCAGGCCATTCTTAAAGCATTGACGATGGTGGTCAATAACTTTGGTGATGATTTATCTCATACTGTAGAAGTCTTGGGCAATTTGGATTTTATCTTTGTGCGGGCTAAGTATAGTTATGACATTGACGGAGTAGGGGCGAAAATCAGCCCTGTGGGTAATATGAAACTGCTAAAGGCTCGGCATCCGCTGCTGCCTGGTGACGTAGTGCCTATTGATGTTTACATGAAGCCGGAGTTAAAAGCGATGGTGGTAACAGGGCCCAATACCGGGGGGAAAACAGTCTCTATTAAAACCATCGGCCTCTTAACCCTTATGGCTTTAGCGGGGCTTCATGTGCCGGCGGACCAGGGAACGGAGATACCTTTTTTCCGTTATGTGTTTGCGGATATTGGTGACGAACAAAGCATTGAGCAGTCCCTTAGTACTTTTTCTGCTCATTTGGTCAATATTATTCGTATTTTAGATGAAGTAACGCCAGATTCTCTGGTGCTCTTAGATGAATTAGGGGCGGGAACAGATCCCCAAGAGGGTGCTGCCCTTGCCATGTCTATTTTAGAATATTTCTACCGAAAAGGTGCAAAGGTGGTGGCAACAACTCACTATAGCGAGCTGAAGGCCTTTGCTTATAACAGAGATGGCTTTATCAATGCTAGTGTCGAGTTTGATGTGGAAACTTTAGCGCCCACCTATCGTTTAATCATGGGTATACCAGGGAAGAGCAATGCTTTTGAAATCTCCGAGAAGTTAGGATTACCAGAAAGTATCATCGAGAAAGCTGCCATGTATCTGACGCCTGATGATAATCAGGTAGCTGACCTAATTTCCGGCTTGGAGCAGGATAGATTAAAGGCGAAGGCAGATCGGGAAGTGGCAGAATCGCTGCGGCAACAAGTGGAAGCGAAAGAGCGAGCGCTAGAAGAAAAACGAGTTGCTCTTGCCAATAAAGAAGTTGATTTGCTGCAAAAGGCCCATACTGAAGCGGCGGAAATCGTCCGCAAGGCTAGGGAAGAAAGCGATGCTCTTTATAAAGAATTGCAGCAACAGATAAAGGCGGGCATGGCTAATGGCAAGCAAATCCATCAAGTGCGGGAAAAGATAAAACGGCTAGAGGATAACCTGCGAGATAAAGTGCCGGATAAAGAATATATGGGGGTTGTGCCGGATAAAATCGAGCTAGGACAGCTAGTAGAAATTCCTAAGCTGAATCAAAAAGGATATATTTTGCAACTGCCTAATGAAAACGGTGATGTGCAGGTGCAGGCGGGTATCCTGAAAATTATGGTAAAACTGTCAGACCTGCGTACCAGCAAGGCCACAAAAGAACAGGATGGTACGGTAAAAATCGGCGGTATGGGGCAGCATAAATCTAAAACAATCCAGACAGAAATCGATGTGCGTGGCACATTGCCGGAAGAGGCAATGGAACTGGTGGATAAATATTTAGACGACGCCTTTATTAGCCGTATGAAGACGGTACGGATTATCCATGGGAAGGGTACTGGTGTTTTAAGAAAAACTATTCAAGAATACCTAAAAGGCCACCGCTTAGTGAAATCTTATAAATCAGGGGATTATCACAGTGGTGGTTTAGGGGTAACAGAAGTAGAATTGGATTTATAAAAAAAATACGCCTTATATAATAAGGCGTATTTTTTATTTTTTGTTTACGGCACGGTTACACTGACAGCGCTGGTCCAGCCACTATAGAGCGTGTTTACTTCATCAAAAGCTCTGATGCGGTAGCTATAGGTGGTTCCACCTGATATGCTGCCATCAGTGATGCTTTTGAAATAAGTTTTCAGTATGGAGGTTTTTCCTGTTGTGGTATCTGTTTTTTCTATTTGATAAAGAGTGGTTGGTTCGTTATAATTGTCAGTCCAGCTGATTACAATGGCAGTGTTGTCTCCGTTTAGTTTAGCATTGAGGCTCACTGGTTTAATCAAATCCCCATCATCAGTAACCGGTGGGTTATTGTTATTCTGATTATTGTTTTGGTTACTATTGGTGTCGTTATTGGTATTTTCGTTACCGGCTGGTGGATTTGTTGGCTGTTGGGTCCCACCGGTATATTGGTGATTGGTTAATGGACAATATTGGTTTGGTACATATTGGGCACCAAAGGTTTTTTGCTGCACATACTGACTTGGGCATCCACCTTTATGGAGGCTATCAGGCACATTTGCTAGGTAATATTGTCCGTTATGGGCAGGGTCCGTGCAAATATAAACGGTAACCGTTTCACCTGTAGCAGTACTGTGTAGTGGACAGGTTACTGTCGGCTCATATAAGGCATAATCTTTTACTCGAGAGGAGACTGTCTTATCTGTTGGCCGTTTTAGGTAAGCCTTTTGCACCCGCTGCGGGCAGAATGGTGATGCGATTTTGCCGCTTTCTGGGTCAATTTCTACTAATTTCCAGGCAGTGGAATATTCCTTTGGTACGGTACCAGCTTTGAATAGTTCTGCCTTGATATACTCCTTCGGTGTGATGGTGCTGGGAAGAAGGCCTGATTTTGTATCAATCTCTACAGAAACAACACCTGATGGTCTAGGGAAGGCGGATACCTTCACATTTTTTAGAGATTCTGTCATGACCTTTTTCCATAGTTGCGCAGGATATTTCCCGCCGTAAACCTGTCTCAAATATTGAGGATTATTATTTTCGTCAAAGTCAGCATCATAGCCCATCCAAACGACGCCGACTAATTCTGGCGTGTAGGCGGCAAACCAAGCATCTTTGTTCCCTTTGATATTGCCAAAGGAGTCTGGTAGCTGGGTAGTCCCGGTTTTTGCTGCTACGGGACGATTCATACGGGCATTGGTACCAGTCCCAGATTCTACCACTGTTTGCAGCATACTGGTAACCATATAGGCTGTTTCTGGAGACATGGCGTCTCTTCTTTCTGGATTTGCTGTGTAGATGACTTGTCCTTTTGCGTCTTCAATTTTGGTAATAACATGATTTTCGATAAAAACACCTTCGTTATCAAAAGCACAATATGCGTTTGCAAGGGCTAGGGGAGAGATACCTTGGGTTAAGCCCCCCAAGCCAATAGAAAGGCCACGGTCGTTTTTACTATCTAGCTCGATGCCTAAATTAGTTGCAAAGTCATAACCGGTATCAACGCCAATGGCTTGAAGGAATTTCACCGCAGGCATATTCATAGATTTTGCAACAGCTGCCCGCATGGTAACAAGACCGCTCCAGCTGCCGTCCTGGTTAGAAGGGGAGTAGCTCTTGCCAAATGTGGTAGGGCAGTCGTCCATAACGCTGCCGGTGCCATAACCGTTTTCGACGGCTGGACCATAAACAACAACAGGTTTAAAGGAGGAGCCTGGTTGTCGTTTCATACCAGTGGCGCGGTTTAAGCCTCGTTTGGTTAAATATTCACGGCCGCCGATTAATCCTCGTACCTGTCCGGTATGGGGGTCCATGACTACCATAGCGCTTTGGATAGGATTTGCGCTGTTACTTTTTGGGAAGTTATCAGGATTTGCATAGGCGGCTTCCATTGCAGATTGGACATTGGTATCAATGGTGGTATAAATCCGTAATCCGCCATTATAAACCAAGCCTCGTTCTAAGCCAAGGCTGGCCAAAATATCTTCTGTTTCATCAATGACATAATCAGTAAACCAAGGATGATTGTAACTAGTGTCTTTGCTGGGAGCCTCTTCTGCAACGACTAAGGTTTCTAGTTTTGCAGCTTCTACTTGTTCTTTGTATTCTGGTTTATATTTTACTAACGCATCTAATACTCTGTCTCTGACGCCTACTGCGCGGTCATAGTTTTTATAAGGAGAATAATAGCTTGCATTCCGGAAAACACCTACTATCATGGCAGCTTCGCCCAGTGTTACTTCTTCTACATCCTTGCCAAAATAATATTGACAGGCTGCCTGGATGCCGTAAACTCTTGGCCCTAAATAAATTTCGTTAATATAGTAGTAGAGGATTTCATCCTTACTATAGTTTTTTTCGATTTGGATGGCAAGGAGGGCTTCCTTGATTTTCCGTTCCAGTTTTTTATCTTGATTTTCCAAGATTGCATTTCTGGCTAATTGCATGGTGATAGTGCTGGCACCTTGTCCAGTGCTCATGTGAAGAATATCGTATTTTAATGCACCAAAGATACGTACTACATCAATACCAAAATGTTTATAAAATCTGGTATCTTCACTGGCAAGAATGGTATCAATGAAGAAATCTGGCACTTGGTCTAGGGTAACGGTAGTCCTATCTTCAATATATAAGTTGGCATAAAGTTTCCCATCTTTATCATATAAGAAACTGGTTTGCGCATTGGCAAAGTCCTCTGCATTCCATTGGGGCAATTCGTTTGCAATGGAAATCACCATAGCAAGGACGATGCCGGAACAAATGAGAAATGTAATAAAGAAGGCTGCCAAAACGGTAGGAAGAATCTTGAGACGGCGCCTTTTTTTCTTAACCATAAAATAGTTACCTCCTGTAAGGCTATAAGAACTTTATCATCTATAATCAATACCTATAGATACCATATATTATAGCACAATTATTCGAGGGAGGAAAGCAAGGATTTATCTTGCTATTGATTTCCTTCTGTATTTATTAGACGATAAAAGTCTGAAAAGGTTCTCAAAAGGTTCGCAAAAACAAAAAAATTAAGATTTTGACGAAGTTTAGCACCTTTTGTAAAAATGCTGCATATAGTAGATAGCGGGGGTGTAGGTATGGCAGATATGTATCGCAGCAGAGGATCGCATAGTATCATCTGGTTTTTTCTGCTGCTTATGATAATCATTGGAGGCGGGCTTTTTTGGCTGGAGGTAAAAATTAGTCCCTTAGTAGAGGCGGTGGCCAAAGAAAAAGCACAAACAGCTGTGATTAAAATCATTCAGGAATCCATTGCTCGGCAGGTAGCTTCAG
>CAMNVD010000021.1 GCA_946562005.1 uncultured Clostridia bacterium | reverse complement strand
AGCACACTTATGACAACCGCTTTTCTCTGGTTGTATTGCGCTAACGTCTTTTTGCAATTGGTCAAAACAAGCATATGGACTCTCATCACCCAATTTTTGCGTCAAGGCAGCCAGAATTTGCCAGTTTGGCACTTCTTGGCCCAGTGCCACAGCAGGCCACAGCATTTGTTTTCTGCCTTCTGCACTGGTATACACCCCTACATTTTCTCTAGGCAAAGCAAGAGGCAATACCACTTGCGCTTCTTTGGCCATCGGCGAGAGATAATGGTCCATAACAGCCAGATATTCCAAACCACTTAGCTCTTCTGCACGATAGAAATCCCCAATAGTAAACAACGCCTTGACTTTTCCGGCTGCAATATTTTCTACCAGTTCTGTCCGAGGCTTCATATTACCATCAGCCAAGATACCATAAGCATTGGGACTTGGCTTTAAGTGGAGGATACCATTTCTTGGTTTGCCTAAGTGCCTAGCCATAGCAGTAATGGCTGCTATAGCCTTGCCGGCAGCGTCGCTTACTTTAGCACCGCCTAGGAGGAACATACTGTTTTTAGCAGCTAGATACTCCGCTGCAAATGCTTTGGCGTCTGCTCCGACTGTCACTTTAGCAAGTTTCTTTTCTAATTCAACCCTTAATCCATCAGGCAACGAGAAACCACCAGCTTGTAATAGCTCTTTTGCCACTTGATACCAGAAGGATACAGTATCACCAGGCGCATATTTTGCCGCCGCCCATTGGTCAGCTAAGGTATTCCGGTCATCCACTAAAATAAGCTTTGCGCCCCGCGCTATGGCCTTGCGAATCTTAGGCACCAATGTTGCCGGTTCTTGCAATAAATCCAAGCCGCAAGCGACAATCAAGTCCGTTGTTTCCAGCTCCGCAAAAGTACTTTTTGGCATAGGGTCCCCTATGATTTCAGCTACGCCTTGGCTCCCCGCTTGACTGGAATACAGCTGGTTTTCCATTCCCAGTTGTTTAGCGACTTTCTTAGCTAGGAAGATTTCTTCATTAGTTAATTTTCCAGAGAGAGACATTGCTATGCTCTCTTTGCCATAGGCGCTTTGGATAGCCCGCATTTCTCTTGTCATCGCCAGGAATGCGTCATCATAATACGTTTCCTGCAATTCACCGTCTACCGCAAGCAAAGGCTCGGTAATCCGTTCTGCGACAGGCTGCCAGTTCAGACCAAAACGCCCCTTCACGCAAAGGAAATTATCTTTTGCAGGCACTACTTTAATAATAGTATTCCCTTTCATATGGTACTGTACTTTACAGCCCACGCTGCAATAGCCGCAGACACTCTCCACGATTCGCTCCGTATCCAGCGGCACCGGCTTTGCACCAGGCTGCCGCACAGCAAGGGCTCCCGTAGGACACAGCGCCACACACTGCCCGCAGGAGATACATTCCGTATCAGCCAGTTTCCGTTCAAAGCTCGGCTGCACGCTAGTCTCAAAGCCACGATTTAAGAGACCGATAGCATTTACCCCCATAGCCTCTTCGCATACCCGCACGCACAAGCCGCATAATACACATTTATCAATGTTTCGCTCAATAAAAGGATGGTCGTCTTTTTCCCGACGATGATGCACTTCACCACCAGAAAGTTTTTCCGGCACTACCTGGTAACGATTAGCATACTCTAAAAGCTTACAGTCAAATACAGACATACAGCCGCAGCTGAGACAACGGTTTGCTTCTGCTATTGCAGCTGCCTCGGTAAAGCCTTCATTGATTTCCCGGAAATTTTCTTTTCTATGCTCTGCTGCCAGATGAGGCATTTCTGCCCGAGACTGCTTTTCTATATGGGCAAGAGCTTCCGCCGTTACATTTTTCCGTTCTACTAAAAACGGCTTGGTAAACGTTAAATCTTCACCTGCCAGGTAAGCGTTAATGCTTCTAGCCGCTTTTTTCCCATGGCCAATAGCAGCGATAGCGATGTCCGGTCCTCGGTTGATACCATCCCCGCCGGCAAATACCCCGGGAAGATTGGTAGTAAAGTTATCCACATCTGTAACGATGGTATTTTTTGCTGTTAATTCTAAGCCATCCAAACCATCGGGCACTACCCTCTGCCCGATAGCGGCGATAACCGTATCTACCGCCAAAATTTCTTCAGCACCAGGAATAGCCACAGGGCTCCGTCTGCCGCTAGCGTCAGGTTCCCCCAGCTCCATTTTTTGCAGGCGGATACCCGTTACTTTCCCATTTTCGCCTAAGACTTCCATAGGGGATACTAAGAGTTTGAAGATAACGCCTTCTTCTTCCGCCTCTTGGAGTTCTATAGGTTCTGCCGGCATTTCGCTTTTAGTCCGGCGGTAGATAAGATAAACTTCCTCTGCCCCCATACGCACAGCAGTGCGGCAAGCGTCCATTGCCGTGTTACCACCGCCGACAATAGCTACCCGTTTGCCAAGAGAGACTGGACGCTCCATAGCCACATCTTGGAGGAAATCAATGCCGCCGATAACGCCCGTTAACTCTTGTCCGTCACAGCCTAAGGCACTGCTTTGCCATGCGCCGATACCAACAAAGACAGCATCATAGCGATTCCGTAAATAGTCAAAGGTTACATCCTGGCCGATTTTCATGTTATAAAAAATTTCTACTCCCATAGCCTGGATAATAGCGATTTCAGCATCTAATACATCTTTAGGTAGACGATACTGGGGAATGCCATAGCGAAGCATACCTCCAGCCTGAGGCATCATTTCATAGATGTGGACAGTGTGACCGGCTTTTGCTAGGAAATAAGCCGCCGTCAGACTTGCCGGCCCTGCCCCGATAAGAGCTACCCGTTTGCCAGTTGATTCCGCCACATCCGGGATGAAAGGATGCTCCCGACCTAAATCCATATCTGCTGCAAATTGCTTCAGCCAAGCAATGGCAATTGGTTCTTCTACCAATTTACGGCGACAAGCAGCCTCACATGGGTGCGGACACACTCTGCCGATAGATGCCGGCAATGGCAAATCTTCTTTAATGAGCTCTAACGCTTCTGCATAATGACCGTTAGCAATAAGGCCTACATAGCCTTGACAATCCGTCTCCCCCGGGCAAGCCTGTCTGCAAGGAGGCCGACAATCCCCTTCATGGTCAGAAAGGAGCATTTCCAAAGCCATTTTTCTAGCTGCAACCACCCGCTCTGTTTCGGTGGAAATTATCATATTATCTGTTACTTTGGTCGCACAGGCACGGAGAAGCTTGCCTCCGCCATTTACTTCTACGAGACACAGCCCGCAGGCACCATAGGTTTCCACCCGGCCATCCTGACATAGGTTTGGAATATCGATACCATTAGCCAGCGCTACACCTAAGATGGTATCCCCCTCATGAGCAAGCAGTTCTCTGCCATTGATATTCACTTTCAGCATTGGTTACACGCTCCCTTCTACTTTACTTCCACAGCGCCAAAGCGGCATACGGTGAAACAATTTCCGCATTTGGTGCAAATATCTTGATGAATGATATGAGGCTGTTTCTTTTCCCCGATAATGGCTTTTACCGGGCATTTTAATGCACAAAGGGTACAGCCCGTACATTTATCCTGTTTGATCTCGTAGGTTAATAAATCTTTACATTGTTTTGCAGGGCAAGTTTTTCCCTGAATATGGGCTTCGTATTCATCACGGAAATAACGAATGGTACTGAGCACCGGGTTAGGCGCAGAGTTTCCCAGACCGCACAAAGCCCCGTCTTTAATGGCATTCGCTAAGTCTACTAAGAGCTCGATATCTCCATCTTTTCCTTCCCCCGCCACGATGCGGTTTAAAATTTCCAGCATTCTGGTAGTGCCAATGCGGCAGTGGGTGCATTTTCCACAGGACTCCTTCTGGGTAAAGTCCATGAAAAATTGAGCCATATTGACCATGCAAGTAGTCTCATCCATAACAATCATACCGCCAGAACCCATAATAGCCCCCGTTTGCATAATTGAATCATAGTCGATAGGAGTATCCAGTAAGCTTTCTGGGATACAGCCGCCGGAAGGACCGCCCATTTGCACACCTTTAATAGCTTTATCCCCCTGGATGCCGCCGCCGATGTCAAAGACCACTTGCCGCAGGGTAATCCCCATGGGCACCTCCACTAGGCCCCCTCGCTTGATTTTCCCTGCCAGGGCAAATACTTTAGTGCCTTTGCTTTTTTCCGTGCCCATAGCAGCATAGGCCGCTCCTCCATTAGCAAGAATCCATGGCACGTTGGCATAGGTTTCTACATTGTTGATGTTAGACGGCTTTTGCCAGTAGCCCCGCTCCGCTGGGAAAGGCGGCTTCAAGCGAGGCATACCCCGCTCTCCTTCCAGAGAAGCGAGAAGCGCCGTTTCCTCCCCACAGACGAAGGCGCCTGCCCCTGCTTTAATCCGCAGAGAAAAGGAAAATTCTGTTCCTAAAATATGCTCACCTAAAAAGCCTGCTTCTTCCGCCTGTTTGATAGCGATTTCTAATCTTTTGATAGCCACTGGGTACTCTGCCCGCACATAGAAGATGCCTTCTTTAGCCCCAATGGCAACCCCTGCAATAATCATCCCTTCAATGACAGTATGAGGGTCCCCTTCTAAAAGGCTTCTATCCATAAAGGCGCCAGGGTCCCCTTCGTCCGCATTGCAGACAATGTATTTTACTTCACCTTTGCTATTTTTTGCCGCCTGCCATTTGAACCAAGTAGGAAATCCTGCGCCCCCTCTGCCCCGAAGGCCAGCCGTTTTTACCGTCTCTATGATTTCAGATTTATCCGCAAAGGAGAGAGCCTTTTTCAGTCCTTCATAGCCGCCTCGTGCTATATAATGTTCAATATTTTCCGGGTCGATAACCCCACAATTCCGTAAAGCAATGCGAGTTTGTTTGGTAAGAAAAGACAGTTCCGCCTCAGAGACCAGATACTGCTCTGCAACAATGCCACCGGCAATATGTTGTTCAAATATTTCTTTCGCAGCCGTTTCGTCCACCCTACCATAAAGATAAGCGCTTCCCTGGGCATCTATCACTTCTACCAGCGGTTCTGCAAAACACATACCATTACAGCCTACCTGCAATAATGTGATATCTGTTTTTCCCTGACAAAGATGAGATAAAGCATCCCAGGTTCTTTTTGCACCGGCAGCCATACCGCAGCTGCCCATACCTACTCTGATTTCCATTTACTCTACCTCCCCTGCCTGTTCTTTTTTGCGAATGTCCCGCAAGATTTCTTTCGCCTTCGCTCCAGTAAGTCTGCCATAGGTTTCCCCATTTATCATCATCACCGGCGCTAGGCTACAGCAACCAAGACACGCTACATTATTCAGCGTAAACAAGCCGTCTTCCGTTGTTTCTCCGTCATGGATTTGCAGTTCTTCCGCAATGGCCCCTTCAATATCCTTAGAACCGTTAACATGACAAGCCGTCCCCTGACACAGCATAATGAGATATTTTCCTACCGGCTTGAGGCGGAACTGGGTATAGAAAGAGGCAACCCCCATGATTTTCGCCAAACGAATACCTGTTTCTGAGGAGATAATGCTCAAAGCCGCCGCCGGCAAATACCCATAAACATCCTGTGTCTTTTGCAGCATCGTTATAAGACTGCCAGGTTCTTTTCCATATTGAGAAATAATGCCCGCTACCGGCGCCAGGTCTAGTCCTTTTTCAGCGGTGCATACTCCTTTTTTACATTGGCATACCATCGTATATCTCCTCCTCAAATTTTCATAAACAATATATAGTAAAATGGATTTTGTAACCAGCTACAAAATCCAATATGTGTTTTTTATTTAAATAATGTTATCAAGAATTCGACATTTTGTCCAGGATAAAATATTTTCCAGCAAGGGCTACGCCGACGCTGTTATCACCGCTATATGCACCATCGCAGAAAAACAACTGCAACTGTGGCAACAACTGCGGCAAATGCGCCTGCAAATTCTTACTGCCCGCCACACCGCCTACTAGAAGCACTTGTTCACATTGGTAAACTTCTCCCAGTTCCGAAAGGCTTTTTGCCAAAGCTCTGCCAATGGTAATCCACACCGTTTTCCCTACCATCAAGGGAGACACCCCTTGGGCAATTTTCCGCTGCAAATCGCTTTCCGGTCCTGACAATGAAAAATAGCCTTTTTCATAAGAGAAGTTTTGTACGAAACCTTCAGCCTTCTCCTCTTCATAAGTAAAAGCGTCCAGTTCCCGCCCGGCAGGGAACTGCATTCCCAGTGCCACACCTACCCGGTCTACCATTTGCCCTGCGGCAATGTCTATACTGCCGCCAACTTTTTCTATCTGCAAACCATCTACTGTCCAGCGTACCAAGAGGATTTCTGTCGTTCCACCAGAAAGATGCACCGCTAAAAAAAGTTTTTCTACTGAAATACCAGTAGACCATACCCCTGCTAAGATGTGTCCTTCTTGATGAGTGGTCAAATGCAGCGGCACACCAAGGGTTTCAGCAACAACCTGAGCAAATGCTTTCCCCCCTAAAAATACCGGCATATAAGATTCTTCTTGAGGACGAGGCCGGTCAGAAACACACACTAGCTTGATTTGCCCAGAGGAAACGCCTTGCTTACCAGCCTCCGCTAATAATGCCCGATATAAAGAAGGCAACTGTTTTATATGATAAAACAGTGCCTCTGATTGGGACAACCCTCGATTTCCTTTTTGCACCGGCAAGATTTGCCGCTGTTGGGAGATAAGCTCCCCGCTAGCGGTAACAAGCGCCACCGATGTAGTGTAACAACTGGTATCAATACCTAAAATCATCCGATTTTTTCCTCACTTAATACACTTGCTACCTTGTCCAATACCCCATTAACAAAAGCACCCGACTCAGCCGTGCTAAATGTTTTCGCTAACTCTATGGCTTCATTGATAACAATATTTTTTGCCGTGTCAGGATAAGCCATCAGCTCATAAATGGCTAACCGCAAAATACTTTTATCTACATTAGCCATCCGTTCCAAAGACCATTGAGTAGATTCTTTTTGGATACAGGAGTCAATTTCTGTTTGCTTTGCCAATACACCTTCTGCTAAGTGCAAAGCAAAGGCGGCGTCATCTTCTGCTAACTCTTTTTCTTCCAGCGTATGCAAGGCCATTTCCCACTCATTTTTTCCTACATCCATTTGGAAAATCATCTGCAAAGCTGTTTTTCTAGCTGCGCTTCTACTCAAAACAAAATCCTCCCTAATCTATCCTTCCCCACTGGTCCGATAAGTACCGCTAATTCATCATTTCACTATCGCCAAAAATACGATTCATCATCTTTTGAAAATTTTCTTTGCTATCAATCCTCGCACCAATAGCAAAACCAATCAAGCCCGAAAGCATCAGAAAAACAGACTGCCAAAACCCAAAGATCAATATGACAGCAGCTACAGAAACTCCAATAATAATCCCTACTGTAGCGCCACGACGCTCTTCCCACATTCTGGCAAAGAATGCCCTTATACCCGCCATGTTATCAGCCTCTTTCTATTTATTCTGAAACAGCTGCTTTTTCTTCCTCTGCCTGCAATGTTTCTGCTGCTTTTTCTTCTGTTACGATTTCTGCTTCTACAGATTCTGTTGCAACAGCAACTACAGTTTTTTGTGTCTTTCCATCTTCTGTCTGCTCCTGTTTATCAGCCTTTTTGAAGCTAGGCATATGAGGCTTGCTGCCTTTGCTGCCCGCTCCCCCATCTACAGAAGAAACCAACACTTTAATCTCTGCAATGGCAACCCCCGCCATGGTTTCTAAATCTTCTTTTACTGCCTTTTGGATAGTCGTACCCAATTCTGGTACAATCATATCAGATTGTACCGTGATATGCAAACAGATAGCCACCTTATCCCCGACAATTTTTAGTTTAGGACTTACTTCTTTGATACCGCTGATATTAGATACCGTACGGTTAATCATGCTTTCGATGGCTTCCATGCTCATAGTCACCTGACCGATATCGTTGCCAGATACTTTGGCAATTTTTTCTTTCTTCGTAAAGAGCATATTCAATACCAGGAAAATACCGATAAAGGCCATCACAGCCCCAGCGATTACCACGAGCCACTGATTATGTAACAGTAAATCTTCGACTAAATCAATCATCATCTGTGCATTTAACACGCTGTATATCATGAGAATGCCGAACGCAGTAAAACATAATGCTAATAGTAAAAATAATAGTTTATCTATTAAACGCACAATTCATTCCTCCTCTTAACCCCATCAGATAATGTAAAACAGCCCCGGCAAAGACCAAGCTTTTCCGGGGCAGAAAAAGACTATTCAGCAACAACCGGTACTTCTTCTTTTTGTGGTTGCGGGAAAGAAACCCCCTGTACGAAAACGTTTACCGCATCAGTTACAAGACCTGTCATATTTTCGATAGCGCTAGTAACACTTTCTTGGATGTTCTTAGCAACTTCCTGGATTTTCACACCATATTCTACAATAATGTAGATTTCAATGGTAGCGCTAGCTTCCTTTACTTCTACTTTAATGCCTTTGCCAAGGTTCTTTCTACCCAGCTTTTCAGCGATACCGCCAACCAAACCACCACTCATGCCGGCAACACCAGGCACTTCACTAGCAGCCATACCAGCAATGGTAGCCACAACGTCATTAGCGATTTTTACCACACCAGGACCACCAGCAGCTGCAATATCTTCTTCCATTTCCATTTCTACTTCAAATACATCATTGTTTTCTGTCATAGGATTAGCCTCCTTTTTATTTCCTCTTGTCTTTTAGACATTTCACACAACGGTATGAATCCTCACCACATTGTATTATCATTTTTTAATCTTTTTTATTATATCACAATTTATGATAATCATAAAGCTAAGAAGTTGTTTTCTTCTTACTTATATAGTATATTTTACACAAAATCTATTTTTCCTGCTAGCTTAAGCATTTTTCGGCACGATAACCACGCTTTCCATTCCCTTGCCGGTGATACTTTTTACAATATCTACTACTTGGGCGGCAGCGTCGGTAGAAAGCATATTATCCTCTAGCACAATGCAGATTTTTTCATCCTGGATAAATACAGCTGCTTCATTAAATCCTTTTGCTTGCAAGAGTTGTTCTATTTGCAGTTCCTGCCCCATGTTATCCGTAATGACCATGATTTTATTTTGAGCATTTTTCTTTTCTTCGGCAGTGCTGTTTGCGTTATTCACGATACCGTTTAGCAGTTCGATTTGATTTGCCCGCACCTTTTCCCGCTCCAAACGATAAGCGGCATAATATCCTTTGCTATCAATATCTTCTTTGCTTGGCTGCCAGTTGCTATTACCAGTACTATCAGGTTGACTAGGCGTAACGTTCCCCTGAGAATCAGACGGCGGATTGGTTAAATCCCCATCATCTTTATTGCCAAAAAAGGCAAAGCATAACACGACACAGCAAACAACAGCTAAAATCCCCCACAACTTTTTTCTAGCAAGACAACCTTTTACATTTAACCTTTTCATATGTTTACTCCTTTCCCTTTCCATTAGTGATAATGATTTTATGAGCAGGCACATCTAATAGTCCCTGGACAATATGAAATACTTCTTCTCTGGTAGCCGCATCCTCCACACCAGTAGCTACCACAGCCACACCCCGCACCTGCGGCATGGACTCTTTGATAACGATAGGTGTCGCACCTCCTTTTTCCAAGACTAATTGTTGATTATCTGTCAGCTCCGCAATGGTTCTTTGAGTACCACCAGCATCCTGTTCTTGTTGAGTTTTACTTACTGTGGCCACATCCATGGCATAGTCTTTGGCCATACTGCTATCCAAGGTAACACTAACCAACACATGGTCCACACCAGCCACCTGACCAATGGTACGCTCCAGCTTCGCTTCTAACTGCGCCTCTATTTGCATATAAGAAGGCATTTCCTGACGGCTGGATAGTTCCGGGGTTCCCTCTTGACGATGTTGCCCGTTTCCTGTCAGACCATCTGCCAAAACACCGGATAGGCTCATGAGGAAAATCCCGACTACCAATAAAATCCCCGGCTTTAGCCAAGGTTTCCCCCCACCCGTTTTAGCTTTTGAGAGCTGCCATTTATTGGTCCATTTTTCTTTACACCCAGTCAGCCAAGACACATTCTTTTCTACTTTATGTTTTGTTTCGCTAGGATATGCCTGTTGTTTCTCTTCTTTTTCATAATCAGTTACTGTCATTTACTGTCGCCTCCCTGATAATGCATTCTATTTTTTCTTGAGGCAAATGATAAAATGCCTCTAACAACTGATAAATGTCCGTTTCTGCTTGTGCTGCATCTGTTCCCTTGCCCACAATGACCGTTAATCGTACTGTTGCAATATCCCCATTGCTCATACCATTATGACGAACGCCATCATTGACAAAGAAAACATCCACCGACGCTTGTTCCACACCGGATACCAGTTTGACTAAGGCTAGGATTTGCAGGGAAATCTCTTCCTTCAACTGTGTCTCTGCCACTGCTGAGAGAGACGCATCCATTTTTTCCCCCGCTGCTAAAATCTCTTCTGTAGACATCTGAATGTTTTCCGGTTCTATCACATCCGCCATTTCAGCCGCCACCATTTCTTCCGTTAAAAGCTGCCCTTTGATAAATGGATTTAGGAATGCGACTAAAATCAATAATCCCATAAAAAAGCGAATAAATTTCTGCATTTCCCCGTGAGGCAATAGCAACTCCAAAAATGCTGCCAGCACCGCAACAACAGAAACCTGTCGCATCAAACCAATGATATACTCCAAGGAACCTCCCTCTTTTCTCTATATTTCATAAAGTATAGTTTCCTATTTATTTATCCGGTATTGTTTTACCGCATCATCATGGTAATATTCCCCATAGCGACTAAAAGGGATATCGTAAAGAAAAATAAGATACCAGTGGCTACAAGCACCGCAAATACCAATAATAAAGAATTACCGATGCCGCTCACCGCTGCTGCCAATTTCTCATCACCTAAAGGCTGCAACAAAGCGCCGATAAGCCGATAAACCATGGCCATAACCAACACTTTGATAGCAGGAAGCGCACACAGAAGAAAAATAGCAATCACACCAATAAATCCAATACCGTTTTTTAAGAGCAGCGAGGTACCCAAGATACCATCTAATGCGTCTGCCAAAGAACGACCAATGACAGGAATAAAGGTGCCTGTCGCCATTTTGGCAGCTTTCATCGTCAAGCCGTCAATGCTGGAAGCCCCTACCCCGGCAATACCTAAAAGACCGATAAAAACCGACATCGTAATCCCTAGTAAACCCAGAGCAATATCTTTCCCTAAAGCAGACAGTTTTTCCAGATTAAACCGAGGAGAGATAAAACTAACGATTTTCAATACCGTTGCAAAATAAATCAATGGAAAAATAAACCGGCGAATAATTAGCATAGCCATAGAAAGACCAGCTAATACCAAAGGATGAACAATAGATACTGTCGTCACCCCTCCAATGCCGGCAAGAATCGTCATTAAGAGCGGCATCAGCGCATAAAACAAATCCGTCATACCGGTTACAGCAGCTAACGCCGTATCGCTAGCAGAGCGGAACGAAGCCAGCGTGATAGCAATTAAGGCCAGATAAACAATACCATGTGTTAATACCGCTACCCCGCCCTGTAAGAAATTAGAAGAGAGCATCTGCAAAAATAACGCAGCTATAGCCACCACAATGAGCTGAGTAAAGAGTTTTTTATTTTTATGCACTTCTTGGAATACAATGGCCAACAACTGTCTGCCTATATCCTTTATATCTAGATGAAAATCACCAGTTTTCACTTGCTGCCAAAGATTATCCAAATGAAATTCTTCCAATTCTCCATCAAAGGCATGGTCCATTCCCCCCAAGAATTCTTCCAATCCGCTTAAATCAATAACATCATCTATTGTCTCCCCATAACAGAGACCAGAACAACAAAATAAGGCAATCCCTACAGCAACCAAAAAGAGGAAGTAACCAGACCATTTATGCTTTCCCCCAACAATGGTTCTTCCGGTTGACGCCGCTATCCTGATTACCATAGGGATTTCCTCCTTTTTCTTAGTTTAATATTTGGATGATGGACTCTAATACCGACATCATAATCGGCACAGCTAACACCATAACGCTGATTTTTGCAGCCATTTCTATTTTTGTTCCCAGCGCTCCCTGTCCGGCGTCCCTGCATATTTGAGCAGCAAATTCACTGACATAGGCAATACCCAACACCTTGAATACAGTGAAAAGATAGCTTTGATTAAGCGCCGCATAGTCCGCTAGCTGAGTAAAGATGCGTATCACCTCTGCCAGTTGCGGCAAGACTTTTAAGAAAATAATAGCTCCACCCGCCAGCACCACCATTACGCCCAAGACCGGCAATTTACTTTCATTGATAAAGACACCAGCCACAGCGCAGGTAAGCGCTAGGATAATAATTTCCATTATTTGTTCCATCGTTCACCCACCGCCATCTCAGCTAGTACAACTTAAATACTGATTGCACTTGAGTAAACAACTGTTGTACAACAGGAATCACCTTTAGAAGGGCAATGGTCAACCCCACAATTAAGGTAAGATAAGCGTACTCGTCCCGTCCCGCCTGCTTTAAGAATGTATGTAGAATTGTCACTGCAATGGCAAGCCCGGTCAAAAAGAAAATAATTTCTCCATCTATCATCGTTCCTCACTCCTTTGCTCACATGAATAACAACACCAACATACTGCCGCTGCACCAGCCTAACACCTGCCACACCCGTTCCATTTTTACCCGTTCCTCATGGGCCAGTCGTTCCTGTTCTTGCAATCGCACTGTGAGCAACTGTAATTTTTTCATTTGCTCCCTGCTATAACTCAATCCCAATTCATTACCGATAGCCTGCACCACTTCCATATCCGCTTTATTTAAACATAGGAAAGGCGCAAAGTCTGCTAACGTATCATTCCAGATAACCCATAACGTATTCCCCGTTTGCGCTGCCAACCCACTAGCGGTCTCCTTTGCGATGGCTGCAATAGGAAAGGGCAAAGTCTGACACCCCTGGAAAATTTGAGGTAATGGTGTTTGTCCATAACTGATTTCTGTCTCTATGCGATGACAAAGCTGCAAAAAACCTTGTAGCTGCATTTCCCGCTTGCGGAGAATATTTGCCTGTCTCCGGCCCAGCACCACACAAGCACCTATGATAAACAATCCGCCCAGCCATTTTACCCACATCTCGTCAACTCCTTTATCACTCGAAATTTCCCGTCATAGATGGCTTCTATTGCACCGACGCCATTTCTTTTTGAGAGAATCAGATAACGGTCAAAAGGCTTCGCAGTCAGAAATGGTCCCAATGGCTTCCGCTTTAACACATCCTGAAGGCTGCTACCGTGGGCAGAGGCAACGACAGCTACACCACAACCACATAAATCGCCAACAGCTTCACAATCAGCCTTTCCGCTGATTTCATCGGTGATAACCACATCATGGCCCATCACCCGTAAGAATAACTCCATGCCAATGGCTTTCGGCACCCCATCTAAAATATCAGTACAAGGTCCTACTTCCAACTGCGGCACCCCCAAAAAACAACAACCAATTTCAGAACGTTCATCAACAATCCCCACTTGAAAATACCGTCCACCATAGCCCTGACTAAGATTTTTTGCAATATCACGAAGAAGGGTCGTCTTACCGCATCCTGGAGGCCCAATCACTAGCGTGTTTTTGACCTGCCCGTTTTCTATCAGATATGGCAGGATTGGATTGCTGATTCCGGGTATACTTTTTGCAATACGTATATTTAAACTAGATACATCTTTTATCGTTTGCAGGTCACCATCTTTTAGCACACCTTTCCCGGCAATGCCCACCCGATGACCGCCGGGAATGGTAATAAACCCATGCTGTAGCTCCTGCTCCAAAGCATAAAAAGAATGATGACTCACTAACAACACCGTATCGTTAAGCATTTTCTGGGTAACATAAAAGTTGCTCTCCTGCCAATTCATTATCAGTTGTCCCGCCTGGAGGAAGAAAGACTTCCCCCCGATTATCAATGCTAGCGGCTGTCCGACCCGCAAACGGATTTCCTGCAACTGCCGCCAACACCCCAAAGAAAGATTCTCCATGACGGGACGTAACGATTCACTCAGATAACTAGCAACGGTTTTTTTTGTTTTCAGGATTTCCGATTCTGCGCCTGCAATCTCTATATAGGTTCTGTCATCAAAAACAGTATTTTGCTGCATTTTCCTAACCAAGTCGTCCGTCATCATGTTGTCCCCCTTTTCTTTTTTATATCTATGGAACTTTGTCCCAAAATAGAACCAAAAATAAAAGACAAGAATCATACTTTAAAATAAAAAAGCAGACGTCTTTTCAGACGTCTGCTTAAAAAAACAGTATTTTTAATTATTTATCTTCTTCGTCATCTTCACAGCCGCAACCACATTCGCATTCATCATCAACGAAGTCAATATCATAGCTGCCGTCATTAACAAAGACAACTGCTTCACAATTTGGACAAACGACTTCAATAATGTCATCATCATCTAAAATATCTTCGCTAAAGCAAACGATTTCATGACATTTTGGACATTCTACATCTACATAGCCGTCACCGTCGTCATCGCAGCAGCAATCGCAGTCACAGTCATCATCGCAATCACAATCACAGTCACAGCAGCAATCACAGTCATCATCATAGAAATCTTCTTCCAAATCAGCCAAATCACTGTCTAATGCTTCTGCATATTCCTGCAATTCATCTTGACCATCTTCCAAATCTAAAATAGCGTCTGCCATTTCTTCTAAAACAGCCAAAATTTCTGTAAACAATTTACCTTCATTGCTATCAGGAGAAAGCTTCATACCTTCTGCCAAACCCTGCAAATAGGCAACTTTTGCGCTTAAATCTTTCACTGAAAAACAACCCCCTTCTCGCCATAAATTCTTTTTTGTTATTTGTTATTTCATTATTCCACTATGCACGTTCGATGTATTCGCCTGTTTCGGTGTTAACACGAATCATATCCCCAACGTTAACAAAGAATGGTACCCGCACAATAGCCCCAGTTTCCAATGTTGCAGGTTTAGAACCACCAGAAGCAGTACCGCCTTTGATGCTAGGTTCTGTATCCACAACTTCTAAGGTAACTTGTCCAGGAATATCTACCCCGATAATGTTGCCTTGGAAGAACAATACAAATGCATTCATATTTTCTTTCAAATATTTTACCTTATCACCCATTTGTTGTTCAGTAATAGGCAATTGGTCGAAGCTTTCCAAGTCCATAAAGATATAAGCTTCGCCGTCATTATAGAGATATTGCATTTCTTTTCTTTGCAAATGGGCTTTAGGCAATTTTTCACCAGCATTAAATGTTTTTTCTAAAACATTGCCTGTCCGCACATTTTTTAATTTGGTTCTAACGAAAGCAGAACCTTTCCCTGGTTTTACGTGTTGGAAATCAACTACCATATAGGCGTCGCCATCTATTTCCACAGAAACGCCAGTTTTGAAATCATTGGTAGAAATCACAAAAATACCCCCTATATATTTAAAATCATATTCATAAACCGTGAAACAATACACTCTTGAATATTGTACCACACTTTACCAAATATACACAACTAAAATTATCCAGAAAATAAAAAAAGAGGCTATTTTCATAGCCTCTCGTGTTTTTAGCGAATTTCTTTGATTCTGGCAGCTTTCCCAGTTAGGTTCCGTAAATAGTAAAGTTTTGC
>CAMNVD010000020.1 GCA_946562005.1 uncultured Clostridia bacterium | reverse complement strand
GACGGTGATTTTTTCGCCTGAAGATTTGTCTCTGGTAAAAGCCGGTCCTGCCATCCGTAGAAAGTTTTTAAATCGAGAACTTTTACAGCTAGACGGAGAGTTTTATCCTGTTTATAGCGCCTATCGTCAGGGAGTAGAGCAGCGGAATAAGTATTTAAAGCAGCCTAGCGGACAGATTGATTTGGAAATGCTTGCTATCTGGGATGAGGAGATTAGCCGTCATGGCAGTGTGATTTTGTTAAAGAGGCAGCAGTTAATCTACGACATCTTACCTTATGCGCAAAAAATCCATCAGTTATTGAGCAGTGGTAAAGAGGAAATCCAGGTCTGTTATGAGGCAGCCCTTTTCCGACAACAGGAACTAAATGATGAAGTATGGCAAACTATCAACAAGATGAAAGGGGAAGGGGCTACTTCTGAGGCTCAGCATGATTTTTTAAAAGACCAGATGAAGCTGGCTTTGGAGAGAAACCGCCGTGAAGATTTATATAAAGGCACTACCGGTGTAGGACCTCACCGGGATGATGTGGCTATTTATATTAATGGTGTTTCTGCTCGTCAGTTTGGTTCTCAGGGACAGCAGCGTACAGCCGCCCTAGCCTTAAAGCTTGCGGAGATTGATTTGTTTTATCAAAAAAGCGGCCAATACCCAGTGTTGCTTTTAGATGATGTGGCTTCAGAATTAGACGAAAAACGGTGTCGGCAGCTTTTAAGTCTAGTAGGAGAAAAGACACAAACGTTAATTACAGATACGAAAATGAATGTTTTTTCCCGTTATGGTAAGACCATTACCGTAAATGGGGGAACTGTAAAAAATCATCAATAACGTTGTGAAAACAATCATAAAAATAGGAAGCAGGTTGCATTATGTTTTTACACATTGGGGATAATATATTGTTGGCTAAAAAAGATATTATTGCTATCTTAAATTGGGAGACAGAAAAAGAGAGAAATGCTAATTTATCTTTTTTCAAAGGATTACAGCGGGATAAAAAAATTATCTGTACCTGTAAGGATAAAGATAAGATTAAGTCTTTGGTTATGACGGAAGACATCGTTTATTTATCACCAATTTCTAGTCAAACCTTAAAGAAGCGGGGAGAAAGACATTTGTTTCATATATGAGATGGTATAGGTTGTCGCAGATTATGTTTCAGATAAAGAGAGGGATTTGCAGTGGATAAAGAAAAAAATAAAATTTCTGATACGGATTCATTTTGGGACCAATTAGATACCAACCAACAGGGAAAAGGGGAAGCGACGTCTTCTGCTGTTTCTCCTTCTCCTTTTGCAGCAGAAAAGTCCGACGGCAGCATTGTCATGGATAGAGACCAATTGCTCCGTGCAGTAGGACAGCTGACACAACATCCTTTGGAGGAAGAAGTGTCTTCTCGTCATCATATTGATGCGTTAAATAGAGAAACAGCCCAAAGATCGGAAAAAGAGGAGCGGGATGTGTTTTCTCAGAAATCAGAACGAAGTGCTTCTGTCAAAGAACGTAAAAAATCCTCTCGACCACAGCAGAGAAAAGAAAAAAATATGGCGCCAGCTGGGGAAAGAATAAAAGACGGTTCTGTCTCTATGAGCCGTAATACCGTTCTTGCTATTGTAGCGGCAGCAGTGGTATGCCTTGGGTCTTTCTTAGGTATTTTTTATAAGTTAAATGCTGATAAGCAGGCAATTCTTAGTTATATAGAAACAGAGCTAGCAGATATCCGGGCTAAAAACGACGCTGCCATTGCAGAGATGGGAGAGACTCTGGGCCGGATGGAAACGAACTTTGATGAAATCGTCAGCCTCTTGGAAGAAACAGGGGCTGCTATCGGCTCCAGTAGTCAAGAAAGCCGTGCTGCCATCAGCGAAAGAATCGAAAAGCTGGATAAGCAGTTACAGTCTTTGCAAAAGAGCTTAGCAGTTTTGCAGGAGGACGCCAATGGGAGAAAAAAATAATCTGTTGTTGGCGGTAGGCTTAGTCACCGCCATGAGTGTAGGAGCATTGGCCGGAACATTCCTGCAAAAGCCTATGGTCCTAGCAGAGGAGAGTAAAGAAGTCTGGAATCGAGAAACTTTTCATGGCAATCTGACTAATTTTCAGGGTGGCTTAGATAGGCTTTCTACGGCGATGACAGGTTTCCAACAATCTGCTCAGGAGGAAGCCCAGCGGCAAAAGGATATTATCAGTCAGCTGGACCAGCTGGCGCAGAATAGCTCTAAAAATAAAAACTTAACTGACGCTACCTATGAGAAGATGATTGTAGACCGTCTGGGAAAAGCCGTCTATACCCATGATGGAACAAATTCTAAAATCCAAATCTTCACGCTGGCAGAAGAAGATATGCGGGGCTATATGGCGAAGATTAAGCTGAAAACCGATAAAGCCCTGCGGGTAACTGTAAACCCTAGCGATAGTCCTAAGGGAGAAACGACAGCTCAGGCAGTGAAGCGGACAGGCGCAATCTTTGGTGTCAATGGCGGTGGTTTTGCTTCTTCTACGGAGAACGGTGTGACGAAACTTGTGCCGTTGGGAAATGCCATGGTAGAGGGCAAACTTATTGGCGATTTTACGCCTTCCTGGAATGACTTAGCTTTTGCCGGTTTTACCAAAAGCGGCAAGCTAGTCGGAGGTATTTATGATACAGAAGAAGAGTTGAAGAAGAGCGGCGCCTGGCAGGGCGTCAGCTTCGTACCGGTGCTTATCCAGGATTGGGAAAAAATCACCATCCCTAGTAAATGGGCAAAATCCAAACAGCCCCGTACCGTGCTGGGACAATACCCTAACGGCGATGTATTCTTTATCGTAGTAGACGGCCGACAGAAGGATTGGAGCACGGGTATTACCTTAGAAGAAATGCAGGTGTTATTGTTGCGGCTAGGGGTGATGGAGGCCTTTACCTTAGACGGCGGCGGCTCTAGCGCTATGGTGTATAACGGTAAGCTGCTCAATAAGCCCTCCGATGGCAGTCAACGTAAAGTTGCCACCAACATTGTCATCATGCCATAACTTGCCATTACATTACGGAAAATTTAACAACTACTTCCGGCATTTATACTTTGTCTAGGAGGTAGTGAGTTTCACCTTTGTACTAAGTGGCAGGCCCTTGTTATTCTGAGGAGCATAAACGACGAAGAATCTGTTTTAAAGACTGCAATTTTTGCAGTCTTTTTATTATAAGTTATATATTTTTATTGAACCAAAAACAGATTGTTTTGCTCTTTATAGATAGGTGCACCGAAAGGAGATTATCATATTGGACCAAGTAACTGCTGTATTACAAGGGCAAAAGGGAGATAAGGACAGCTTTCGCTTTTTGGTAGAGACATATCAGAGCGGCGCTCTTTCTACAGCGCTCTTTCTCACTCAAAATCATTATACTGCTCAGGATGTAGTACAGGAGGCATTTGTCCAGTGTTATCTTCATTTATCAGAACTACGAAATCCTGCCCAATTCAAATGGTGGTTTTATCGAATCCTAACCCGGATAGCCTGGCGCAAAAAAGAAAAAGATGGCAAAGCCATTCCCATTGCAGATATTTTTCCTGCCAAAGAAAGAGAGTTAGACGAAGAAAATCATTCTTCTTCTGCTAAAACAGATGTAAAAGAAACCATTATGGAGTGCTTAGAGAAACTAGACGTTATGTACCGCATGGTTTTGACGTTATATTATTTTAACGATTTTTCTGTGGGAGAAATCGCCCGAATGTTAGATGTAGCGGAAGGCACTGTAAAATCCCGTCTTTATCATGGCAGGCAAAAGTTGAAAGAAAAATTATTGCAGGCTCCGGACCATCCTGAAAAAATCACTAATGAAGAGGAGGTATCCTTATGAATAAAAAAATAGACGCTGAACAATGTCTTGATGAATTTTTGAAAGATGAATTTATAGAGACAGCAAAGCATCATTCTTTTTTTGAAAGTCAAAAAGAGGATGCTGCCTTTGTAGACCGGATTATGGAAAATATCATCCAAGCAGAGACAATAGCAAAAAGCGTCCGCACAAATATGCCGCCGGAAGAAAAAGAACTGGAAGATATCGTTACTCCTCTTTATTGTAACACCCCAGAAAATCACAACCTAATAAAGGAGAATAAACCAATGAAATCTAAAAAAGTGTTAGTGGCAGCCGTTGCTGCTGCATTATGTCTTACCTCTGCCACCTGCTTTGCTTTTGGTAAAATTGCAAGCTATGAAGGTCATTCCCATTGGGTAGAAGGGGATTTTCCTACTATAACCAAGATGGAACAAGTATTAGATGTCCGTCCTGATGTAGTAGAAAACTTTTCCAATGGATTCAAATTTACTAGATATAGTGTAGGTGAAACTGCTAGCAAAGATGAAAACGGCGCTAAATTAGAAGCATTGCCACGGTTGTCTTTAGACTATCGTAATGAGAAAAATCAATGGATTGCGCTTTCTATTTGCGGTGTGTTTACCGGTCAAGATTTTGGTGAAGTTTCCGGTACGATTACCCTTGGTAATGGAGAGAGCATTGATTACTATTATGCAAAGGACCACTATAAATTCGTACCTGGAAACTATGAAGTAACAGCAGAAGACCAAGCAGCCATGGATGCCGGAGAACTTTTCATCAGCTATGGCAGCAACGCCGTAGAAGACTGCTATATGACCAATCTGAGTTGGATAAAAGACGGTATGAAATATACGCTGTGCGGCCAGGACTTAGAGATAGACCAAGCTGGTATGGTAGAAATGGCAAAAGAAGTAATGAGCCAAAAATAAATATAATTTATTTCTCATTGTCATTCTGAGCGAAGCGAAGAATCTGGCTAAAGTATCCAAGAAAAATTCAAGAAAATTTTATCATAATTTTGTTTCAAAAAAGTCTTTGCATCATTGCAAAGACTTTTTTCTTGGTGTAAAATTCTATTGTATGCCTTTTTAGACAATTTTCGACGAACTTTTTTCTTTTTTCCACGTCTGTATAAATAGAATCAGTGGGCTCGGTTAAAATAAGAATATGCCACTTCGTACGAGAGTGAAACTTGCTACCGCCAAAGCAAAGTATCAGTGTCAGAAATAGTATGTATTGCTTTCGTACAGCGTGGCAGGTCCTTAGAAAGGAGCAGCGGCCATGACAGATACCACCCATACCAAACAGCCAAAACAAACGCATCCTACGAAATATGGTTTTTTCCGTCTACTGTTCTTTTTTGTTTCAGGGGTGTTAGCAGTCATTGGTTGCTATGCTTATCCGGCGCCGGCTCTGGACGCAAAAACAGGAGGCGGTTTTTTAGGCGTATTCGGTCAGTTTTTTGTTTTTACTGAGCAAGACCAGAGAGACCCTTTATCTGACGTTGCTGTGGGCACGGTAAAAGCCTATGCCGGTGGCGGCGGTGTGGGCAGTCAATTACTAGCGAAAAACACCTTGGCAGAGGAACGGAAAATCAGCCTTTTACGCCAGAGAGGAAAGGATATTTCTAATAGCTATTTTCATCACTCCGCTTTTATTGGCGATTCCCGTACAGAGGGTTTCTTGCTTTATAACGGCCTTACCCGGGCTGGGAATTATGGAGTGAAGGCATTGACTGTAGACGGTTTTTTTCAGAAGCAGGTCATCAGTAATGGTAGCGGTGGGAAAATCACCGTGGCAGAAGCCATCCAGCATAAAGAATATGATACCTTTTATGTGATGTTTGGCATGAATGAGTTGGGCTGGGCCTCAGAAAAAACGTTTATTGCCAAGTACGGCCAGGTTATCGATACCATTCGTCGTTATCATCCTAATAGTAAGATTGTGGTTCAGTCTATCTTACCAGTAAGCGCTGAGAAATCTGCTAACGACCCTGTTCATAATAATCCAAAAATTGTCCATTATAATACATTGATAGAGCAAATGTGCGTAGAAAAATCTGTAGATTATTTTAATGTAGCTGCCCGCTTTACCGATGAGGAAGGAGCACTTTTTGCTGAGGCCAGCACTGACGGTATTCACCTCAATAAAAAATATTGTAACTTGTGGATGGACTACTTAAAAGAACAAGTGGCCTTGGATAGTGCCACTTAACACAGAAGCAAAACTAATTACTTCCTAGGCGGAGTATCATTGTTGGTAGTAGTTTGTTATGTTTCATATGCTGTTCTCTTTTAAGTCGTGCTGAGCTTTTGCGAAGCATCTTCAGGATTTTTTATACTGTTATGTCTCAGGAAAAGATAAGAAAGATTTTAATAATCAATGTTGTTGATGATAAATGATAAAGGAGTTTTCGGATGGGAAGAAAAAACTATTTGCGCCTGTTCCTTACCTTTGGTCTCTTGTTGGGATTGGCAGTGGTTGTCTCTGCCTGCGGAGAGGGCCAAGACAGGGAGAGGGATGTTTCTGCTCCAGTCGTCATTGATATGGCGGCTCTTAGCAGCCAACTGCAAAAAGAGTTAGGTTTAGAAGCGGAGCTAGCCCCTGTAGAGGAGGAGGTATTTGCTTACGTTTATGATGTGGTGCCAGAGGACTATGAGGAGGCAGTGTTGCTGCTATCTACTGGTGCTGCCGCCGATGAAATCTGTATCGTACAGGCGGCCGATGGGGATAGTAAAAAAGCCATCAAGAAACAAATGGAGGCCCGCATAGAAGCCCAAAAAGAAAGCTTTGCCTCTTATCTGCCTGAGGAAGTAGCTAAGTTAGACGAGGCCATCATCAGAGAGATAGATGCTTATCTGATTCTCATTGTTTGTGCAAATCCAGAACAAGGAAATGCTGTCCTTGAACAGGCAATAGAAAATCTGAATTAGTAAAAATTTCAGTTAGGAATCAGTTAGAAAAAGAAAGAAGGATGTTTTTATGTATTATAGCTTTGTCATGTTGAAACCAGACGCAGTGGCCCAGGGCCTGACAGAAGAAATCATCACCAGATTAAAAAATGCGGGGTTATCTATTGCCCATGTTCATTGCGCTACTGCTACTCCAGAGATTATCTGTCGCCATTATGCAGAGCCCATTGCTAAATATG
Organism: uncultured Clostridia bacterium; assembly: GCA_946562005.1. Lineage (GTDB taxonomy): Bacteria > Bacillota > Dehalobacteriia > UBA4068 > JAAVYR01 > JAAVYR01. The sequence goes on along the minus strand of CAMNVD010000020.1, from coordinate 9,260 downwards.
GCGAAGGTTTCCGGGAAAATGCTAAAGCGTATTTTGATGGTAAGACCGTGTTGCCTATGCTGGTAGCTGCGGAGCGGGCGGATATCGTGCCCTTTGTTCGTACTATCGTTGGCGCTACAGACCCTAAAAAAGCTGTTCCGGGTACTATCCGTGGTGATTTAGGGAAGGATTCTCTAGAGGCTTCCATGGCGGAAAATAGAATGTGTGAAAACCTCATCCATGCCAGCGATAGCCCGCAAGCTGTGCGGGAAGAAGCGGCTATCTGGTTTACGCCGGAAACTTGTCAGATGTATTTTGATTAAACATAATATATTGATTTCTATGACTTGTCTTGTGGCTAGAAGCAGGATGTTTTGCCTTTTTGCAAGGGGGTTCTATTTATGCGTGCAGATTATCATATGCATACGGAGTTTTCCTTTGACTCCAGCGCTTCTCTTAGTGCGCAGATTCAGTCTGCCATTGACCATGGCCTAGAGGAGATATGCCTCACAGACCACTATGAGCCGGCCTATCCAGGGCTGCCTCTGTGGCAGGTGGATTTACCAGCTCGGGCCAAAGCCCTCCGAAGTCCTGCACTTGCTGGTCTTCAGACGCAGATTACTGTGAGCCAGGGAGCAGAAGTTGGCCTGTTAGATTTGCCCGGTTATGGGGCGGAAATCCACCAGCTCGTTACAGAGAATCAGCTGGACTTTGTTATCGCTTCTTGTCACCTTTGTCAGGGAGAGGACCCATATTATCCCAGTTTCTTCGCTGGGAAAACCAGGGCAGAGGCCTTTTCTCTTTATCTTACAGAGTTGACAAGTTTAGTGGAGCATACCATTAGTCCGGCAGATTTTTCGGTAGTGGGGCATATTGATTTTCCTGCTAAAGGCTGTCCTTATGACGATAAGATGTTACGTTATACAGATGCGCCGGATGTGCTAGACAGTCTTTTCCGTTATCTGATTGTCCATGGCAAGGGGCTAGAGATTAATACGTCTATTTTCCGCGCTATGGGTAAGGATACGCTGGATATAACTTGGTTAAAGCGGTACCGCACCTTGGGCGGCGAAATCATTACCATTGGCTCTGACGCCCATAAGCCCCAAGATGTAGGCTATGGGCAGGCGGCGGCAGCTGCTCTTTTGCAGGAAGCAGGGTTTTCTTATTTGACCACGTTCCGGCAGATGAAGCCCATTTTTCATAAAATCTCATAAAATCCTATTGCAAGAAAGGTCGATATTGTCTATGCCCATTCATCCTTTTGTCAATTTTATATCTCATAGAAAATCTTGGTTATTTGCAATGGGAGTTTTGTTTTTGTTGTTTGCTCTTAGTGGCTGCGGCATGGATACGACAGAAGGGGGCGGCAGCGCTGGTAAAGATGGCAAGACTACTTTTACCAGCACAGGCGGGGAATTTTTTTTGATAGCCGGCCCAGACTGGGAGATGATGTCCGGAGAGCTGCATCCAGAAGCAGAGCTAGAAATCGGCAGCCTTGCAAAAGATAAGTATTTGATTGTCATTCCTGAATTAAAAGTAGATTTATCTATGTCACTATCTGATTATACCAAAATCGCTGCGGATGTCACCATGGCGAAACTGGAAAGCCCACTAATGACAGGTCCTGTAGCTGTTACCGTAAATGATAGAGCCGCCTACCAGGCCAAAATCAGCGGCACGGTAGATGGCCTTAATGTGTATTATTGGCTGTATACCATCGACTGTCCAGACCATTTTGTTCAGGTGGTAGCCTGGACCCTAAAGAGCCGTAAGGAGTCCTATGAGGAGGATATTGACGACATCGTCCAGTCCTTCCAGCTGACGCCAAAGACGACAGCCCCGGTAGAAGATGCAGAAAATAAATAATCTGGAAAATCTAGAAGAAACAGCCCCTCGAAGCTAGCAGCTGAGAGGGTTTTATCTATTTCTTCTTCCAGTGTATCAATGCTATCAAATTTTCGTTGCAAGAAATTCCGATTCTTTGCATTCGCTTAGAATGGCAATAGAGAAGCACCAACTACCTCTAAATATCATTCTGAGGAGAGAAACGGCGAAGAATCTAAAAACATATGTTAGGAATTATATTTTATGAGAGAACAAACAAAAGACAACGCTATTAATATAGGCCAAGTCTACCCTCTAATGGTTACTGGTCTCACCACAGAGGGGAAAGGCGTGGGACGTATAGATGGTATGGCGGTCTTTGCTGCCGGCGCTCTTCCCGGGGAAATGGTCCAGGTGAAAATATTAGGCAAAAAGAAGCGTTATGCTTGGGGGGAAGTAGTGGAGCGGATAACTGCCAGTCCTCAGCGGGTGATGCCTAGTTGCCCTAGTAGTGTGCAGTGCGGCGGCTGTCAGCTGTCACATCTTGCCTATGGCGGACAGCTTACCGCTAAGGAGGATGCAGTCCGACAGCAGTTGTCCCGTATTGGCGGCGTTACAGAGGCAGATATCTTACCTATTATCGGTGCTGATGAGCCGTGGGGCTATCGCAACCGAGTCTATCTCCACTATGATAAAACCAGCGGTGGGCTGGGCTTTTTCCAGCCTGGAAGCAAAAGGATTGCGCCCATTTCTCATTGTCTTTTAACTACGCCAAATATTAATGAGATTATTGCCTGTTTGCAGCAGCAGGATGGACTTGTTGGTATGGACGGCTTACGCCATGTGCTGATAAAAGAAAGTAATATAGACGGTGGCTGCCTAGTAGCGTTTCTTTGTGAGGGCGCCTATCAGTCGGATATGCAGGAGCGGACTGCCTTTTTGCAACGGGAAAATTTGCCTATTACAAGTCTCTGGTATAATTATGGCAAAAAGACCCCCTGGGATGGATACTTTTTCCAGGATTTTCGGCTGCTCTATGGAGAAGAAAAGCTCTCCATATCCCTGATGGATAAGTTATTTTTCTGGGGCGCAAAAGATTTTCTCCAGGTAAATCTCCAGCAGACTGAGCGGCTTTATGGTGAGGCAAGAGAGATACTAGAGCAGTTGCCCATAACGGTAGACTATCTTTGGGATATTTATTGTGGCATCGGTACCATCGGCATTAGCCTAGCCTCTCCCGGACAGACGGTAGTGGGTATCGAAGTAGTGCCAGAGGCAGTCGTAAGCGCTAAAGAGAATGCGCTTGCTAATGGAGTAAGGGGCCATTACTTTACTGGCTTATGTGAAGAGGTACTGCCTAAGCTGCTCGGCCAGGAATCATTTGCCTCTCCGCAGGCCATTAGGAAAAGTGTAGCTATCCTGGACCCGCCCCGCAGCGGCTGTGAAGAATCAGTGCTTGTTTCCTGTGCCCAAGCAGGGTTTCCCTATCTCATCTATATTTCCTGTCATGGGGCTTCCCTTGCCCGGGATGCGGGGCGCTTAGGCGAGCTAGGTTATCAGTTGAAAAAAGTGCAGCCGGTAGACTTGTTTCCCCAGACATCCCATGTTGAAAATGTTTGTTTCTTTTCCCGTAATCAATAAGAAAGGCAGGCGAAACCGATGGCTAGCGAATTAACTAAAATACCCGGTGTGGGACCCAAAATTGCAGCTGTGTTAGAAGAGATGGGCATTACTACTGTTGCAGATTTGCAGGGACAAAGCCCGGAGGCGCTGTATGAAAAAGAGTGTCTTTATAAAGGCTATCAGGATGACCGTTGTGTGCTGTATGTGTTCCGTTGTGCCGTTTACTTTGCCGAGAATGATGTCTATGAGGAAGAAAAGCTGAAGTGGTGGTATTGGAAAGACCATACATATCCGGAGAAATAAAGACCAGGCACTTCGTACGGACTTTGCCGCTTAGTATGTTTAAATGCGAACACAATGCCGAAGCATTATTGGACGCTATGGCAGAGATTTCCCATGTGGTAGATATTCATCGCCCTAGTGCGGTAGCGGATAAAGCAAAGCTCCAATAGTCTAGACCGCTATGTCCTTCGGAAGAAAATAATTCCTGGTTTTTTATATTGACTTTCTGAGAGAAAAGGGTTACTTTAGAGGCTGAAGAGTTGTTTTTGTGAGGACATCATCTATGAATATTGTAATTATCGGCGGTGGTAAGCTGGGCTTTACCCTGACGCAGCAGCTTGCCCAGGAAGACCATAATATCGTAGTCATTGATAATAACCCAGAAGCGCTGGCGAAGTTTACCAATGCTTTAGATATTATTTCTCTTCAGGGGAATGCTGTCAGCGTCGACGTGCTAAAGGAAGCTGGCATTGCTGTTGCAGATTTAGTCATCGCAGTTACTTCCGGAGACGAAACTAATATTATTTGTTGCCTTCTTGCCCGCAAGCTAGGCGCCAAATATACCGTAGCGCGCATCCGCAATCCAGAATATAGTAGCAGCCTTTACTTTATCAAGGACGACTTAGGTCTAAGTCTTTCGGTAAATCCGGAGTTAGAGGCGGCTACAGCCATGTCTCGGCTCATCCGTTTTCCCTCTGCTATGAAGATTGACTTTTTTGCCAAAGGCAGAGTAGAAATCGTTGAGTTTAAAGTGAATAAAGATAGTCGTCTCATTGATATGCCTCTTTATGAATTACCAAAAATTTATGGGGTGAAGCTCTTAGTTTGCGCCGTACAGCGGGGCAACGAGGTATTTATCCCCGGCGGTGATTTTACCTTAGCAGAAGGGGATAAAGTCAGCATTACTGGTTCTCCTCAGGAGATTGCTTCTTTTTTTCAACAGATTGGCATTTTGAAAAAAACCATTAAGACCACCATGCTCATTGGCGGCGGGAAAATTGGCTATTATTTAGCGAAGCTCCTCTTAGGCAGCGGCATTAAGGTAAAGATTATTGAAAAGGATAGAGCCCGGTGCTTGGCTCTTTCGGAGTCTTTGCCTAAGGCTATCATCATCCAGGGGGATGGCTCTGACCAGGATATTCTTATGGAAGAGGGCATTGATGATGTAGACGCTTTTGTGGCGTTAACCAATTTTGATGAAGAAAATGTCATCATGTCCATGTTTGCTGTGTCCCGTCAAGTGGATAAAGTCATCACTAAGGTAAACCGTCAGTCCTTTAGCGAAGTATTAGAAAATCTCGGTTTGGACAGCATGGTATCTCCTCGATTGGTTTCTGCCAATAAGATTATCCGTTATGTGCGGGCCTTGCAAAATTCCTGGGGCAGCAGCGTAGAGGCTATGACGAAAATCGTCAACCAAAAGGTAGAGGCGCTGGAGTTTCGCATTCGTGAGGATTGCGCCTTTTTGGGGGTGCCGCTGAAGGATATCCCCTTAAAGCCCCATGTGCTTATCGCTCGTATCTTACGGGGCAGCCAGCTGATTATCCCCAATGGGAATGATATCCTTTGTCAGGGGGATAATGTCATTGTCATTACCAAGGAAAGTGGTTTTCTTGAGATTAACGATATTTTAAATGAAAGCTACTTTTAAACATACCACGTAATACGAAGTATTTGGAATTACTTCTTACACTTACGCTTTGCTTAGGTGGTAGTAAATTTTGCCCTCGTAAAAAGTGGCATACGATAAGCTTAGCAATTAATTCCTACACTTACACTTTGCCTAGGTGGTAGTAAGTTTTGCACTTGTAGGAAGTGGCGAATTATGAGGAGTTTCCCATGAATTATAATATGATATTTTGGGTAGCCAGTCGGGCCCTGCGGCTAGAGGCTATGCTACTCATTGTACCCCTTGCAGTTGCTCTTATTTATCAGGATGGTATGACGCTTGCTTTTTTAGAAAGTATGGCTGTGCTCATCGTTGGTAGCAGTTTGTTTTCTTGGATTAAAGTGAAGGACCAGACCATCTATGCTAAGGACGGTTTTATGACGGTAGCCCTTGCTTGGATATTGATTTCCTTTTTTGGGGCGCTGCCCTTTTGGTTTAGCGGGACCTTTCCCTCTTTTATTGATTGCCTTTTTGAGGCTGTTTCTGGCTTTACCACCACCGGGGCGAGTATTTTGCCGGCAGTAGAGCAGCTGCCTCCCAGCATTTTGTTTTGGCGGTGCTTTATCCACTGGATAGGCGGCATGGGGGTGCTGGTGTTTATGCTCAGTATGGTTTCTCTTGCCGAGGGGCGGTCCATCCATCTTATCCGGGCAGAGATGACCGGCCCTGACGTAGGGAAGATTGTTCCTAAGATGAAAAACACGGCGAAAATCTTATACGCTATTTATCTGGGGATGACAGTTATTGAGGTCGTTCTTTTGCTTCTTGGTGGGATGCCTCTTTTTGATAGTGTGGTCCATGCCATGTCCACTGCCGGTACTGGTGGCTTTTCTATGAAAAACTTAAGCATTGGCAGCTATGGAGATAATTATTATCTGATTATGGTGATTAGCGTCTTTATGATGCTCTTTGCTATGAATTTTAATTTGTATTATTTTCTTTTGGCGCGGCAGTGGAAGCAAATCTGGAAAAACGAAGAATTGCGTTGGTTTCTTTTGATTATTGCCTTCGCTACGGTTTGTATTACCATAGACGTGGTAGGTTTCTTTCCGGGCTGGGAAGAGGCGGCGGCTCATAGTTATTTCCAGGTATGTTCCATTATCTCGTCTACCGGCTTTAGCACCACAGACTATAATCAGTGGCCTACCTTTGCGAAAACCGTATTGTTTCTTTTGATGATTATCGGTGCTTGCGGCGGCTCTACTGGCGGCGGCATTAAGGTCTCTCGTTTTATCATCCTGATGAAAAAGACTGCTGCTGAAATCCTGCGTCTCATTCATCCACGGGTGGTGAATGTGATTAAACTGAATGGAAAACCTGTAGAGAGAGAAACTATCCATGGGGTAAATACCTTTTTCACTTGCTATATGCTGCTCATCTTTGTCGGGGTGTTTTTCATCTCTCTCAATGGATTTGATTTTGAGACCAATCTCAGCGCTGTCATTGCGTGCCTTGGCAATGTGGGGCCTGGTTTTGGTTTGGTAGGCCCTATGGGGAGCTTTGCAGAGTTTTCCGGTTTGTCTAAGCTCTTACTCAGTTTTTATATGCTGTTGGGGCGGTTAGAGATTTTCCCTATTCTTCTTTTGGTGCTACCTATGTTCTATAGAAAAAAATAGTCTTAATCCTAAGCATAAAAAGGAAGCGGTGTCTTTGCCGCTTCCTTTTTTTGTATGAGTTCTTCAGCTATTTTTGTGTGGAATAAACTAAAGAGAGAATATATTTCTATAATTTAAAAATATAAACAATAGAAGGAAATAATTTATATCATGTATTAAAATAAGTTTTTCTTTAAATTACAATGGATACTGTTACTATTTCAAATAAAGAGGCAACAGTATGACAATAGATTATGGAGCGATTGGTTTGAGAATAAAAATAGCTAGGTTAAAACGGAAAATGACGCAAGAAGCCTTAGCCAATCAGGTGAAGCTTTCTACTGTATATATGAGCAATATCGAAACAGGAAATGCTCGGATGAGCCTTGCTGTGATTATTCGGATTGCCAATGCGCTTTCTGTTTCTGTGGATGAACTTCTTTGTGATAATGTGCAGCATTCTTTTCCTATTTATAATAAAGAGGCTCAAGAGATTTTTTCACAATGTTCCAATGATGATATTCGAATCCTTGTTGATGTATTAAAAGCAACCAAAGATACGCTGGAAAAAAATTTAAAACATTCATAAAAACATTCATAAAAGATTCTTCGTTGTTCTGCATCAATGGGAAGAATCTTTCTGCGTGTATAGGGATTGCTTTGCGTGGATAGATTATAGATATTGCTTTTCTTAAGAGTGGGACATATTTTCATAATTGTCGAATTATGTTAGAATATAGGGGATAATTTTGATACTAGCCAAAGGAGCATTTGCATGGAAAAAATCTTAAATGACTTAGTCGATAAATATGCCTCAAAAATCATTGCAACTACACAAAAGCTTTTGACCATTGAAAGCGTCTATAGCTATGGGGACCGGCCTTATCAGCCCTTCGGTAAGGGTCCTGCGGAGGCCCTGGACTTCATGATGCATATGGCAGACCAAATGGGTCTTGTGCATAAAAATATGCAGGGTTATGTAGGCTATGCAGAGCTGGGAGAAGGAGAAGAATTAATAGGTGTGCTCAGCCATTTAGATGTGGTGCCGGCAGGCGCCGGATGGAAACTGCCTCCTTTTGGCGGTCTGGTGCAGGATGATTGTATTTATGGACGCGGCGCCATGGATGATAAAGGTCCCACTGTTGCGGCGCTGTTTGCTTTATGGGTGATTAAGCTTAGCGGTCTTTCTATTACCAAGCGGGTCCGGCATATTATGGGCCTTAATGAAGAAGAAGGATTTGGCTGTATTGATTACTATTTGCGCAATGAGGAAGTGCCGGTTATGGGCTTTTCTCCTGATGGGGACTTTCCTGTTATCCATGGGGAAAAGGGCATTTTGCAGTTTAGCGTCACCGACCACTACTCTACAGGCAAAGGCGTGGACTTAATGTTGAAGGAGATTGTGGGCGGCACAGCGCCTAATGTGGTGCCCGGAGAAGCAAAAGCTACCTTTTTTGTTAGTTCCGAAGGACGTTATCAGTTAGAACGGGCATATAAGAAGCTGACAGATAAAAGCGCCATCATCCTGGAGGATGAGGGGGTGACTATGACTGTCATAGCCAAAGGAAAATCTTGCCATGGTTCCCGTCCAGATATGGGGGTCAATGCTATTGGCATTTTGCTGCCCTTTTTGCTGACTGTTAGCGGTTTGGACCAAAATATCAAACGGATGTTGAAGAAATATACCGTGCTGTTTTTAGACGGTTATGATGGCAAAGGAACGGGTGTCGCTTGTGCAGATGAGATTTCTGGTCCGCTTACCATGAATATGGGAGAATTCCGTGCCAAAGACGGTACTGCCGTTTGTCAGATGGACGTACGCTACCCCATTACTGCCGATTTTGCTATGATTTGGCATGAGCTGGATGAGCACGCTGTGGCCAAGTCTATGGATTTACAAATCAATGAGCATAAAGCCCCTTTGTATGTGCCGGCCGACCATCCGCTGGTAGAAAAGCTGTGCGGGGTTTATCAAGAAATGACAAGAGACTTTACCAAGCCCTTGGTTATTGGCGGTGGCACTTATTGCCGTGCTTTGAATAATTTTGTTGCCTTTGGGCCCATGTTTCCTCATAGTATTGATTGCGTTCATCAGGCGAATGAGCATATTTATATTCCTGATTTGATTTTAATGACGAAAATTTATGCTCAGGCCATTTATGAGCTTATCAAATAAGAAAAAAACAATATGTTCTTTTCTTATTATTCTGAGCGAAGCGTAAGCGAAGTCGAAGAATCCAAACACTCCATTAGAATGACAATGGATGATAACCTATGATTTTACG
>CAMNVD010000019.1 GCA_946562005.1 uncultured Clostridia bacterium | reverse complement strand
AAAAGAGCTGCACCCTTTTCCTCCAGTGCCTTTACAGTAGGGTCCTCCTCATATACATCATCACCTACTACAGCATGAAACATAGCGTCCCTCATCGCCTCAGTCGGCTGTGTAACTGTATCACTTCTTAAATCTATGATTTTCATAACGATTCACTCCGTTTATCTTACTGCCTTCTGCTTCTTATTATAAAGCAATTTGAAACCTATGGCGACCCTTTTTTACAAAAAAACAGGTATGACATCATTTTCATACCTGTTTTCTAACGCTTTTTTAGGAAACTATTTTTGATTTTTAGCAGCTTCCTGCGCAAGCATAGCTCTTACTTTGAGTGGAAGGCCAAAAAGATTGATGAAGCCTTCAGCGTCATGGTGGTCATAAAGGTCCCCAGTAGTAAAGCTAGCCAATGTTTCGCTGTATAAAGAATATGGAGAAGTGGTGCCGGCTTTAATGATGTTGCCCTTGTAGAGCTTGAACTTTACTTCACCGGTTACACATTCCTGGGTCACTTCGATGAAAGCTTGAATGGCTTCTCTAAGAGGTGTGAACCACTTGCCTTCGTAAACGATGCTAGCATATTTAGAACCCATGTCCTTTTTTACTGCATAGGTATCTCTATCTAAAATCAACTCTTCTAGTTGCTGGTGCGCTTCCATTAAAATGGTGCCGCCTGGTGTTTCATAAACACCACGAGACTTCATACCCACTACACGGTTTTCTACGATATCTACAATACCGATACCGTGTTTACCGCCTAACGCATTTAATTCTTCAATGATTTGGGAGAATTTCATTTTCTTACCGTTTAAGGCCACGGCTACGCCTTTTTCAAAGGAGAGGGTTACATATTCACCTTCATTAGGTGCCTTTTCTGGTGTTACCCCTAATACCAAAAGATGGTCAAAGTTTGGTTCGTTAGCAGGGTTTTCCAGTTCTAGCCCTTCGTGGCTGATATGCCATAAGTTCCGGTCACGGCTATAGCTAGAGTCAGAAGAAAAAGGAAGCGTGATACCATGTTTGCGGCAATATTCAATTTCATCTTCCCGGGATTGCATATTCCATGTTTCATTGCAGCGCCAAGGAGCGATGATTTTCATATCAGGCGCCAACGCTTTAATACCTAATTCAAAGCGAACTTGGTCGTTACCTTTACCTGTGGCGCCGTGGCAAATGGCCACAGCCCCTTCTTTGCGGGCTACTTCTACCAATTTTTTGGCAATCAAAGGACGAGCCATAGAGGTACCCAGCAAATATTTGTTTTCATAAATAGCATTTGCCTGAACGCAGGGAGCGATGTATTCATCAGCAAATTCATCTATTACGTCTAAAATGTAGCATTTACAAGCACCTGTAGCAAGAGCCCGCTCTTCTAAGCCGTCTGTCTCTTCCCCTTGTCCTACATTGACGCAGCAGCAAACCACATCATAATCATAGTTTTCCTTGAGCCAAGGAATAATTGCAGTAGTATCCAACCCACCGGAATAGGCTAAAACAACTTTTTCTTTCATTTCTTCATGTCCTCCAAATCTATCTCTTACTTTTTAAATACTATCAATAATTATACGTTATTACCTGCCTGGTTGTCACCCTAAGCACAGCCGAAGGGTCTAAGAGATACTTCATTCCTACATTCCTCAGGATGACAGTGGATAGCGAGGTATACCGCATTGTCGTCCTGGCACGCACAAGACAGAAGTATATTGATTATTTATTTATCATGGTCAATGCCATCACTGCCATTTGGGCATAAAGTCTATTTTCCGCTTCGTCAAAAATCACAGATTGAGGACCTTCGAAAACATCCTCTGTAATTTCTTGACCACGGTATGCAGGCAGGCAATGCATTACCAAAGCATCGTCTTTAGCTTGTTTTAATAAATCAGCATTTATCTGATAACCAGCAAAATCCCTCTGCCGCTGTAGCTTCTCTTCTTCTTGCCCCATGCTGGTCCAAGCGTCTGTGCAAAGGATATCCGCATTTTTTGCAGCCGCCGGAATATTATCTACACAGATTTCCACGCTGCCGCCGTTTTCACGGGCTACCTGCTGCGCTAAATCCACAATAGCTTTATCTGGCATATGCGTGCTAGGACAAGCAATCGCTACTTCCATGCCAAATTTTGCCCCCATATTCATGAGGGAATGGGCCATATTGTTACCATCGCCGATAAAAGTAAATTTCAATCCTTTGAGTCTGCCTTTATGTTCCCGGATAGTTTGCGCATCCGCCATAACTTGACAAGGATGCAATAAGTCAGTAAGCCCATTGATAACCGGGATAGTCGCATACTTTGCCAGCTCTTCTACACGCTCATGGGCAAAAGTACGAATCATAATGCCATCTAAATAGCGGGACAGCACTCGTGCCGTATCCGGAATAGGTTCCCCTCTGCCGATTTGAGAATCGTTACCAGAGAGAAACAGAGCATACCCACCTAGATAGTACATCCCAGTTTCAAAAGAAACACGGGTTCTGGTAGAACTTTTCTCAAAAATCATCCCTAACGTTTTGCCTTTTAAAATATCAATGGGACGACCAGCTTTTTTCTCTTGTTTCAGGTAATCTGCCACGTCCAACATATAGAGCAATTCTTCGCTGCTAAAGTCCGTCAGCGCCAGGAAGTCCTTCCCTGCAAAATCCTTTTTCAGTTCCATTCTATAAACTCCTTAATCTATTCTTGCCACTACTTTTATCAAGTAACTTTTATTTTACCATATTTTATGAAACATTCGCAATGCTATTCTAGGCCTCTGCAAAAGCGGTGTCCAATACGGCTATCGCTTTATCGATTTCCTCTTTCGTCACAGTAAGTGGCGGCAAAAGACGGATAACCGTCCCAGCAGTGCAATTTACTAATACGCCATGGTCTTTAGCAAAACTTACGATATCACTGCCACCATGAGAAAGGGCTAACCCCACTAATAGACCTTTCCCCCGCACCTCTAAAATGTGGTCGTATTTCGCCTTTAATCCTTCCAACTTCGTCCAGAGATAGCTGCTTATTGCTTGCACATGGTCAAGGAAACCTGGTTCTAGCATAGCGCTTACCACCGCAATGCCTACTGCCGTTACCAAAGGATTACCGCCGAAGGTGGAACCGTGGTCCCCCGGATGGAAAGCTGCTGCTACCTTGTCTTTGGCAAGAAAGGCGCCAATAGGCACACCACCGCCTAAACTTTTTGCCAATGTCATAATATCAGGCTCAATATCATATTGCTCATAAGCGAAAAGCGTTCCCGTCCGTCCCATGCCGCACTGCACTTCATCTAAGATTAAGAGGATGCCCTTTTCATCACAAAATGCACGGACTTGTTTCAAATATTCAGGGTCAGCAGGCACCACACCCCCTTCCCCCTGGACCGTCTCCAGCATTACAGCACAGGTTTTATCTGTCACAGCACCCTTTAATGCCGCAATATCGTTAAAGGGCACATAAGAAAACCCCTCAGGCAATGGGTGAAAATCTTTGTGGAATTTCTCTTGTCCCGTGGCTTTTAGGGTTGCCAAAGTTCTCCCATGGAAAGACTGCCCCATGGTGATGATATCCGTCCGCTCCGAGTATCCTTGTTCTGCTGCATATTTCCTAGCTAGCTTGATGGCCCCTTCATTAGCCTCTGCGCCACTGTTACAAAAGAATGCTTTATCCAAAGCAGAATGTTCTACCAAAAGTTTTGCCAGCTGGATTTGAGGTTCTATCCAGTACAAATTAGAACAATGGATTAAGGCTTCGCTTTGCTTCCGGATAGCTTCCACTACTGCCGGATGGCAGTGTCCCAGACCGTTTACAGCAATACCCGAAACAAAGTCCAAATATTCTTTGCCTTCTGCATCCCAGATACGGCTACCTTCCCCTTTGGTAACCACCATAGACAGCCTGCCATAGGTATGCATTAAATATTTTTCGCCTTGGGCAATCAGTTCTTGATTATTCATGGACTACCTTCTTTCTTATTTTGCCACCTTATTTCACTACCCTATTTCGCTACCATGGTACCGATACCGTCTTTGGTCAGCATTTCTAATAGGATGCTATGAGGACGCCGACCGTCCAAGATATGGGCGCTTTTTACCCCGCCGTCAATAGCCTTTACACAACAATCTACCTTGGGTATCATGCCACCGGAAATAATTTTCCGCTCTACGAGATTTCCTACTTCATTGACTCTTAAAGAAGAGATTAAGGTTGCAGGGTCGTCCTTATCCACGCAAATACCTTCCACATCAGTGAGAATGATAAGTTTCTCTGCCCCCAGCGCTACAGCGATTTCTGCTGCCGCATAGTCTGCATTAATATTATAACTTTCTCCAGCGGTACCTACCCCGATAGGAGAAACCACCGGAATATAATCCCGCTCAATGAGCATATCCAAAGGCTCCGTATTTACAGAGACGATTTCCCCGACAAAGCCTAAGTCAAAGTCGGTTTCTTCCCCTTCTGCATTAACGCCGCTGGTTATCTTTTTCTCTGCGGCTAAAAGTCCGCCGTCCTTACCAGAAAGACCAATTGCCTTACCGCCGTTTTGGTTGATATGGGTGACAATACCTTTGTTCAATTTTCCCACAAGTACCATTTCCACCACTTCCATGGTATCACCGTCTGTCACCCTGAGACCGTTAACAAACTCGGACTGAATATCCAGCCGTTTTAAAAGACGGTTAATTTCCGGCCCGCCGCCATGGACAATCACAGGATTGATACCGACTAACTTCATTAAAATAACATCGTTAATGACGGCTTTTTGCAGTTCTTCATTAAGCATAGCATGGCCGCCATATTTGATAACTACCGTCTTGCCATGAAACTCTTTAATATAAGGCAATGCGTCTACCAAGACATTTGCCTTTTCGATTGGATTTGACATTGTTTTCACTCCATATCGTTTTCCTTATTTATAATAAGCTTCCTTGTCGCTGCTACTCCTTATGCCACGGTTACACCTGACAGTTATTTTTGCCTAGGCGGTAGCAAATGTTGTTTTACACGCAAGTGGCAGGTTTAGGTCCGATAGTCCCCGTTAATCTTCACGTAGTCGTAGCTTAAATCACAGCCCCAAGCAGTAGCAGAAGCATCACCATCGGCAAAGTCCATGATAACGGTAATTTCATCCTCTGCTAAGATTTGCGCTGCTCGCTCCTCGCTGAAGGGATAAGGCACGCCCGCTGCCATCACTTGCTCTTTGCCTGCTTTACTTTCTAGCCAGATAGATACTTTTTTCGGGTCATAGTTTGCTTCCGAGTAGCCCACTGCGCAGATGATTCGGCCCCAGTTGGCATCCTCACCAAAGAAAGCGGCTTTTACCAGGCTGGAAGCAGCAACAGCTTTCGCAGCTTTTTTGGCGTCTGCTTCGGTCTGCATATGGAGCGCTTGGATAGTCAGCAGTTTGGTTGCGCCTTCTCCGTCTTTGGCTATCATACGGGCAAGAGCAGTGCACACCTGCCTTAATGCCGCCGCAAAAACCGCATAGTCCGACGTCCCCGCCACAATTTCTTCATTACCGGCCACACCGTTTGCCATGACCATGAGAGAGTCATTGGTGCTGGTATCCCCATCTACTGTCACCATGTTAAAGGAAACATCTGCCGCCGCCTTTAGCGCTTGCTGCAAGGCCACAGGCGCCACCGCCGCATCTGTCGTGATAAAGCCCAGCATGGTTGCCATATTCGGATGAATCATACCAGAGCCTTTGGCTATACCGCCGATGGTGATGGTTTTACCGCCGATTTCACATTGAATGGCGTATTCTTTCGGAAAGGTATCCGTCGTCATAATGGCGAGAGCTGCGTCTTGTCCGCCATCAGTAGACAACGCCTCTACCACCATATCAATGCCCGCTGAGATTCTATCCATAGGCAACTCCACGCCAATGACCCCAGTGGAAGCTACCAATACTTTTTCTGCGGACACGCCTAGCTTTTCGCCGGTTTGCACCGCCATAGCCCGAGCGTCCTCTTCACCTTGTGCGCCGGTGCAGGCATTAGCATTGCCGCTGTTGGCGATGATAGCATAACCCTTGCCACCCTTTACCACCTGACGGCACCAGCCCACAGGCGCCGCCGCATATTGGTTCTGGGTAAACACGCCAGCAATGCTTGCTTCCTCTTTGGTATAAATTAACGCCACGTCTTTTTTATCCGGCTTTTTGCTTTTGATAGCGGCCCGGACACCTGCCGCCTGGAAACCTGCCGCTGCCGTTACCCCACCGGGAATTTCCGTTCCTATCTTTTTTTCTTCTATCATAAAAACACCTTTGCTTTCGTTTGCATTATTTTCTCTTGTTCCTATGGACACTGCGGCAAAGCGCCAAGGCCGGTGGTTTCCGTAAAGCCTAATAAAAGATTCATATTTTGCACAGCCTGTCCTGCCGCTCCCTTGCCCAGGTTATCGATGGCAGATGTGACGATGATGCGGTTCGTCCGCTCGTCATAGTGATAACCGATATGACAAAGATTACTGCCCACCGTCCATTTGGTCTGCGGATAAACATCTGGCTCATGAATACGGATAAACGGTTCATTGCCATAGTATTTTTCGTAAATGGCCTGTAAGTCTTTGCTAGACTTGATACCCACTGCATTACCATAACAAGTAGCCAGGATACCTCTGGTCATAGGAATCAAGTGAGGCGTAAAGTTGATAGTCACCGGCTTTCCTGCCGCTTCTGTCAATGCCTGCTCGATTTCCGGCGTATGGCGGTGCTTACCCACGTTGTAAGCTTTTACGCTTTCATTGGCTTCGCCATAGAGATTAGTAGGAGACGGCGTCTTCCCTGCCCCGGAAACGCCGGATTTGGCGTCGATGATAATGGTGGAGCTATCGATAACCCCCTCTTTTACCAGGGGATACATGGCTAAAATAGAAGCCGTGGTATAACAGCCAGGGTTACCTACGATTTGCGCTTGTTTGATTTGTTCCCGATACAGTTCCGGCAGGCCATAAACTGCTGTCTTCGTCAAGCCATGGTTTTCATGAGGCACATGGTACCATTCTTCAAAAATGGCTCCATCCCGAAAACGGAAATCAGCTCCAATATCTATCACCTTAATACCTGCCGCCGCCAGCTCCGCCGCCACCGGTACACACTTACCATGAGGCAAAATGATAAAGACCAAATCAGAGTCTGCTTTAATCACATTCACATCTAGCGTTTCAATGGTTTGGTCAATAAAACCATGCAAATGAGGAAACACGTTTTGAATTTTTTCCCCTGCCGAAGTATTGGCAGTGAGATGGGTGATGGTCACCCCTCCGTGATTTAACAAAAGGCGAATCAACTCCCCGCCGGCAAAGCTGGAAGCGCCGATGATGCTTACTCGGTACATAGACAGCAGCTCCTTCCTAAGGTATCCTTTTCTAATGTAATTATATCTTACCCCTTTATACTTGTTTTTGCAATGGTTATTTCCAAAATTTCTGTATATTTTTTCTATTTTAATGAATATTTATACAAATATTCATCTGCATTGTCATTCTGAGGAGTGGAACGACGAAGAATCTAAAAGAGACCACAATATTGTGGTCCCTTTTTTGTTTTGCTACCCATTTTTCACTCCTAATTCTTCAAATATCCTATCCATATCATACTGACCTGAATAAATACCAATCAAACCGAAAAAACTAGAACCAATAGAGCCTAATATTTAACACTATATAACCATTTTGATTTTTTATAGTATCCCATACAATTAATATCAAAAGAAGGTGAACAAATAGTGGCAAGAAGCAAGCATACAAATGATATATTAGACCCTGTTTTAGCTAATTTAGGAAGAACTATAAAACAGGCTCGATTAAATATTGGCTATACAAGAGAACAACTTTCAGAGTATTCTGGCATTGGTGTTCGTTATATTACCGCCATAGAAAACGAAAATAAAATCCCTCGCTTACAAGTTCTATCTAAACTCATTCGAGCATTAAATATTTCTGCAAATACAATTTTCTACCCTGAAACAAACAATAATAATCCAGAAATTGAAACGATTACCAACCTTCTTCACTTTTGTGACGAACAAGACTATAAAGTCCTAAAAGCAGCTATTGAAGCTATGATTAAAAACAACAAAGAAAAATAAATTAATCTATTTTTTCAACCATATAATATCAAAGTCAGCTATCATCTGTGCATTTTCAGGTTTGCTAATGGAAGCGCGATAATGCTTTAACCAGTATTGTCCCGCAAACAAATAGTTAATTGCTAAATCCTCTAAATCAGATAAACGCCTGCCAAGTTGTTTTTCCGTTCGGGGATTATCAATACAATTATTTGCATATTCCATTAGCATTTTTTCTATAAAAGGCTGATGATAGGCAACCTTTATGGCTGTTCCCATATTTGTTCTTGAGGATAATGGTCTTGTATTATGCTTTTCTACCACAAAGTAACAAGCATCCCATACCGTTTTATCGGAATGTTTCATTAAAAAAACAAGCGCTGTTTGCAAATAACGATAGCCAATTTTAGAAAGCGGTATACCACAACTATGCAGAAGAAAAGAACACTTTTCTTCTGTTGAAAAAAATTTCCTTATTCTTTACAGCTCCCTCCCCTTTTTTATTTACCCTTTTCCGCAGCTTCCATAAAAAGAGGATTCTTAAAGCATAAAATGGTTTTTCATAAAGAATAGGATATTCTTAGTTTTCAAAACTATCTTTTCCTGTTTTACGGAAAAACTCCTGTTTAATAGCGAAAGCAAATGTCAAAATATTCGTTATAATGTCGATGTAATCAAATAAAGGCAGGAATTAAAATGGATAGCCAGTCGTTAGAAAACGATACGCACTTTGAACAATTTATTAGTAATCGTATTACACAGTTAAGATTAGCAAAAAATGTTAGTGAGTATCAGATGAGCCTTGATTTAGGGCAAAATAAAAGCTACATCAATAACATCACAACTGGTCGTAGTATGCCACTAATGTCTGGTTTCAAGAAGATTTGCGATTATTTTGATATTACACCGGCAGAGTTCTTTGATGCAAATTTTAGCAATCCTCCTTTAGAAAAACAAATTATCCATGAAATAGACCGACTGTTCCATAATAATCTGCCAGAAATGAAACAAATCCTAAGTAAAATGGAACCTGAAGAAATAAGGGTATTCTTTCATTTTATAAAAAAATTTCAAAATAGTAAATAAAAAGACAGAATGAAGTTAATCATTCTGTCTTTTTTTAATAGGCAATAAAATCCTTAAGTTCTATCATCACCGGCTGAGTATCCGTTGCCGCCGGCTTTTCCTGCTTCTGCGCCGGTGCTGGCACTCGTAACCGTCCTTTCCCCTCGGCCTCAACAAAATAATCAATAATGCCGCTATAGATGCACCAGGCCATTTTGTTTTGGTAGTGACTGTCGTTTAAGGATTTTTCTTCCTCAGGATGGGAGATGAACCCTACCTCTACAATAACGCTGGGAATATCCAGATTTCTCAGCATATAAGTCTCACTGTGCTTTTGCGGCTGACGGTGGGTGTTATTAAGCATCTGCTTGATTTCTTTCTGGATATTCTCTGCTAATAATTTTCCGCCATCAGAACCAGGATAATAAAAGGTCTGTGCACCGTGATAAGAAGAATTCGGGTCGCTGTTGCATTGGATGGTGATGAAAATATCCGCATCAGATTCTCTTACCATATCTACCCGAGCCTGAAGGTCTCCATTTTTGGTATGAGCAAGGGGCGCATCTGTCTCTCTGGTAATGACGACGCCCGCTCCCGCCTGCCGCAGAATATTGGCTAGCTTCTGGGCAATCGCCAGATTGATATCTTTTTCATCTGCACCGTTATGCCCCAAAGCGCCAGGGTCGAAGCCGCCATGGCCGGGGTCGATAGCGATAACCTTGCCCACCACCGGCCAAGACATGGCCTCTAAAGAATCATAATAGCCGCCGCCGTGAAAATAAGCATAACCATAAATTCCTAGACACAAGCTGCAAATAGCTGTAAAAAACAAAGAGCCCCGCAAAGAAAAGCAACGAAAAACAATTTTCCTCTTCATATTCATTCCTACCTTACTGAAATAAATTTATGATGAATATTGTCCAATCTTCCTGTTGCTTTCAGTTTATGCGCAAGCTCTTCTTTCTATGAATTATTTCTTGGCTACATTCTGATAAAATAACCCCTCTTTGGTGCAATACCAAAGAAGCGTACCACTTCTCTTGACTGGCAGGCGGAAGCTCATAGTCCATTCCGGATATAGCTTGATGATTTCCAGCCGCTCTCCCATTGCAAAGGCTGCAAAAGCGATATAGTGGTCTTTGGTCATAGGATGGTCTGAAGAGACAAACCATTCGTCTTCTACCTGCTCCAGTTTAAGTTTTTCTTCCTCTGCCGCCTTCTTAGGCGTCAATGGCGCAAGGGTATGCCCACAGCAAGAAACCGTTGCTTCGTTGGTTGCCCAGATTAGGTTATGACAAGTCGGGCAAACAAAATAATTGACTTTCTTCATATTTCCTCCTAATAATGTATTTTCTTCTCTGCCGCCGGAAAGAACCGTCTCGATGGTTACCTGCAATGTCTCTGCTAAATCACAAAGCAGAGATAACTCCGGCAACCCTCTGCCCCGCTCCCATTTAGAGATAGCTTTATCACTAACGCCTAATTTATCGCCTAGGACTTTTTGGGTTAACCCCTTTTCTTTCCGCACAGCACAAATAAAAGCGCCAATTTTTTCACAATCCATATAATGCCCCCCTTTTTCTTATGTCTTAATTTTCTGATGTCTAACAATCATCCTTAACACAGATATTATTTTAACCGCTACAGCAAAAAGATACAATCAACGCTCCGTAGAACCAACGCATATTTTTTTATTTTTGGCCTTGACGTAAATCCGAAATCGGATTATAATACCTTCTATAAACAGATAAATCCGAAATCGGATATAAGTCAGGAGATGAACAACATGGAATTTTATCAAGACCGGGCCTTCAAAGCCTTCGATTATATTTACAAACGTATGGACGATTTATACCACGCCATTTCCTTAAAAATCGGCATTTCAGACGCAGCATTTCTCGTGCTCTATTCCATTGCCGAATCTGGTACCGGCTGTCAGCAAAAGGATATCGCCTACCAATATGCCATCAGCCGTCAAACAGTAAACTCTGCCTCCAAAAAGCTGGAAGAAAATGGATTTATACAGCTCACCCCTGGCAAAGGTCGTAATATGCTCCTCACCTTTACCGAAAAGGGTAAAGAATTCGCCGAAAAAAATATCCTACCTGTTATCGACATGGAAAATAACGCTTTTAACACTTTAACAGAGATAGAGCAAAAAGAGCTTTTGCGGTTAGCAGAAAAATACATGACTGCATTCACCAAGGAAACGAAACAATTTCTATCGCAGATATGATTAAACGCATTTCCCAAAAATAACCTCAGGAGGTATAGACAAGAAATGAAAATCCAATTATCCGACCACTTTACTTACAACCGCCTTTTACGGTTTGTTATTCCCTCTATCCTGCTGATGCTAGGCACCTCTCTCTACAGCATTGTCGATGGGCTATTCGTCTCTAACTATGTGGGGAAAATTCCATTTGCAGCTATCAATCTTATCATGCCCATCGCTATGGCTGGCGCCGCTTTTGGCTTTATGATTGGCACCGGCGGCAGCGCAATAGTCTCGAAAACACTAGGCGAAGGAAAAAGAGAGGAAGCAAACGCCTATTTTTCCATGCTTATTTATGTGACGGTTATCGGCGGTCTGGTTTTATCCGCCCTGGGGATGACTTTTATCCGTCCCCTTTCTATGGCCCTAGGCGCCGAGGGGGAAATGCTGGAAAACTGTATGATTTACGGCAGAATCCTATTTTCTACTGCCGCCGCTTTCATGTTACAATCTGTTTTCCAGAGTTTTTTTGTTGTTGCAGAAAAACCAACCCTTAGCCTGATTATCTCTATTGCGGCAGGTCTTACCAACGTGGTGTTAGACTATCTCTTTATTGTGGTATTCCAGTGGGGTATTGCCGGTGCAGCTATCGCCACTGCGGCCGGAGAAATCATCGGCGGTATATTGCCCCTTATCTATTTCAGCCGCAAAAATAGCAGCCTACTCCAGCTGCAAAAAACAAAATTTAACAAGGCAGTGCTGGTGAACACCTGCATTAACGGTTCATCCGAAATGGTTACCAGCCTTTCTGCCTCCGTGGTAAATATGCTCTACAACTTCCAGCTCATGCGGTTAGCCGGAGAAGACGGTATTGCCGCCTTTGGCGTCATCATGTATGCCAACTTTATTTTCTCTGCTATTTTCCTGGGCTATTCTATTGGCAGCGCCCCCATTGTCAGCTACCACTATGGAGCAGGCAACCATAGCGAACTTAAAAATATTTTCAGGAAAAGCATCTTCCTCATTGGCGTCACGGGTATTGCACTGACGATAATTTCTCACGTCATCGCTTCCCCGCTCATCCAAATCTTTGTAGGCTACGACCCAACGCTGGCCGCTATGACCACCCACGGCTTTATGATTTATGCATTCATGTTTCTTCTTTGCGGCTTTAATATTTGGGGGTCATCTTTTTTCACTGCCCTCAATAATGGTGGTATTTCCGCACTAATATCCTTCTCTCGTACTTTGATTTTTGAAATCAGTACAGTACTAATCCTGCCTATTTTCCTAGATATTGACGGTATCTGGCTATCTGTGGTCGTAGCGGAGACCCTAGCGCTCATGGTTACAGTCGCCTGCTTGTTAAAAAAACGGAAGAAATATCAATACGCATAAGTTATAACAGATTGTCAGAATGACATTCATAAGTAGCTAGAAAAAATATTTTTATAGTTTTATTTTGTAACCTTTTGTCACGCTAAATTGTATACAGTATGAAAGGCTTTTCAAGAAAAATCAAAAATAAGGAATCGCTCATGAGAGAAGAAATGACACTACTGATAGAAAGATATCAGGACCATTTATTTGCAGCAGCATTCAGCATTTGCAAAAATGCCGCTGATGCAAACGACATCGTACAAGAAACTTTCCTTCAGTATTATACAACAGACAAACAATTTGAAACAGAGCAGCACATCAAGGCTTGGCTCATTCGCGTGGCAATCAATAAAGCAAAAAACATCAATCTATCTTTTTGGAAACGAAAAAGTGTTTCCATGGAAGACTACGCTAACACCCTCGCTTTTGAAACGCCGGAAGATGGCGCATTATTTGAAGAAGTGATGCGCCTTCCGGAAAAATACCGCATTGTCCTGCACCTATTTTATTATGAGGATTATACCGTGAGAGAAATTGCCGATGTACTAAAAGTAAGCGAAGCCAATGTGAAAGTCCGACTGAACAGAGGTCGCACGCTGCTCAAAAAAACATTAAAGGAGGAGTGGATAGATGATGACCAATAAAGAACGATATAAACGGGCATTTTCAACCCTGCATTCCTCCCCCGACACCAAAACGGAGGTAATGAAAATGTTAAACGAGCAAAACAACCATAAAAAAAGAAGAACCATTTCCCGTGCAATGGCAGCAGCTCTTACTGCAACCCTCGTCATTGGTTCTTCCCTTGCCGCCTACGCCGCCAATGTAGGAGGCATCCAACAAATCATCCAAATCTGGGTGCACGGCGACCCTACAGACGCCATCATCGAATTTGACGGGCAAGGCAACTACAACCTGAAATATGAAGACAAAGACGGCAACATCCACACTGAAGGCGGCGGTGGCGTCGCTTATGGTCCTTTCGGTAAAGAAAGACCACTCACCCCCGAAGAACTCATGGAAGAGTTAAACCATCCTGATATTTACAATGAAAACGGCCAATGGACACTATCCTATTATGGAGAAACCCACGATATTACCGATAAATTTAATGAGGATGGCATTTGTTATCTACAGCTAATCCATGACGGAGAAACATTATACATGACCATCACAAAAGAACACGGATGGGCTTCCAGCCCCAAATATTATGTTGACGCCAAAAAACTTTTAAGTGAATAAGCATAAAAAAGAGATACAGACTGCATTGTCCGTATCCCTTTTTATTTATTGTCATTCCGAGCATAGCGAAGAATCCTATAATCAGGACAACACAAAAGATTCTTCGCCATTACGTTCCTCAGAATGGAAAAACTTACTTTTAAGCAAATAATTCTGCCATAAGCTTTGGTACTGTGGTCATTTCAGTAAGTCTTCCTACTTCTGCACCACAAAAGATTAAACCGTTGTCTAAGTCTCCTTGCACTGCCTCAATAAGGGCCTGAGTAATGCAATAAGGTATCGTTGCCGGATTACAAACAGCAAGACAAGACAAACATTTCTTTACTGGAGTTTCCCCCTTGGCCACCTTTTCTAAGAAAGCGTTATGGATAGCCCGCCCTGGCATTCCCACAGGGCTTTTGACAATTTCTACATCAGAAGGTTTCGCATTGAGATAGGCCTCTTTATAAGCATCTGCTGCGTCACATTCTTCCGTCACCACGAAACGGGTTGCCATCTGCACGCCGTCCGCCCCCAGCTCCAGCACATGACGAATATCCCCTTGGTCAAAAATGCCGCCAGCAACCACTACCGGAATATGGCAGCCATATTTCTCGCCATACGTCTTTATCACTGCTAAAATTTCTTTGATTTCTGCATCATAAGTTTCCTGAGTAAACGCAGCTAACTGTTCATGAGAAAAGCCTAAATGTCCCCCGGCTTTTGGTCCTTCGATAACCACCATATCCGCCGTACGATGAAAACGTCTATCCCAGAAACGTAAGATAACACTGGCAGATTTTGCAGTGGAAACAATAGGAGCAATTTTTGTTTCTGCCTCGTACCCTGCCACCAAACCAGGCAAATCCATAGGGAGCCCTGCACCGCTAATAATCAAATCTACTCCCGCCTCACAGGCTGCTTTTACCTGGGCAGCATATTCTTTCGTTGCCACCATAATATTGACGCCCACTAGCCCCTCAACACATTGCTCTTTAGCTAAAGCGATATGCTTTTTCAAAGCCCGTAAGTTACTCTCTGCACAATTGGTATAAAAGTCCGGTTCCGTAAAACCGATTTGCGCTGCGGAGATTACCCCTACACCACCAGCCTTCGCCACAGCACCTGCCAACCGGGAAAGACTCACGCCCACACCCATACCCCCTTGGACAATAGGGTATTTTGCCTGTTTATTACCAATGACTAACGGTTTCATCATAGGGAACCAGTCCTCTCAAAAATTAGTTTGTCAAACAAAGTATTTTCTTTATTGTATCATAGATTTCCAGAAAGATAAAGGAAAGATTTAAAAACAAAAAATCTCGGATATAAATCCGAGATTTTTTTGCAAAAGAAATATTTGAGCCGATTAACGTTTGGAGAATTGGCTTGCTTTACGCGCTTTTTTCAAGCCGTATTTTCTTCTTTCTTTCATTCTTGGGTCACGAGTCATAAATCCTGCAGCTTTCAAAGCAGGACGATATTCACCGTCTGCTGCAACCAATGCCCGAGAGATAACATGACGAACTGCACCTGCCTGACCAGAAATCCCACCGCCATATACATTTGCAATTACATCAAAGTTTGCTAAAGTAGAAGTCAATTCCATTGGTTGTTTTACAATCATCACCAATGTTTTTTTATCAAAATATTCTTCCAATTCCCGACCGTTGATGCTGAATTTGCCGCTGCCTGGTACTAACCACACACGAGCAATTGCATTTTTCCGACGACCGGTACCATAATATCTAACGTCTGCCATCTGCTTTTCCTCCTTCTACCTTACTCGCCAAAGTTCCATACTTCAGGTTTCTGTGCTGCATGTGGATGCGCATCCCCTGCGTATACTTTTAATTTTTTGAACATTTGACGGCCAAGTCTGTTATGAGGCAACATCCCTTTCACCGCTTTTTCCATTGCGAATTCAGGTTTGTTTTTCATCAAATCACGATAGCCGGTAACTTTCATATTACCAACATATCCGGTGTGCCGATAGTATTTCTTTTGGTCTAATTTATTCCCTGTTAAAATTGCTTTGTCAGCATTGATGATAATAACAAAATCACCGGTATCAACATGAGGTGTAAAAATAGCTTTATGTTTACCGCGAAGTAAACGAGCAGCTTCAGTAGCGATTCTACCTAATGGTTTGTTAGTTGCATCTAAAATATACCATTTGCGTTCTATTTCTTGGGCTTTTGCCATGAAAGTTTGCACGGTATTCCCTCCTCTTTATTACCTTTCTTTATTGCTAACGGGGCAGAAAGCAACAAAGTTACCTATTTATTATAATGCCCTCTCCCCAGCCTGTCAAGGGTCATGCACCCTATTTACTTGCTTTTTTATAAAAATTTTCAGGATTATCAGCATATGTTTTATTTATACGTTGCATAATCCGCTTCATCATAATATACCCGCTCCATAAAGAGCCCATAAGCAGGCGCAGGATGAAGATTGGGTTTTGACGTTTGTTGCAATAACACCGGTATTTCGGCAGCGTTCAGCTTACCTTTTCCTACCAACACCAAGGTTCCTACAATATTCCGTACCATCTTATAGAGAAACCCATTACCGCTCAGGCGAAAACATAAAAATTTTTCTGTTTCCAACCAACGTCTTCCTCCCTAACATCCCTACCCTTTTCCACTCTTCTGAAGATCC
>CAMNVD010000018.1 GCA_946562005.1 uncultured Clostridia bacterium | reverse complement strand
GCTGCCAAATTTATAGTAGCCATAGCAGAGAAGGAAGCCTAGTACCCAGCTGACGGGGAAGGACCACCAAATGCCATTGGCAGAGTCTAGCGCTTTTACCAAGTAATAAGCGCTAGGTAAGCGAATGATAATCTGGGTGAAAACGGAGATAAGCATCGGGATAAAGGCAGCACCATATCCGCGCATAATACCGGAATAAATAAATGTCAGCCCTAAGAGGACGTAGAATGGTACTACACGATAGATATAGTCAGCGCCGGCTGCAATGACTCCTGGGTCCTTATTGAAGAGCCGGAGCAGTGGTTCGCAAAAGAGCCAAAGCCCAGCGCTGATAAGGATGGATACCACCATGCAAGTGAGAATAGAAGCGTTGCTACCCTCTTTGACTCTATCTGTTTTTTGTGCGCCTACATTTTGGGCTACAAAAGTAGAGATGGCCATACCGAAATTCATAATAGGCATAATCGCAAAAGAGTCTAGCTTGGAGGCGGCGTTAAAGCCTGAGATAACATCTTCCCCGAAAGAGTTTATCATGCTTTGTAGTACGATGAAGCCGACGGAAACCACCATTTGTTGGATGCCGGCGGGAAGGCCAATCATAAAAATGGATTTTAAAATCTGGCCATCAAATTCCAAACCTTTTAGTCCGAAGTGAATGGTCTTGTAATATTTATTGACATAAATCACGCTAACGATAAAGGAGAACAGTTGGGCAATGATGGTCGCCCAAGCAACCCCTGCTACACCCATATCAAACCACAGAATAAAAACAAGGTCTAAGACAATATTCACAATGGTGGCAATAATCAGGAAGTAAAGAGGTGTTTTTGTGTCTCCTAACCCCCTCAAAATAGCGCTGACGGTATTATAACCGGCAGATGCAATCATACCGATGAAGATAATATCTAAGTATGCTTTGGCTTGGGGCAAAAGAGAGGGCGGAGTCTGCATCATTTCCAGCATGAAGCGGCTGGTGCATAGACCTACTACCGTCATGACTAAAGCTGTAACAAAAAGGGTAACGCAAGTGGTATCAATGGTTTTCTTTAAATTGCGCTGGTCTCCGGCGCCAAAAAACTGAGAAATGAGGACGCTGGCGCCCATGGTAAGGCCCATGAAGAAGGCGACAGTTAGAAAAATAATGGGAAAGCCAATCCCTACTGCACCCAGGGCGTCTTTCCCAACGTAGTTGCCGACGATAATGCTGTCTGCCATATTATATAGCTGCTGGAAGACGTTACCGATAAGCATGGGAAGGGTGAACCAAATCAATTGTTTCCAAGGTGTTCCCTCTGTGAGATTTACTGCTGCTGGCGCAGACAGTTTCCGCTCTTTGCGGTTTTCTGTTTGTGTCGAATTTTCCATAAATAAGCACCACCTTTTCCAAAGAAATTCTTGATTTTTGTCAAAAAATCTGGTATATTAATGATAAAAATTCCTAATAAAATCATTAGGAATAAATAACATTATATACCAAAAAGGAGATTTTGCAATGAAAAAATTTGTTTGCCAAATTTGTGGTTATGTACATTATGGAGATGAAGCTCCGGAAAAATGCCCGGTATGCCAAGCTGGTGCTGACAAATTCGTAGAAAGTAATGATGAAGAAATGGTATATGCTGACGAACACAAAATCGGTGTTGCTCAAGGCTTAGACCAAAGAGTCGTAGAAGGATTACAAGCAAACTTCATGGGCGAATGCACTGAAGTAGGGATGTACTTGGCTATGAGCCGTCAAGCTGATAGAGAAGGCTATCCGGAAATCGCTGAAGCTTATCGTCGCTATGCTTTTGAAGAAGCAGAACACGCTGCAAAATTTGCAGAATTATTGGGTGAAGTGGTAACTCCTTGCACCAAGAAAAACTTGGAAATGCGTGTAGCTGCTGAACATGGTGCTTGCCAAGGGAAAAAAGACCTGGCTACTCTTGCAAAAGAATTAAACTATGACGCCATCCATGACACCGTGCATGAAATGTGCAAAGATGAAGCAAGACACGGCAAAGGCTTTGCAGGGTTACTCGCCCGTTACTTCGGGAAATAATCACCTCAGCTACATAAGTTATCATAAAATAATAGGAGAGTAGATAGGAATATCTGCTCTCTTTTTTTGACGATGCTTTTTAGTGCTTTCTCAGTCTGTTAATAATACCAAGCAACATCAATATATCGCTTTCTTCTAACTCTTTCATGCCATCTAGTGCCTTTTGGATGAGCTCTGGATGTTGAATGGTCGTATCAAAAAATTGCTGGGGCGTTATTTCAAAATAGTCGCATATGGCTAAAAATTCTTTTAAAGGCGGCAGGGATTTTCCAGAAGAAATATTGTAAATATAACCGCGGCTATGACCTAAATCATAACTCATTTGATATTCTGAAACCCCTTTTTTTAATCGTAACTGTGTAATGCGGTTTCTGATGAACTCTTCAAGCATTGTATCATCACCTCTTGAGTCTAATCATATGGGGAGACTGCAAAAGAATGGTAGAGAAATATTTGTTATAAATATTTGAATAATCAATAAAAATATGTTATCATTGGTAAAACGTTCTTAAATATTTGATGGTTAGATATTTTTCGACAAAAGGAGATGATTTCTGATCTGTTTTTTAGGGGAATGAAGTTAGTGTTGCAGATAAGTGAAATGATAAAAAGTTAGGAGTGGTATGAAAATGACATTAGTTAAATGTCCCGAATGTGGGAAAGAAGTGAGCGATAAGGCAATGGTATGTCCTGGTTGCGGCAATCCCTTGATTGTTGCAACAGAAACGCCTGACCCTGCTGTTGTTTATGAGTGCAAAGAATGTAAAAGTCAATTTGATGAACATTTCACAGTCTGTCCTAAATGCGGCTGTCCGGCTCGTAATGAAGAACGAGCAGCTGCAACGGCACCGGCTCCTACAGCCGTAGCTGGTGATAAGTCTAAAATGATAAAAATAGGGGCGTGTGTTGCTGCTGCTGTGGTAGTGCTTTGCTTAGTATTTTCTATGTTTGGCGGCAAGGGGGATATGCCAAGCAGCGCAGATAACGTACCAGTATCTTCCAGTAAAGTTTCCTCTGACCCTATCATCGGGAAATGGGAAGGCGTTAGTGTGTTTGACTATGACACAAAGAAGGTAAGTCCTTTGCCGGCTAATTCCTCCTTTGCGGAATTCAAAAAGGATGGCACCTTTACCATGAACATGAACAGCGCAAAATTAAATGGTACTTGGCGGACCATGAAGGATACGAAAGATACAAACTTTGACTATGTTTATATGCTGAGTGCTGGTTCTGGTACTGCTGCCGGCATCCAAGATGGTAAATTGATGATTAAGATTGAAAATTATATGGAAACATTTGAAAAAGTCAGATAAAAGTCTTATCTGCTTATAAATCTGTATATAAAAAAGAACCGATATTTTTAATCGGTTCTTTTATTTTTAGATTTTTAACCTATTGCTATTTTCTTGCCAGCATGGTTTTAATAAGACCGCCGTCTACTAAAATATCTGTGCCGGTGATAAAGGCGGAAGCGTCACTGCAAAGGAATGCGACTACGTTTGCAATATCTTCCGGTTTGCCGTTCCGTTTGAGCGGGGTGGCTTTGCTCATCATTTCCATTTGTTCTGGATGATCGGCTGCTGCCTGCATAGCCATTTTGGTTTCGATGATGCCGGGAGACAGGGAGTTAATACGAGCGCCCTTTTCCCCATATGTGCCTGCCCATTTTTCGGCAAGGAGGCGAACGCCCCGTTTAGCGAAGTTGTAGGCATGGTCTGCATTGCCCTCTGCAAATGGCGCAATTTTTGTCAGGAAGCCTTCTTCTTGGCAGTTTAACATCAATTTGTCATAGTCGGCGTTTGGTGGCACGGTGCTTGCCATCATAGAGGCGATGAGCACCATGGAGCTGCCTGTTCCCATATGAGGCAGGAAGGATTCAATAATGTATTCACTGCCGATAAGGTCGATTTTCATTACCAAATCAGGATTGGACACGGAGCCGCTAACCCCTGCGGTATGAACGACGCTGGTGATGGCGCCTAGCTCTGCTGCCTTTGCAGCTAAAGCGTCGGTTTGTTCTTTTTTGCTTACATCGCAAATGGCGGTAACAGTGTCGATGCCTAAGGCCGTCAGCTCTTCTTTACCTGTGGCAAGGGCTTGCTCATTAATATCTGCAATGACAACGGTGTGGTTGGGGAACATTTTGGCGGACTCTAAGCCAATGCCGCCGCTGCCCCCAGTAATCACGCATACTGGTTTCATTATAAATCCCTCCTAAAATCAATCTAGTTTATTCCACCCCTATGCTATCATGGAAATCCTACTGTGTCAATAGGATTTAATAATCTGCCACTATGTGCGAAGATAAAACTTAGTACCTTTTGGGGCGAGTATAATTGTCAGGGTTAGCTGGTAATGCTTTGTATTTATGTGGCACAGCAAGTTATTCTGAGGAACGGGGTGACGAAGAACTTAAAAAAAGAGAAAGAACATGATGTTCTTTCTCTTTTTTGGTTTTTTAAGCGGGGCAGCAGTCATAGCCCAAGTTAGAAAAGTTTTAAGTGGAAATGTCTTAAAAAGCATTTTAAAAAGGGGTAATCGTTTAGAATGGCGGTGAAAAAGCATAAGGAGGTAGTGGTATGCAAGAAGCAGACCTGGAAAAAATAGAAGCCAAACTACAAAGAATCTTAACAGGCAGACTCAATCAATTATGTAAGGAAGAAAACTTAACATTAAAAGACTTATCCCGAAAATCGGGGGTGTCATTATCTACTATTAGAAGGGTGGCACAGGGAAAACATTGTAATGTAGGTATTGATGTGGTTATTAAGTTTAGCAGAGCCTTTGGTATCACAGCTAGCCAGTTTGTAGATGAAAATCTCCTAAAAACAGAAGATGAGGATTAGAGGAAGATATTTATGGATGAAAAAGAAAAATATGTTGAAATAATCCTAGAAGAATTTGAAAAACTGCCACCTGAGTTTCAGCCGGCTTTCTTATGGGTTGCTGTAAACATAAAAGTGGTAATGGAATTATGCAAAGGGCCAAAGATGTCGGAGAAAAAAATAGAGGTATTTTCCCGGATTGCTTTAGAGAAGGAAGATTATATTACTTATGCACTTATTCAATTCAAAAAGGCCATAGATGGATTAAACAAAAACTAAAAGAGGATTCTTACGGCTACGCTCAGAATGACATTAAGAGCTACAAACTACTTCAAATGTCATTCTGAGCGAATGCGAAGAATCTTAAAAACCTGTTCGTATTTGATTATGGGCAAGCTTGCGGACTTTTATGGAACCAGCGTGGACTACCTGATGGGGCGGACCAATGAAATGAAGCCATATCCGAAAAAATAAATATCCGTTTTTATTATATTTAATTTATTAAAGATAGTCAATGTGTTAAAGATAGTCAATTCGTTAAAGATTTGCATGATTGATGTTTTATAAGAAAATATAGTCAAAAGATAAAGAGGGTGGTTTTGAATATGATTAGTTATGCCCCTTTATGGAAAACTATGGAAAATAGAGGTGTTTCAACTTATTTTCTCGTTGAAAAGAAGGGGTTTAGCACAAACACTATTAGTCGGCTGCGTCATAATAAGCATATGAACACCGATACTATGGAGCGACTGTGTAAGATTTTAGAGTGCACTCCAAATGATATCATCGAATTTCTTCCTGACGAAGAGAAAAAATAAAAGCCAAAGAACAAAAGAAAAATGTTCTTTGGCTTTTTTGTTTGCGGGGAAGGGCGGCTGTTTGTCGCGGGGAACGTAACCTTATGGCGAGGCTGCCAGGTTAAGACAACCAGACGCCTGTTTGCTTCTTTACAAAGAAGAAAAAGAAAATATGCCCAAGGTTGTTGCGTTGTAGTGAAGAGTGCAGGAGGTAATTTACATTTTGCGATAAGATTTACTTGCTGCTTGTCGTGCGTTGGGCAGTTGCTATGCGTTATCTTGGGCGATTTCTCGTTCTTTTTGTAAAAGAACCAAAATTGCCGCCTGGTTGCCCCAGTAAGTGCGTCGCCACTACCTTTTACTCCCCTCGGCAAACAGGCGGCGAGTCCCCGATGAATTTTGAGATTATTTTGGAAAGATTAAATAAAAAAGGACCTGCAATTTCTTGCAAGTCCTTTTTGCTTATCTCTTGTTGGATTTTGCCCGTTGGTTGTGGTCTAATATCTTTTTGCGGATGCGGAAGTTTTCTGGAGTTACTTCCAAAAGTTCGTCTTCACCTAAAAACTCTAAGGCTTCTTCTAAGCTCATTTTCCGAGCAGGAACTAAGCGTAATGCTTCATCACTGCCGGAAGCCCGCATATTGGTAGCTTGCTTTTTCTTGCAAACATTGATAACCAAATCTTCGTTTTTGGGGTTAGAGCCTACTACCATGCCTATATAAACGGCGTCGCCTGGTTCTACGAAGAGAGTGCCTCTATCTTGGGCATTGAATAGGCCATAGCTTACGGCTTCCCCAGTTTCAAAGGCAACGAGAGAGCCCACATTCCGGGTAACCATTTCTCCTTTATATGGTCCGTACCCATGGAAAATAGAGTTCAAAATACCTTCCCCCTTGGTGCTGGTGAGAAACTCACTGCGGTAGCCAAAAAGTCCTCGAGCGGGAATGATATATTCTAGACGCATACGGGAGCCTTGTGGGTTCATGGCTTGGAGTTCTGCCTTTCTGGTACCCATGGCTTCCATGACGCTGCCTTGATAATCTAATGGTACGTCAACTACTAAATATTCCAGCGGTTCGCATTTCTTACCATCAATTTCCTTATATAATACACGAGGCGTGCTTACTTGGAATTCATAGCCTTCTCGACGCATATTTTCGATTAAAATAGATAAGTGCATCTCACCACGGCCCAACACACGGAAAGACTCAGCGCTTTCTGTATCTTGTACGACCAAAGAAACGTCTTTTAACAATTCTTTATAGAGTCTGTCCCGTAATTGACGAGATGTGACAAATTTCCCTTCTTTGCCGGCAAAAGGACTGTCATTAACAGAGAAGGTCATTTCTACAGTAGGCTCGGAAATCTTTACAAAAGGAATGGGTTCGATGGCTTCTGGACTGCAAACGGTATTGCCGATATTGATACTTTCGATGCCGGAGAAGGAAACGATATCTCCAGCCATAGCTTCTTGCACTGCTTCTTTATTCACACCGCTAAATTGGTAGATAGCTGTGATTTTGGCTTTGCCGGACAGGTCTTCTTTATGATAATCGCAAATAGCAACTTCTTGATTTACCTTCATACGGCCTCGTTCGATTTTCCCAACGGCGATTCTGCCTACGTATTCGTTGTAGTCGATGGAGGAGATGAGGACAGCCAGTGGCGCCTCTACTTCTACTTCTGGAGCAGGGATATAGTCGATGATGGTTTCAAACAATGGTTTTAAGTCTGTGCCTGCTACATCTTGGCTCAAAGATGCAGTGCCAGCTCTGCCCGAGCAGTAGAGGATAGGGCTGTCCAACTGTTCGTCGGTAGCGCCTAAGTCTAATAACAACTCTAGCACTTCGTCGATAACTTCATCGATACGGGCGTCAGGGCGGTCGATTTTATTGATTAAGATGACAACTTTGTGGTTTAACTCTAACGCTTTTTGTAATACAAAGCGGGTCTGTGGCATAGGACCTTCGGCAGAGTCTACCAAAAGTAATACGCCGTCTACCATCTTGAGAACTCGTTCTACTTCGCCGCCGAAGTCTGCGTGGCCTGGGGTATCTACGATGTTGATTTTCACACCGTTATATTCAGCAGATGCATTTTTGGCTAGGATGGTGATGCCTCGTTCTCGTTCGATATCGTTAGAGTCCATCACTCTTTCTTGTACTTGTTGGTTTTCACGGAAGGTACCGCTTTGTTTGAGCATACCGTCTACCAGGGTAGTTTTACCGTGGTCTACGTGGGCGATAATAGCGATATTCCTGATTTCTTCTCTTTTCAAAATTCTTCCTCCCAGCGTATTTCAATCTGATTTTATTTCATTTAAAATGGATAGAAAAAATAAAACAGCTTTTATTATAATAACCTGAGGGCAGCTTGGCAAGTAAAAGCGAAAATATTTTTCAAATTTCTATGGTTTTTTTTCAAATCTTTGCTATAATAAATAAGTTATTTATCAGGGACAGGTTTTTCTCATGTAGCTTAGATAAAGATTTTCCTGGGAAGGTAGGGTTTTGTGTTGTTTTCAAAAACGTTAAAAGCGGCGTTCTTTGCTACCATGCCGGTGCTCATGGGCTATGCTGCCATTGGTTTTGCCTTTGGGGTCTTGATAGGGGCAGGTGGATATAGCGGTTTTTGGGCCGGTATTATGAGTCTTTGCATTTATGGCGGTGCGCTACAATATCTGGCGGTAGATTGGTTTATCCATGGGGTAACCATCGCCCAGGTGATTACGGTTTCTATTATTATCAATATTCGTCACATTTTATACGGATTGACTTTGTTCGACAAACTACGGGGATTGGGGCCTCTAAAACCCTACACCATCTTCTCTCTGACTGATGAAACCTATGCTCTTTTAAGTTCGACCCAAGCGCCTGTTGGCGTCAATGAAAAACTGTATTATTTCTTTATTGGAGCGTTGAATCATTCTTATTGGATTATTTTTTCTATGATAGGAGCATTTTTTGGTTCTGTTATTACCTTTGATGTAACGGGCATGGAGTTTGCTATGACGGCCCTATTCATTGCCATTGCGGTGGAACAATGGCAGAATTTTCCTACGAAAAAACCAGCGCTTATCGGATTTGCCTGCACGCTGATTGCTACCGTATTTTTTGCGCCAGAGCAGATTCTCATTGTTTCCATGATTTTAATTCTTATTTCATTATTTAGTTGCCGTTCTATGATAGAAGAGGAAATGGGTATGGGGAGTAGCCTGGCGGCGGCGACTTCTGCGGATGTCTTCATGGATGAAGGATTGCTGGATAGTGCAGCCGAAAATGAAACAGGGAAGGAGTAAGAAATGATGGGTACTACGGTATTGCCGGTAGGACAGTTAATTTTAATCATTGCCGTTATGGGTGGTATCACCTTTCTTTCTCGGGCTTTCCCTTTTGCGCTCTTTGATAGAAAGGGCAATCCTCCCCGGGCAGTATTATATATTGGTAAAGTGTTGCCGCCGGCGGTTATTGCTATGTTGGTGGTTTATTCCTTTAAAGACGTGGATTTTACCAAAGCGCCTTTTGGTGTTAATGAGATAGCGGCGGGGCTCCTTGTGGTGATGCTTCATGGAAAATTCAAGAATAGTTTGGTTAGCGTCTTCGGCGGCACGGCATTTTATATGTTTCTGGTTCAGGAAGGATGGAAAATTTTTTTGGGGTAGCAGGGGCTGCCCCTTCTTTTTTTGTTGTTTATCGGGGGAAAAAGGCTCTATTTGTCAATGGGCACAACACGTCGAACAGCAGTTTTAAGAAAATCTACTTATTATAATAAGAGGATAATAACGGAAGAATCAGAAAACCAAGAAAAACTTGGGTTCACCAGGGCTTTTATTTGTGAATAATTGGTTGACGGAAACTGGGTTTTATGATAATATTTTTCATTGAAATGGAGTTATTTATTTTAATATAAAAGGCGGTGAAAATATGTCGCTTGATGCGGTAAAACAGGTTGCCGCAGCGGAAGCAAATGCGGAACAACAAATCGCAAATGCAGCTGCGGAAGCCAAGAAAATCCTGGCTGAAGCCGAACAACAAGGGAAAAAGCTGGTAGAAAATGCCGTTTCTGAAGCAAACCTTTTAGCCAAAGACCTGATGAAAAAAGCTGAAGAAAAAGGCAATGCCGCGGCGCAAGAAATTGCAGGGCGTGCGATGAATGAATGTGAAGCTATGGAAAAGACAGCGCAAGGTAAAATGGATCAGGCTGTCGCAATAATTCTCGGAAGGATAGTGAACGGATAATGGCAATAGTAAAGATGAAGCGTATGCGTCTCATCGCGCCAAAAGATATCCGGAGTAGCTTGATTGACGACCTCACCCGTCTGGGCTGTGTAGAAGTGGAAAGTTCTCTTTCCCATCTGGAAGAGGAAGAATTCCAAGGCGTTCTTTACAAAGAAGATAACAAACAAGAAGCTGCCGGCGATAAAGCATTGGTAGAATCTGCTCTTGTTATTTTAAATAAGTTTGTAAAGAGTGAACGGGGTATGCTTTCTCCTCGCACACAGATGAAAGAGGGGGATTTTTACAACAAAGAAACTGTTGCTAGTGCACTGGAAGTAGCCGGGCAAATCAATGAGTTAAATGACCGCTTGAATAGCTTATATTCAGAACAAACTCGTTTGCTGGGGAAAAAGGCTTCCTTCTTGCCTTGGGAATCTTTAGATATTCCTTTTGACTATGCGGCTGGTAATCGTTTCTCTCTTGTGTTTGGTGTCTGTCAGGCAACTGCTGATTTTAAGGCGCTGGAAGCGGAATTAACAGAACAGGTTCCGGAAGCTGCTATCTCTTTGGTAAGCAGTGATAAGGAACAGCATTACGTTGTCCTGGTTTGCCATGCCGGTGTAGAGGAAGACGCTCTGGCAATCTTAAAAACCAGAGGATTTTCTCGCATGAGCTTTAGCGGTGTATCCGGGACAGCAAGGGAAAACATTGCGAATCTGTCTAAAAACCTTAGTGATATCGAACAAGAAATAGCCACTGTGATTTCATCTATTAAAGATTGCGCCCAACATCGTGAAGCCTTAGAACGGGCTTATGATTTGGTGAATATCGAAACGCATCAAGAAGAAGTGGTTGCTTCTCTTGGCTGCACTAAGGAAACTGCTTTGGTAGAAGGCTGGGTGCCTGTTGATGCTGTTGCAAAAGTAGAAAAGGTTGTGGCAGATGCTGGTTGTGCTTATGAATTTTCTGACCCGTCAGATAATGAAGAGCCGCCGGTAAGCCTGAAAAACTCTAAATTGGTAGAACCTTTTGGCTTGGTAACAGAGCTTTATGCGCTGCCTACTTATCGGAGCGGATTGGACCCGAACCCATTTATGGCTGCATTTTTCTTCACCTTCTTTGGGTTAATGATGGGGGACTTTTGCTACGGTGTTATCATCAGCTTGGTTTCTCTCATTATGTTAAAGAAAATGCGTCCTAGTGGTGCGGTAAAAAGTATTTTCCAACTTGGTTTCTTGTGTGGGATTTCCACCTCTATTTGGGGGATTCTCTTTGGTAGTTACTTTGGTAACTTAATCCCGACTGTAACAGAAATGTTAACCGGGACGGCAGTTACCATTCCGCCGATTCTTATGGACCCAATGGCTGACCCAATGTCTTTGTTCTATTTAGCATTGGCATTTGGTTTTGTACAGATTTTCACCGGGATGGGGCTCAGTGCTTGGCAGATGGTGAAAAACGGCGACTTTGTTGGCGCTATCTGTGATGTTGGCTTCTGGTATATGATTTTAGGCGGTTTGGTTGCTATGATTTTAGGGGTATCTGTCGGTGGTTATGTAGCCCTTGCTGGTGCTCTTGGCGTGTTGGTAACCGGCGGCCGGAAAAATCACTGGTGGGTTCGGTGCATTATACGGCATTGCAAACTATTTTGCAGATATTCTTTCTTACTCCCGTTTGCTGGCATTGAGCTTGGCAACGGCTGTAATTGCCCAGGTAATGAATACCATGGGTGGTTTAGGCGGAAACACTGTTTCCGGTTGGATTTTGTTTGTAATTGTGTTTGTGGTAGGACACGTGTTTAACGTTGCCGTAAATCTTATCGGTACATTTGTTCACACAAGCCGTTTGCAATACATCGAATTTTTCGGTAAATTCTATGAAACAGGTGGCAAGAAATTTGCCCCTCTCTATGACAAAACCAAATATGTTGAATTATTGAAGGAGGACAAATAACAATGGAATGGATTAATTCTCTTTTTAACGGAACAACTTTGGCACTTTTAGGCGCAGGCCTTGCAATCGGTATGGCAGGCACTGGTTCTGCAAAAGGCGTAGGTATGGCAGGGGAAGCTGCTGCTGGCGTATTAACTGAAGACCCAAGCAAATTTGGTCAAACCTTGCTCTTACAAGCTCTTCCTGGTACCCAAGGGATTTATGGTATGATTATTGCGTTCTTGATTGTATTGAAAATCGGTTTGATTGGTGGCGCTCCTGTAGAACTCACCACTGCTCAAGGTTTTGCATTCTTCATGGCTGCTCTTCCTATTGCTATCACTGGTTATCAATCTGGTATCCAACAAGGTCGTGTAGCTGCTTCTTGTATCGGCATCATTGCAAAACGTCCTGAAGAACTCGGTAAAGCTATGATGTATCCTGCAATGGTAGAAACATACGCTGTATTAGGTTTGTTGATTTCCTTCTTAATCTGGCTCGGCATTCCTGTAGCTTAATTAAAAGAGGTATCGTAATATGAACGGTATTGAAAAAATTACAGAAAAAATTCTCAGCGATGCGCAGGCAGAAGCTGCTAGCATCCTGGCTGACGCAAAAAAAGAAGCCGATGGTATCGTCGCTTCTTTTCAAGGGGAAGCTGCTGAGAAAAAACAAAAAATGGCTGAAATGGCTGAAGTGCAAGCTGCTGAACAGCAACGGAGAATTATTTCTTCTGCTGAATTAGACGCTCGTAAAGCTATCTTGGCTAGAAAACAAGCATTGATTGCTAAGGCTTTTGATGCAACTAAGAAAAAAATAACTACAATGGATGAACCATCCTATATTGATTTTTTATGCACGCTTGCTGCGCAATCCGTCCTTGACGGCAAAGAAGAAGTGGTGCTTTCTGCTGAAGACAGCCAGAAATTCGGTCAAAAAGTAGTTGACGGTGCAAACAAAATTTTGCAAGAAGCTGGAAAAGTTGGGGAATTGACCCTTTCTAATGAAAATCGTCCTATTGTCGGCGGCTTGGTATTAAAAGGCCGGGACTTGGAAATCAACTGCGCATTAGACACAGTGATTAGCTTGTTAAAAGACGATTTATCTGCAGATGTGGCTGCTACCCTTTTGAACTAATTGCAGATTTTGTTTCATGTCCCATCGTTTTGTCCTGACTGGCAAAAAGGAGTGTGGGCTTTGAAAAAAATTAAAGATACTGATTATTTATATGCGAGCTCACGGATAAGAGTTTTAGAAAAAGGCTTGCTTACTCGTGATATGATGACTCGTATGTGTGATGCAAAGACCATAGATGAAGCGGAAAAAATCTTAGTAGAATGTGGTTATGTTGATTTTAATCCCAATAGCTTGGACGATTTGGAACGGGCATTGGCAACGGAACGGACTAGAGTGGTAGATGCGCTGGTAGATATGACACCGGATAAGAACCTAATTGAGATTTTTATGGTGAAATATGACTACCATAACATCAAATCTTACCTGAAAGCCGTAGCCATGGGAGAAGATTATCTTGACCTGATGATTAAAACGGGCTTGATTCCAATTCAAAAATTGGTAAATGCATTGCAGGAAGAAGACTATAGTCAGTTAAGTCCTGTGATGGCAAAAAGCATTGCAGAAGCAAAGCAAATTTTGGCGGATACTCGTGACCCTCAAAAGATGGACGCAGTGCTCGACAAAGCTTGTTATGCAGAAATGTTAGAATTTGCTGGGAATACCGGCAGTGCATTTTTAACTGACTATGTAAAATTATTGATAGACAGCGCTAACCTGAGAGCAGCCGTTCGCTTAACCAAAATGGGGAGAAGCTTCTCCGATATGAAAGAATTTGCTGTGCTTGGCGGTAACATTGCTATTGATAAGTTTATGGTAGACTTAACTCCAGATGCAATCGAACGGATTTATGACAGCAGTCTCTTAAAAACTGCTGCAGAAGCTGGGGCGAAAGCATTAAAGGGAGAAGAAGGTTTGAGCCGGATGGACCTTTTGTGTGATGACGCTGTGATGGCATATCTGAAAAAGGCAAAATACGTATCCTTCGGTGAACAACCGGTCGTTGCTTTTATTGCAGCAAAGGAAAGTGAGTTAACTGCTGTGAGAACCATTATGGCAGGTAGACTTGCTGGGCTGAAACCGGAAATGATTATGGGAAGGTTGAGAGAAGCCTATGTATAAAATAGCTGTTATTGGGGATCGTGATAGCGTTTTGGGCTTTAAAGCCCTCGGTCTTCATGTGGTTTTTGCTGAGGAATTATTGGAAGCAAGAAAGGCCTTGCATGAACTGGCAAAGGAAGACTATGCAGTCATTTATATCACAGAGGATTTGGCTGTAAGTATGAGCGCTGATATCGATCATTATAAAGATGCTGTAACACCGGCTATCATCCTGATGCCTGGTAAAACCGGCAGCCTCGGAATCGGTCTTGCTCAAGTAAACGATTCTGTGGAAAGAGCCGTTGGTGCAAATATCCTATAATTTCTGTAATTGTTGTTGTATTTTAAATAGATAAAATACGCTATTCTAAAGATGAAAGAAGGTCGAGACTGGAATGGGTAAAGGTAAAATTATCAAGGTTGCCGGTCCTCTGATCGTAGCTGAAGGCATGAACGAAGCAAATATGGCTGACGTAGTTCGTGTAGGGGATCAGCGCTTGATTGGTGAAATCATTGAAATGCGTGGCGACCGCGCATCCATCCAAGTTTATGAAGAAACTGCCGGCATCGGACCTGGTGCTGAAGTAGAAACGACCGGGGTTCCTCTTTCTGTAGAATTAGGACCTGGTTTGATTGGTACCATTTATGACGGTATTCAACGGCCATTGGAAGCAATTCGCTCTTTGGTTGGGAATAATATTACCCGTGGTATTGAAGTTGCCTCTTTGGACCGTAAGGCAAAATGGGACTTTGTTCCATGCGCAAAAGTTGGCGATAAAGTATCTGCTGGTGATATTATCGGTGCCGTACAGGAAACTGTTGTTGTAAGCCATAAAATTATGGTGCCAAACGGTATTTCCGGTACCATCGAAGACATTAAATCTGGCAGCTTTACCATCGAAGATGTGGTAGCAGTTGTTAAAGATGACAAAGGCGAAAAACACGAATTGACCATGATGCAAAGATGGCCTGTACGTCGTGGCCGTCCTTATCAAGAAAAATTGGCGCCTACTATCCCAATGATTACTGGGCAACGTATCATCGATACTGTGTTCCCTGTAGCAAAGGGTGGTACTGCTGCTGTTCCTGGGCCTTTCGGTAGTGGGAAAACAGTAGTACAGCACCAGTTAGCAAAATGGTCTGACGTAGATATCGTTATCTACATCGGCTGTGGCGAACGTGGTAACGAAATGACTGACGTATTAAGAGAATTCCCAGAATTGAAGGACCCTCGTACCGGCGAAAGCTTGATGAAACGTACTGTCCTCATTGCAAATACTTCCGATATGCCAGTAGCAGCTCGTGAAGCATCTGTATATACTGGGATTACCCTGGCTGAATATTTCCGCGATATGGGTTATGACGTAGCGGTAATCGCTGACTCTACCTCTCGGTGGGCAGAAGCGCTCCGAGAAATGTCCGGGCGTTTGGAAGAAATGCCTGGTGAAGAAGGTTATCCTGCATACTTAACTTCTCGTATGGCGCAGTTCTATGAACGTGCCGGCCGTGTAGTATGTAAATCTTCTGCCGGTGACCGTCAAGGTTCTCTGTCTGCAATCGGTGCAGTATCCCCTCCAGGTGGTGATATTTCTGAACCGGTATCTCAGGCAACACTTCGTATCGTAAAAGTATTCTGGGGGTTGGATGCATCTTTGGCATCTCGTCGTCACTTCCCATCCATTAACTGGTTAACAAGTTATTCCTTGTATTTAGACCGGTTGTCTGGTTGGTTCAGTGAACACGTAAATCCAAACTTCACTGCGCAACGTCACCAAATGATGGATATCTTGCAGGAAGAAGACCAATTGAACGAAATCGTTCGTTTGGTAGGGATTGATGCATTGTCTCCAAAGGACCGTGTAACCATGGAAGTAGCTCGGATGTTCAGAGAAGACTTCTTGCAACAA
This sequence comes from uncultured Clostridia bacterium, assembly GCA_946562005.1. Taxonomy (GTDB): domain Bacteria; phylum Bacillota; class Dehalobacteriia; order UBA4068; family JAAVYR01; genus JAAVYR01. The sequence continues at coordinate 743 of CAMNVD010000018.1, read as the reverse complement.
GACGCTTTCTCTGACACTGACTCCTACTCTTCTGTAGAAAAACAATTCTTACTGGTAAAAATGATTTTGGCTTACGGGGACTTGTGCCGCAAAGCCATTGCCAACAATGTTACCATTGATAAATTATTCAGCTTGCCAGTATGTGAAAAAATCGGTCGTGCGAAAAACATCACAGAAAACTTTAGCGATGCTGTTGCTGCTATCGAAAAAGAAATGAATGATGAAATCGAAGCTGCTATTGCTGAAGGAGGCGAACTGTTATGATTAAAGAATACCGCACAATTCGGGAAGTAACTGGTCCTTTGATGATGGTTGACGGCGTTGAAGGTGTTACTTATGACGAATTAGGTGAAATCGAATTACAAAACGGTGAACTCCGTCGTTGCCGTGTATTGGAAGTAAATGGCGACCGTGCAGTAGTGCAATTATTTGAAAACTCTGCTGGTATTAACTTAGAAGATTCTAAAGTTCGTTTCTTGGGACACAGCTTGGAATTAGGCGTATCTGAAGATATGTTGGGCCGTGTATTTGACGGTTTGGGCCGTCCTATCGACGGTGGTTCTGATATCTTAGCTGATAAACGCTTAGACATTAACGGTCAACCAATGAACCCGGCTGCTCGTGACTATCCTTCCGAATTTATTCAAACAGGGGTTTCCTCTATTGACGGTTTGAATACTTTGGTTCGTGGTCAGAAATTGCCGATTTTCTCCGGTTCCGGTATGCCACACAATGAATTGGCG
>CAMNVD010000017.1 GCA_946562005.1 uncultured Clostridia bacterium | reverse complement strand
TTTAGAATATACACCAGTGGGAACAGGCAGAGAAAAACATACAGAACATTGGAAACAGGTTTCTCAGCAAATGATGGCTATGGGGAAAGACGCCAAGGAAATTTGTTCCATTGTAGTTGATTTTATTCAAGAGTTGCCGGATAGAGACTTTACTTATGGTTGTGAGTTTGATGCAGATGTACAGAAAAAAACTTGGCAGCAAATTGCTAGCAATGCGTTAGAAATCGGCGTGGACATTGCCCTTTCTGTGCGGGAACGGGAGAAAAAAGCAGGGAGAGACGACGCTGCTGCCGAGGACCATTGTATGGTGTTGGAGCAGGATAGTTTCTCTTTAGAAGAAAAGCGGGTAGACGCCTCTCGTACCAAGAAAGCTACAGCTGAGGAACCGGAAGAATTATATTATTATGCAGCGGAAGAGGGCTGTGACATGATAACGTTAGATACCGATGAAGATACCGTTGTCTTTTGTCCGGCGGAGGAAGTAAACCAGGCAGAAAAAACAGATTGCTGCGGTTATCCGGCGGATATGGACCGGAAAGAACTTTGCCCTACTAGTGAAGGCGCTGGCAGCAAAGGACAGCATCTCTATGAAAAGCAAGAAACAAAGCCTATAGGAGAAAAAACAGATTGTATAGATGAAATGGTTCTAACAGGCGATATGGCCTTCACAGCAGATTGTCCTACAAAGGAAACAAAAGGGGCTAAAGAAAAACAAGAAAAGAAAGAGATGCAGACCAAGAAAAAAGTAGAAGAGAAAGAATGCTGCTCTATGGATTGCTGTGAGGCGGCGTCTTGCCTTGCTGAAACAGAAGCGGAAGTTGCTGCAATAAATGAACAAGAGGCAGCGCCCGTATTGGCCACCCCGAAAGATGAAACTTTACCAGCAGAAGAGCCTGCTGTTGCAGTGGAAGAAACTATTTGCGTCAATGAAGAAATCGTATTAGAAACAACGCCGATTGTAGTAGAGGAATCTGAAAATGAGGACTGTGAAGTGGTGCCGCTGCCGTTGCCTGGTAAGGAAAAACACCGCTTCTGGAAGGGGAAGAAAGATAAAAGAGAAGATAATGGGAAAGATGAAGAAATGGCAGGCATGATGAATCCTTTTTCCTCTCCAGCAGAAAAACCAGCCGAACCCAAAAAGGGCTATCGTTTGAAATTTTATGTAGTACAGGGCGGAGAAGACTTGGCTGCTATCGCAGAAAAACATAGTGTCAGCCCTGACAGTATCCTGGCGGCAAATAAAAATATCAGCGAAGAAGATATCCGTACCGGCATGGTGCTCTCTATCCCTATGTAATGCAATGTATCACCTAATAGGGCAAAGGAGGGTCGGTCATGGAACAATCTCACAAATTATTAGCAGAGGCTCAGGATATTTTGCGGGCATGGTCTCTGGTTCCTATTTCTGTGGCAGTGAAGGGTGAGGATATTTTTGTAACGACGGAAGCAGGTATGCGGCTATTAAAATATTATCCTCAGGGCATCCGCCAAGGGCTTCGCTGCCATATGGCTATGGAATACGGCGTCAAACGGGGCTTTTACGGTTTGCCTCGCCATATCTTAAATCGTAATCATAAGCCGCTTACTGTCTATGGGGAACGTTGTTATGGGTTAGCGGATATTTGGACGGCAAAGCCTATCGACTGGCAGCGTAATCAAGATATTTTCCTTTTAGGGCAGGCTATGGGGCAAGTCCATACGGCTATGTCTGGCTTCCATCAGGCCTATCTGGAACAGCCGGAGAAAAACTGGCTGATCTTGGCTATGGAGATGGCCCAAACTTGGCTAGCCGGCAGGGAAAAAATCCCGGCGGCGCTTCATGGGGAATGGGAGCGGCTCTGCGTCTCCCTGGGCCGCCTGGTAGAAATCTTAGGACAGCGGGAGGCTGTGCTATTTGAGGTAGAGGCTATCATGCCCTTTGTCCATAATGGCTTTACCGGGAAAGATATTTTCCTACTGCCTCAAGGAGAAGTATGGGTTGGCGGTTGGGAACATTGGCAAGGGGGAAATTCCCTCATGGACCTCTGTGCAGCGCTCCATAAAATTGCCTGGCAGAGAAACTGGGACCCCCGTCCTATGGAAGCCCTTTTGGCCGGTTACCGCTTAAAAGGCGTATTTCGTTCGGATATGGCGGAGGCGGTCTTGGCCTGGGCTTCTATGCCCTTTGCGGCGTTAGACTTGTTAACTAGGTGTGATGCGGCGGCAGAACACCTTCCTGGCGAACAAGAATGGCGGCCGGTCTTTGCCTTGCAGCGGAAAAAAGAGCAAGTCTATGCAGCGGTCGCTGCCTGGACGAGGAATTATTGGCGAGGAGGTGACCTGTGATGGAATGGGAACAATGGCAAAGCCGCTCTGTGCAGCAGAGATACCCGGCTCTGGAACAGGTCCTCGCCGCTTGGGAGCTGGTGCCCACCTATGCTAGCATCGACGGTACCGTCTGTCGTGTGAAATGCCAACATGGCAAATGGTGGGTGCTGAAGCGTGTGGAGCAGCGGGACCGGGCTGAGTTTATCGGCAGTCTCTTAACACAGCTATCCCAATACCAACTGACGCCTCCGGTGATACATACCAAATACGGTGATACGGTTGCTTATTGGTTTGATGGCTATTATTATCTGATGCCTGCTATCCGTGGCAAAGAGTGTTCCAATGAAAAGCTGTCTGATGTGTCTTTAGCTGCCCAACGGCTTGCATTATTTCATCGTTATGGCAGAGGGCTGGACCTGCCTCGGTTTCAGGGGGATACTTTTCAGGAGCTGAGCAGTCGACTCCAGCAGTATCAAGAGGTCTGCCATCCTGATGTGGATAAAATCGAAAATACGCAGGTACGTTTAGCTGCGGCGGATTTCCTCTATCGTGTCCAAAGCCGGCTGGCGAAATTTCCCCGTTATCAACTAGCGGAACTAGAGCAGTATGCCGCTGAAACCCAATCAGTACGTCATGGGCACTATCATTGCGGTCAGGTGATGAAAGAACATCGCAGCGCTTTCGTGGTGCACTGGGAAGAAGCTTCCATCGGCGTTCAGTTATTGGATTTATCTGATTTTTGTTATAAAGTGCTCTCTAAAAATAAATGGCAGCCAGAATATTATTTAGCCATCTTAAACGGTTATCAAGATATCCTACCTCTTTCTGATAGAGAAAAAGATTTCTTAGAAGCGACGCTTTTGCTTCCTGTAGAGCTGGAACGTGGTCTGATTATCCGGAAGGAAAAACGCCCTAAGGGGAAACGACTAGAAAAAATATTTAAAGCGGCTATGGAAGCAGACCAGCAGAAGCTAGCCTGCCTCGCTGTGCTCAAAGGAGAAACAGCGCCAAATCATAGAGATGAAAAAGCGGTAAAGAAAGAAAAAGAGAAGAAAGAGAAAAAGGAAAAGGAAAAGGCCAAAGAAAAAAGGGCCAAAGAGCAAAAAAAGAAACAAGAAAAACAAGAGAAAAAAGGACAAAAGAACAAACAACAAAAGAAGCCGGCTCCATCAGCGGTGGATACCGACAGTAAGCAGGAGAAAACTCATGGCAAAAAGCAATCGCCACCAGGGGCGCCACCAGTAACCAAAAGCCAAAAACAGGACCCAGCGTCTTAGAGAAGGGGAGGTGGCAGCGGAACGATGAGTCAGCGAAAACAAAAACCAAACCAGTCTCAAAAGCCAAATGAAGCTATCCTTGCAGCCTTTGGCATCAGGCAGCCTTATGCCATCTGGCCAGTCCAGGCTAATGTGTATAAAGTCAGCTGTATGCAGGGGGACTTTTGTTTGAAGTTTGTTCAGTATGATAAAGAGAAAATAGATTTTTTACATGGCATTATGACCTATCTTTTGGATAGAGGCTTTTATCGTATTTCTCGGCCGGTGGCTGCCTTATCTGGGGATAGCGCTGTGGCGGTGGAAGGCGGCTTTTATACCATGAATCGATGGGTAGGGGGGATTGCCTGCGCCTTGGATAACGATTTTCATCTTTTAGCGGCTGGTAAATGCTTGGCTTCCTTTAGCTGCGCAGCTTTAGGTGGAGCGCTTATTCCTGGCGGTAAGGTGGGCTATCATGAGTGGCCGGAGCGCTTTGTTCAGCGCACAGAGGATTTGATTCTCTGGCAGCGGCAAATAGGGGCTAAAAAGCGTCATACTCCCTTCGAAAAGCTATATCTAAAGGTAGCGCCGGAAATGATAGCAGACGGTATGCTTGCCCAACGGCTTCTAGCCCAGTCTGCCTATGGATACTTGGCCGACGAGGCATTGTATTACCGGGCTTTTGTCCACCGGGATGTGGCGGCAAGAAACTTTATCATTGGGCCTGATGGAAAAGGTTGGCTCATCGACTTTGATTATTGCCGTTATGATTTGCCCCTTACAGATATTGTCCGTTTTGTGGAGCGGGGCATGAAGGCGGTGGTCTATACGCCCCAGCAGTTAGATGTGATGTTGGGCGCTTATGAGACGGTGCGGAAGATTGATACGGAGGAATATCGGGTTATCTCTGCTATGCTACTATTCCCCCAGAAGTTTTGGCGGCTGTGCAGTCGTTATTTCACAGCGCCGGAAGAAAGTACTCAGCAGGGAATTTATTATAAATTAATCAACGTCATGGGGCAGATGAGAGCCCATAAGGATGTGTGGTTTTATTTCCATGGTAAATACGGTTGTCGGTAAACTTAGAGCGGAGGAGATAGTGTATGTTAGTAGGCATCGACGGTAGAGGTGCTGTTTGGTACCGGGGTACTGGTATCGGCACCTATACTTATCAGTTATTAAAACATTTAAAAGAACGGGAGGAGGGGCAGACCTATCGTATTTTCTGGCCGGGAGAAGAATACCTCTCCTTAAATATTTCCGACCAGGAGGACTTCCGGCAGGTGGAGGCCAAGGAAAACTACTGGGAAGAGGTGTTCTTGCCTAAGGCTATCGGCAGGGAGGCTATTGACATCTACCACGTGCCTCAGAATGGTATCGGTCTGCCTCGGGAAAAGAAATGTTTGCAAGTGGTAACCATTCATGACTTGATTCCTTATGTTTATCCGGAAACAGTAGGCCGGAAATATTTGCAGAATTTCTTAGAAGAAATGCCCCGCATTATGGAGTCCAGCGACCATATTATCACGGTATCTGAGTGCTCTAAACGGGATATTCAATATATCTTTGATTACCCGGCGGAGAAAATCTCCGTCATTCCAGAGGCGCCGGAGCCTATGTATCGGATGCTTTCTTTAGATGCTGCCAAGGATTTCTTGCGGCAGAAGTATGGCATCAGCGGTAATTTCATTCTTTATCTGGGCGGCTTTGGCCCGCGGAAGAATGTACGGGGGCTCATTGTGGCTTTTGCGCTAGCGCTAAAGGAAATGAAGGAACCATGCCGCTTAGTGTTGCCGGGGCGCTGGCAGAAGGAGTCCGACCCTTTAGAACATATGCTCCATGCTTTAAATATTGCGGATAAGGTCATCTTACCGGGCTATGTGGCAGTGGACCATTTGCCTTATTTTTATCGGGCAGCTCAACTTTTTGTTTACCCTTCCTTTTATGAAGGGTTTGGTCTTCCGCCGCTAGAAGCTATGGCTTGTGGCACGCCGGTGATTGCTTCTAATACTTCTTCCATTCCAGAAGTGGTAGGAGATGGGGCGTGCCTGGTTAATCCTTTTGATACCGTATCCATGGCAGAGCATATCTATCGCCTCCTCAATGATGAAGAGGCTCGGCTGGAATTAGCAGAAAAAGGCCGTCAGCAGGTGAAGAAATATTCTTGGGCAAAGACGGCTGCCTATACAGCCCGTGTTTATGAAAAAATGATGAAAGAGAAAAAATAATTTAGGAGAGAGGTGAAAACCCTCTCTCCTGTTTTTTTATCCGGTTATTCTTTTGCAGATAAATCCATACTGTAGGATTCTGCCATGATGCGAGCGCCGATGGAAAAACCCTGGATAAAGGCGTTAGAGGTGTCCCAGCGGGCTTCGATAAAAGCAAAATCCAATACTTTTTCAAAGGCTTCATTAAGAAAGGGATGGTCTTTTTCTATTTTTTCTTCCAGCTTATCAATGCTATCGAATTTTCGTCGTAAAAAATTCCGATGTTCTTTTAATAAAGGTTCATAAAATGATGCAGGGTCGAGATTGCCATAGTACAGGTCGTATAAAATACTTTTCATAAAAATTCACCTCCTTTGATATCATAATAATATCATAACGATAGTATATTTTCAAGTGAAGAAATAATAAAATGGTATCAAAACGATAACGAGGTGTTAGCATGGTGACAACAAAAATACAAAGAGCAATTCGTTTTGAACCTGAATTGCTGGCAAAAATAACTTATATTGCCAAAGAGAGTAAGCGTTCCTTTAACAAACAGTTGGAGTTTCTAGCCGAGGTATGCGTCAAAGAATATGAAAAGGAAAACGGCGTTATTGAAGTAGATGTAACGCATTATTATGAGTAGAACAAAAATACTTTGGGAATGTTTTTCTTAACTTCTTTTCAGAAAAGAAGCAAAAGCGCAATCTGGTTAGAATTCGCCACTTTCAGGATAAGTACTATCTGGTACTTCCAGACTGGGAAAAGCAGAATGTACTCCAATATGTAAAAGTGATATGTCTAGGCGGCTCTCCGATGACCTGGGTAGGGGCGGTTGGCGATACGCCCAGAATCTTTTTTTCTCTGGAAAAGTATGATAAAATCCTATGTTAGAATGTTGATTAGAACGTAATTTTGGAGGATGTTATGAGTATTTTAACGGTAGAGCACGTAAGCCATAGTTTTGGCGGCAGGCAGATATTAGACGACGCCTCTTTCCGCCTGCTGAAGGGAGAGCATATTGGCCTTGTCGGGGCCAATGGCGAAGGAAAATCTACCTTTTTGAATATTATCACTGGGAAACTAATGCCGGATGAAGGGAAAATCAGCTGGTGTAAGCGAATTACCACCGGCTTTTTAGACCAATACAGCACGCTTTCGAAGGGCAAAACCATCCGGGAAGTGCTGCGGGAAGCCTTCCAATATATGTATGATTTAGAAGCAGAAATGCTTGCCGACTATGATAAGATGGCAGACTGCTCCGAAGAAGAGATGAATCGCCTCTTAGAAGATGTGGGGGATATCCAGGAAAGCCTGGAAAACAACGGCTTCTATATGATTGACGCCAAAATCGAAGAATATGCCAACGGTCTGGGTCTTGGAGAAATCGGCCTGGATAGAGATGTAACGGACCTTTCCGGCGGACAGCGGGCCAAGGTGCTGCTGGCCAAAGTATTGCTGCAAAACCCTATGATTCTCATTTTGGACGAACCGACCAACTTCTTAGACGAAAACCATATTCGCTGGCTGACCAACTTCTTGAAGAATTACAAAAATGCCTTTATTCTGGTATCCCACGATGTGCCTTTCCTCAATGAAGTGACGAATGTGATTTATCATGTGGAGGATGCCACCCTTACCCGTTACACAGGGAACTATTACCAATTCATGGAAATGCACGCTCTCCGGAAACAACAGCAGGACCAGGCATATGAACGGCAGCAAAAAGAAATCGCAAATCTGGAAACGTTTATCGCCAAAAATAAAGCCCGGGCTGCTACGGCAAACCTGGCTCGCAGCCGGCAGAAGCGCCTGGACAAGCTGGATATTATCGAGAAGTCCAGAGAGAAAATCAAACCTTCTTTCCGCTTCCGGGAGGGCCGCACGCCTGATAGAGAGGTGATTGTGGCTAAAGATTTGGTGATTGGCTATGATATCCCCCTTACTCGTCCCTTAAACCTAGTGGTAGAGCGAAACCAAAAAATTGCCATCCGAGGCGTCAATGGCTTGGGTAAATCCACCTTGCTGAAAACATTGCTGGGGATTATCCCGCCGGTGTCCGGCGCCGTGACCCAGGGGCAGTTTGTCGAGGTGGGCTACTTCCAACAGGAAGAGGCAAACTCTGATAAGACGGCTCTGGAAGAAGTGTGGAGTGAATTTCCTCATCTTTCTAATAGTGAAGTCCGGGGAGAACTGGCTCGCTGCGGGCTTACGGCAAACCATATCTCCAGCCTGATGAAGGTGCTCTCTGGTGGGGAAAATGCCAAAGTGCGCCTCTGTAAGCTCATGCAAAAAGAAGTCAATCTCCTGGTCTTGGACGAACCGACCAATCACTTGGATGTAGACGCGAAAGAATCTCTCCACGAGGCTATTGCTGCTTTTAAGGGCACGGTGCTTTTGGTTAGTCACGAGCCGGAGTTTTATCAGGACCTGATGACGGACATCTGGAGTGTAGAGGACTGGACCACCAAAATCATTTAACGACCTATCTCTTATGTCGGGGGAAGGGATAGCACCTAAGTGATTGATTTTAGGAAATAGGAATATATGGAGGATTAAATATGTTAGAAGTAGGAATGCAGGCGCCGGATTTTGCCTTGCCTAATGCAAAGGGAGACATAGTACGATTATCAGACTTTCGTGGGAAAAGGGTTGTGGTATATTTTTACCCCAAAGATAATACGCCGGGCTGTACTCGGCAGGCTTGCGCATTTAAAGATAATTATGCCGCTTTTCAAGGGAAGGATATTGTCGTTATCGGCATTAGCAAGGATAGCGCCGCCTCCCATGAAAAGTTTATGGCCAAATATGAGTTGCCCTTTATTTTGCTCTCTGATGTAGAAAAAGAAGCCATCGGGGCTTATGGCGTCTGGCAGGAAAAGAAAATGTATGGTAAAGTCAGCTTCGGTGTGGTGCGTTCTACCTTTATCATAGATGAAGATGGCAAGATTATGAAGATTTATCCCAAAGCCAAACCGGATGATAATGCAAAAGAAATCTTAGCTTTCCTGGAACTATAAAAATTGGTTGGGCTTTTCGGTATAAATTTTCTCGATAGCGGCAGGCTAATGAAGGAAGCCAACAATGGAAAGAAAAGAAAGGAGAGAAGCGGAATGGAACAGGCGAAAATAGACCGTATCAATGCCTTAGCTCGGAAGGCAAAAGCAGAAGGTCTTACCGAGACAGAAAAGGCGGAACAGCAGGCGTTGCGCCGGGAATATATCGACGCTATGAAGGCAAGCCTTACTGCTCAATTAGACAATATGGTGGTAGTGGACGAAGCTGGTAATGAACAACGATTGGTGAAAAAGGAAGGCGGCAGCTGCTGCGGCCATAGTCATCACCATCACCATCACGACGATGGTCATTGCTGTGACGACCCCAACTGTCAGTGTTAAATAAAAGCGCTAAATAAAAAGGACTGCAAAAAGCTGCAGTCCTTTTTATATGTTATAGAATTCAAACCCTACAAATTGCCTTGTGTCGCAAAATTTATGGCTAGTAGTAGGAGGTTGTAGTTATGTACTTTGTGGTTCTTATCCAAAGTTTTCTTCGGAGTGGTAGTGGCCGAAGATGCAAAGCCAAATGCAAGGAGGATTGGCGCTGGTGTATTCTACTCGGTGTCTTTTGTGGGCGGGGATAAGTAGCGAATCCCCTGTTGTTAAGCGGATGGTTTCATTTTCAAAAGCAATCTCTGCCTCTCCAGATAAAAGTACAATCCATTCATCCTCTACTTGGTCATACCAAAAGCCTGCCGGAGAGTGCTGTCCGTTGGAGACTAACCGTTCTATTCTGCCGGTTTTCCCAGCGCAAAGCACATTGGATAGTTCCTCTGCTTGGGGGCTTGGGGGGATATTTTTTAAATCAAATACATTAAAAACAGACATGGTCCTTCCTCCTGCTTTTACAAAAGTCAAATTTTATTATATACTTTTCGTAGAAAATAGCAAATAAAATTAATACAGTGTAAAATAGGAAGTAAGAAGCTGTAAGGAGGGTTTTTTATGTATATAACCAGTGAAGGCCTTGACGCACGGGGTCATTGGATGGATATTTATGGCAAGCGGGGAACACAGTTTGGCAAGGATGATATGCCTACTTACTCCATTCCTTTGGCAATCCATGACGCTCCAATAGAAACAAAATCTTATGTAATTATCTTTGATGATATGGACGCAGTGCCGGTGTGCGGCTTTGTCTGGATTCATTGGTTGGTGGCAAATCTGACTCGAACTCATTTAGAAGAAAATGAAAGTAGCAATGCCCAAGATTTCCTCCAGGGGGTAAATAGCCGCTATAGCCATGATAATATGACGAGAGAAGAGGCTAGCGTCTACGGAGGCATGGCGCCGCCGGATAAGTCCCACCGCTATGACCTGAAGGTCTATGCGCTGGATACGTTGCTGTCTTTGGAAAACGGATTTTTTTACAATGAGTTGCGTCGGGCCATGGAGGGGCACGTATTGGCAGAGGCGTCCTTAAGCGGCATTTATGACGCCTAGCAAAAAACTCTTTGTTCCTTAGGGGTAGGAACAAAGAGTTTATTTCCGGCCGCTAATAAATAATAAGAAAAGCTAAGTTGATATCGGGCGCTTTTCCTGGTTATTTACACCGGCAAAAGAGATAGTCAAAGGGATTTTTATCGTTGGTTTTGGTTGTTCTTTTTCTAGTGTGCCGGAATTTCTTCTTTTTAAACAAATTTAGACAGGCATTTTTATAGTAAAATTTACCAAGAAATTTTTATTTTTTTCTATGGAAGGGCTGTTGGGTGATTGAATGTTAAACTCTTTTCTGATATAATAAGAAAAAGCATATCACCATAACTATGTGATGCAGAATGATTGGTTGTATCATAGCGTATGTGAAATAATTAAGGAGTTGATTTGATATGACAGATATGCATAAAGTAATTACCATGAACCGTGAATATGGTTGCTGTGGTTCTGAAATCGCTTCTGAAACAGCAAAACGGTTGGGCATTGATTATTATGACCGCAACTTAGTAAATCAAGCCATTGAATATGGCGGTATTGAACCGGGCGTTTTAGAAAGTGTAGATGAAAAATCTCCCAACTTAGCATTTTATAAACGGGTATCCATCGGTAACGAAAAAGCCCCGAAAGCTACCACTGTCAGCGATGTACTCTATTCCTTGCAAAAAGATGTCTTGGTAAATGCAGCAAAAGAAAAGGACTATATCGTTGTTGGTCGTTGTGGGAACTTTGCCTTAAAAGATGAACCAATTAAACTCTTGCGGGTAAAGCTTATCGGTTCTATGGATTTCAAAATCGACTATGTGATGAAGACAGAAGGCTTAAGTGAATTTGCTGCCATCCGCGCTATCAAAAAGAAAGAACAAAAAAGAAAAGATTCTTACTATTATCACACCAAACAAAGCTGGTCTGACCCATTAAACTATGATATCTGCTTAAATGTAGATAAGCTGGGCATTGAAGGCTGTGTTAATGCTTTGTGCGGTCTTTTCAGCACATTATAATCTTTTAAACCAATGAGCTAAAATGGGTTAAAAAGATAATGAAGATTAAAAAGATAATGAGAAAGAGAACGGAAAAATCCGTTCTCTTTTTTTGATAGTGTTTTGGTTTTTTTATAGTTCTTTTAATAGTTCGCCCAGTCTGCGGATACCTTCTTTGATGGTAGTGCTATCGGCATTGGTGTAGTTCAGCCGCATGGTGTTTACGTTTTTCTGGTTTACGTAGAAGGGGTCTCCCGGCACGAAGGCTACTTTCTTTTCTAATGCTTTGGGGAAAAGTTCTAGCGCACTCACGCCTTCTGGTAGCGTTGCCCAGATAAACATACCGCCGTCTGGTTTGGTGTAGGATACGGTATCAGGGAAGTATTCGGCCATTGCGTTAAGCATAGCTTGGGCTTGGTCCTCATATAAGTTTTTGATGTCGTTGATGTGGGCGTCTACATCATTGTTGCTGAGATAGTCGTAAATCAAGTATTGGGAGAAGACGTTGGTATGCAGGTCACTTGCTTCCTTGGAGATGGAGATATTTTTGAGCAGCTCTTTATTTTCAGATACGATGAAGCCAATACGCATACCGGGAGTTACGGTCTTGGAGAAGGTACCTAGCACGATGCTATTTGGGTGTTTACCCAGGCCAATGTAAGGCAGTCGTTCACCTCGGAAACGTAAATCGCCATATGGGTCGTCTTCTACTAGGACGATGTTGTGTTTTTGCAAGATTTCGCCGACTTTTTTTCTGTTTTCAGCGGAATAGGTCAGGCCTGTGGGGTTTTGGAAGTCGGGGATAGCATAAACGAATTTAATGTTTTCATGGGTCAGGGCTTCTTCCAGTTGGTTTAAATCTAATCCGTCCTTCGTGAGATTGACGGGATAAAAAGTAGGATGGTATTGGGAGAAGGCTTGAAGCGCCCCTAAATAGCTGGGTTTTTCTACGATGATACCATCGTTGTCGTTCAGCAATACTTTGCTGATTAAGTCTAATGCTTGCTGAGAACCAGTGGTAATAAGGATGTTTTCTTCGGTGAGATTAACCCCATAACGTTGGCTGTACCGTTGGGCCAGAAGTCTTCGCAATTCGGGAATGCCTGCGGTGACAGAGTATTGGAATACTTTGTCGCCATAGGTTTTTACAATTCGTTCCATAGAAGTGAGTAGTTCTTCCTGGGGGAAGGATACGGGGTTGGGTAGCCCACCGGCAAAGGAAATGATTTCTGGGTCGACAGCTACCTTCAAAATGCTTCTGACAAAAGAAGGCGGGGTGGATTTGATTCGTTCAGATAATAATTGGTCAATAGCAGATGAATTGGTTTGTTCGGTCATATTAGCGGATGCCTCTTTTCTTTATAAATTAAAGATATATGGTAAATCTTTATTGTCTGGTTTGTCCGTTGCCTCGGAGGATATATTTCCAGCTGGTGAGCTGCTCTAGGCCCATAGGGCCTCGGGCGTGGAGCTTCTGGGTGGAGATGCCGATTTCTGCGCCAAAGCCAAACTCACCGCCGTCAGTGAAGCGGGTAGACGCATTGACATAAACTGCCGCAGCGTCCACTCTCCTGGTAAATTCTTGGCTTCGCCTATAGTCATTGGTAAGAATGGCTTCCGAGTGGCGGGTGGAGTATTGGTCTATATGGGCAATGGCCTCCTCCATATGCTGTACCACTTTGCAGCAAATGATGTAGTCGTTATACTCTGTAGCGTAATCTGCTTCTGTGGCAGGCTGAATCACTGTCCCTAAAATGGTCTGGGTTTTCTTACAGCCTCGCCATGCTACCTGATGCCTGTCTAATCGTTCTTTGAGTAGGGGTAGGAATTCTTCTGCGATGGCCTCGTGAACGAGAATGGTCTCTACTGCATTGCACACGCTGGGACGGGAAGTCTTAGCATTGTCGATGATATCTACCGCCATGGTAAGGTCAGCGCCATCATCTACATAAATGTGGCAGTTGCCTACCCCTGTCTCGATAACGGGCACAGTAGCGTTTTCAACAACAGCACGGATGAGTCCTGCGCCGCCTCTGGGGATAAGTACATCCAGATAACCGTTAAGCCGCATCATTTGGGTGGCTGTTTCTCGGGAGGTGTCTTCTATCAGCCCTACGCAATGGGTAGGAAGTCCTGCTTCTGCTAGAGATTGGGCCATGACTTTGGTGAATGCCATGTTGGAATGGATGGCTTCTTTGCCGCCTTTTAAGAGACAAGCATTGCCGGACTTGAGGCAGAGGACGGCTGCGTCTACTGTCACATTGGGACGGGCTTCATAAATGATGCCGATAACGCCTAGGGGTACTTTCACCCTTACCATTTCCAGTCCGTTTTGCAGGGTGGTGCCATAGTCGGCTTTACCCAGTGGGTCAGGCAGGGAAATTACCTGCCGACAGGCATCAGCAATCCCTATGATGCGTTCCGGCGTTAAAGTAAGTCTATCTATCATAGCAGGGGTGATACCGTTTTTCTTGGCGGCAGCAATATCTGCTGCATTGGCCACTAGGATTTCCTCCTGGTATAATAGTAGATTTTCTGCGATGCGGGAAATGGCATCGTTCCTCTGCTGGGAGGAGGTGATATTTAATACTTTGGCAGCCTCCTTTACAGAGGCGGCTAATGTTTCTAAGGGAGAAAGACCGGGATTGGTCATGGTATGCCTTCTTTCTTACGGTGGGATTTTAGGGCAATAGAGATTCTTCGCTTGCGCTCAGAATGACGACTAGCAGGTGCCTATTTTCTGGCGACGAAGTGGGTGCCGATAGCCTCTCCGTCAAAGAGGCGGTAGAGATTTTCCGGGTGGTCGCCGCTGATGATGGCCATGTCGATGCCAGCAGCCATGGCGATATCTGCTGCATGAAGCTTGGTAATCATACCGCCAGTGGCAAAGGCAGTGCCAGCACCCTGGGCAAGGGCCCGAATCTGGTCGTCGATTTCTGTGACGGTAGAGATGAGCTTGGCCTCTTGTGGATTCTTCCGAGGATTTTCTGTGTAGAGGCCGTCTACATCACTCATAATGACGAGAGCGTCTGCCTCTACTAATGTGGCTACCAGCGCAGATAAGGTATCGTTGTCACCGAATTCGATTTCTTCCGTATTGACGGTGTCGTTTTCATTGACGATGGGGATAGCACCCATCTCTAAGAGACGGCAGAATGTGTTTCTGATATTTTCTTTCCAGTGGTTGTTTTCCATCATGTCACGGGTCAGGAGCAGCTGGGATACGGTATGATTGTATTCAGAAAAAGCCTTATCATAAAGATACATCAGTTCGCACTGGCCTACAGCGGCAGCCGCCTGTTTGGAGGGCATATCCTTGGGCTTTTCGCTAAGGCCTAATTTCCCTACGCCCACGCTGATAGCGGCGGAAGTTACCACTACCAGTTCCCTGCCGGAATTTTTAATGTCCGCTAATACTTTGACCAGGTTTTCCATGCGGCGGATATTAATGATACCGGTGGCGTGGGTCAGGGTAGAGGTGCCCACCTTGACTACGATTCGCTTAGCTCCTTGAAAACAATTCATACTTGCGCCTCCATCACAGTTCTTCATAGTTCTTATTATTTCTATTATAGCAATTTCTCGACAAAAAACAATAAAAAGACAATGGAAAAGTAAAGATTCTTTGTTAAGGTGCAGAATGACTTGCTATACTACCTAGCAGCAAACAATACTGATTCCTTCTGGTCGCTCCTCTTTGCTTAGGGCGTCGTTTGCCTAGTGCTTGTACTAAGTGGCGGATTACTTTTTGTCGAGGAGATTGGCAAGATAGTGGGAGCGGATTTGCTCCTTGGCTAAGAGCTGCTTAGCTGGCGGCAGCTTGAGGATGGCGCCGAGGATGGCCGCCATGGCCCGGTGGCTGGCGAAGGCTTGGTTATCGAAGATGAGATTAGAAAGCAGCCCTTTGTCGATGGCGGCAAGGACGATACGGTGGGATGCTGTTACCGGTGTGATGATGGTGTTTTCTCGTTGCCGTAAAGAGATAGCTTGGGTGGGGCAAGCCTGCACACATAAACCGCAGCCGAGACATACTGACTCGTCGATGGTGAGAAGAATACGGTATTTCCCCTGTTTTTTGCTAATGGTACGCTTGCTTTCCTTCTCAGTGACGGTGAAGTCATTGGGCTCGGAAAGTTCTGTTTCTGTCAGAGGAATTTTCTCCAGCTGGATACAGTCTACTGGGCAGATTTTTGCGCACTTACCGCAGCCAATGCAGGCGTCTGTTACCTGAGGCAGGAACGATGTGGTGTTAATAGAATTTAATGTGCCAAAGCGCTTGATAGCTAGGAGCGCTTCACAGCAGCAGCCGCAGCAGTTGCAGATGAAAGGCATATCCTTTTGCTCGTTTTCGCCGATTTGCACCAGGTGGTGTTCTTGAGATAGCGCAATGGCGTCCATGGCTTCGGATAAGGTTAGCTCTCGGGCGTGGCCGTACTTAATGAGAGATTTTGCCGTGTTGCCTAGGGTGAGACACACGTCTAGGGGGGCGTCGCAGCTTTTGCCCATATGGAGCATTTTATGCCGGCAGTAGCAGGTGCCTACAGCGATGGTGCCGGCTTTTTCCAGAATATGGCTGGTGCGCTCATAGTCTAGGATGTGCAGCTCGTGGGGGATGTTTTCTTCTTCTTTTGCCTTGCTTTGTTCGTAAGCTTTTTCGTTGACGAGAATCCTGCCCAGTTTGGTATTGGTGACGAATAACTCTCGGACGAAGTCTTCCTCTACATTCAGGTATTCATAAAGGAGTGCAGAGATTTGCTTTTGGTCTCGCTGCCCGCCCATACGCATAAGGGAAAACTCAAAGAAGCCTGCCATAGGCGGCGGCAGGATAAATTGCCGGTTGCCCTCTGGGTCTGTCACGTCCAGAAGCATAGCTTTACTTGCCAAGTCTGTGAGGATTTTTTCTGTTTCGGCTGTGGATTTCTTCAGGGCGCCTGCTGCCTTTTCGATGGAAAAGGGACGGACGGGCAGGAGAGAGAGGACCGCTGCCTCTTTCTCGCTGACTAATGCCTCTAAGAGGGGATAGAGCGCTTTGGTCTGGGGTGCGCCCTGAGGTAAGAGATTTAGCCTATCGGCAAAGCTCTGATAGCCGTTTTTAATGGTATGGTGACCCATAATAAAAAGCTCCTTTATAATGAAAAATAGTTTGATGATAAAAGGATTATTTCGTTTTCTTCTTATTATAATCTTTTTTTTATTTTTTACCAGAGAAAAATTCAGGTTTTTTGTCGAAGGTTGCAAGAGAAGCAAAAAAAGGAGAGTGAGAAATTATTTTTTCTCACTCTCTTTTTCTTTTCCTTGGAGTAATCATTGCGACCATAGTGGTGCATTTTTTCGTCACGGTATTCTTTTTCTATCCGCTGGAAGTCTTCAATGGTAGGAGGCTTTCATTCCTCTGGGTCTCGATGGATAACCTTATAAGGCACATCTTCTGCCGGGTCCACACCATAATATTTTCTTTTATATGCCTTTAATTCCTCTGACGACATACGGATGGGCATATAGTTGGTACAGCGGCCGGTAGCGTCAATGGTAATGCCGCCATAGGCGCAGCGGTCGCACCACTGATACAGACATTGTTCATTATAACAATAATGTTCATTGACTAATCTTACCATAAAAACAACCTCCTAAAACCAAAAAATTTTAAAAAACTTCCTAAGTGATGACGATCTAGGAAGTTTTGAGAAATGTTTCTATAATGTTGTAAATGCGGTTTCTTTCTTCTGGAGATAGATGGGATAATTGTTCATGGAGCAGAGAATCTTTGATAATATAGC
>CAMNVD010000016.1 GCA_946562005.1 uncultured Clostridia bacterium | reverse complement strand
AGCGTACAGGTAACTGCCACATTGCCCACTACCTGAGAAGTTGAGGTCTTTACCCCTTCCACCACTACATCTTCCAGGGTATCCATAGAGACAGTGCCGTTCTCTAAGTCCCTTACCAACGGCTCGCTCATAGAGAAAACAATATCTATGCCATCCAGTTTTTTGGTAAAGGTTTTTGCTGTTCCTTTGGCATCCTTTACCAACTCCGATGTTGGCAACACCGGGTTCAGATGGCCCTCCGCCACAGTTCTTTCCATAGCGTCAAAAGGAGCGCCAGCATAGCCGGCACCTTCAGCCGTTGCCCCTAGCCAGTGTTGTTCCTCGCCTTCTGCAAATTCTCCACCAATACCGTCCGGCCTTAAATCGTCAGGGTTCAATCCAAACATTCTCCATAGCAACCTGTCTACCCCTAAAACCATAGGTTTCCAGTCCTTGAAAAGATAGTCCGGGTCTACCTCATGGACCAGGTATCCTTCTTCTCTGGGAATAAAAGTACGGCCCTTTATATAAAGCCATTCTGCCATATCTTCATCATAGACGCCGTTTGCCTCGCCGCCCAGCTTCTTCTGGAGCAGCTTCATAGCCATTTGGTATCTCTCATTATTATAAGAGTTTCCTAACCCGAAGACAATACCGCTGGGCGGCTGCACTGGTGTTAATAATTCGACAGCTCTCGACAAAGTCAAGTGATATTCATCCTGCCAAAACTTGGGCAGAGAGATAATTCGCTTCTCTATTAAGAACTCCCAATACAGCTCCGGATTTACACTGAAATAGTTGTTGCCCAATATCTCCTTCCGTTCTTCGATTGCCCGGTAGTCGTTGTCGCCATCGGTGATTAAGTTGCGGATATAGGTATTATCGAAGTGACGGCTTTGCCGCACCCAATCCCACAAGTCATTTTCCATCCAAGAATAAAAATCCCGTTTCAGTGTTCTTTCATAATCATACGGTTTGATAAAATCCAACATTTCCTGTGCTCTGCTAAAAACTAACATAGTAAGATGCCTCCTTATACATAAAATTTTCTCTTTCTTTTTTCTCTTTCTGTTTTGTCATTCTGAGCCATTGGGCGAAGAATCTTTCTCTCTATATTTTCATAGCTTTCCCCTCCATCGTTGCAAAAGAAAACCCCCGTCCCTCGCCACTGGCCCACTCCCCCACTTTTCTATCCACTCTGAAGAAGAAGCGGTAAGTTATGCTTACCGAAATGACGCCATGGTCAACCTCCTTTTGGACGCAAAAAGAGCGCTTTAGCCGTAGCTAAAGTGCTCTTTTCTTACTTGCTTATTCTTTTGTACCCTACTATTTTACCACAGTATTTGGTCTCGTGATTCACCATCTTTTAAAACAGGTGTTATCATATCTTAGCGGCCAAAAAGAAAATGTATTAAAAATACATTATACAAACACACTTGATTTTATCAGCTTAAGCAGGCCATTTCGATGAAAAATATTTAAATATTCAAAATTTCTCCTTGCCAAATGTTTTTTTATCCTCTATAATATTTTCATAAATAAGTTACCATAGCACAGAGATAAGACCTATGGTAATACAGAAGCTCACACAGCGTATACAGCGCTTGTATACAACTTCTAAGCATATTTTAAGAAAGGGGCAATCTTATGTCATATGTAAATGAGATTATCGCAAAAGTAAAACAAAGAGACCCAAATGAAAAAGAATTCCATCAAACAGTGACCGAAGTATTAGGTACGCTAGAAGTATTACTAGCAAAAAGACCAGAATACGAAAAAGCCGGCATCTTAGAACGCATCGTAGAACCAGAACGGGTTATCAGTTTCCGGGTTCCTTGGGTAGATGACAACGGCAAAGTGCAGGTAAACAGAGGTTTCCGGGTGCAATTTAACAGTGCTATCGGGCCTTATAAGGGCGGCCTTCGCTTCCACCCATCTGTAAATTTAGGGATTATCAAATTTTTAGGTTTTGAACAAACCTTCAAAAACAGCCTGACGGGCCTTCCTATCGGCGGCGGCAAAGGTGGCTCCGACTTCAACCCCGAAGGCAAATCTGATAGAGAAGTAATGGCTTTCTGCCAAAGCTTTATGACTGAATTATATCGCCATATTGGCCCCAATGTAGACGTACCCGCTGGGGATATTGGTGTCGGCGGCAGAGAAATCGGTTTCCTCTATGGCCAATACAAACGCATCACCAAACAATATGAAGGCGTCCTCACTGGGAAAGACTTAACATACGGCGGCTCTCTCATCCGTCCAGAAGCTACTGGCTATGGTGCTGTTTATTACACCGTAGAAATGTTAGAATATTTTGGCGACAGCATCAAAGGCAAAACCTTCGCCGTATCCGGCTTTGGGAATGTTGCCTGGGGCACCATTAAGAAAGTCAACGAATTAGGCGGTAAAGTCGTTACCATCTCCGGACCAGATGGCTACATCTATGACAAAGACGGCATCAGCACACCGGAAAAGGTAGATTATCTCTTAGAAATGCGTGCCTCCTGCCGCAACAAAGTACAAGACTATGCAGATAAATTCGGCGTTCCTTTCTATCCTGGTGAAAAACCATGGGGTGTAAAAGCAGACATTATGATGCCTTGCGCTACCCAAAACGAAGTAGACATGGCAGAAGCGAAACAAATGGTAGACAACGGTATCAAATATTATGTAGAAGTCTCCAATATGCCGACCACCAATGAAGCTATCGCTTTCTTAAGGGAAAACGGCGTGGTTGTTGCACCTTCTAAAGCAGTAAATGCCGGCGGCGTGGCTGTATCCGGCTTAGAAATGAGCCAAAACTCCATGCGTTACAGCTGGACTGCTGAAGAAGTGGATGCCAAGTTAAAAGGCATCATGGTCAATATTTTCAAAAGTTCCTTAGATGCCGCTCATGAATACGGTTTAGGTAACGACCTCATCGCTGGGGCAAATATTGCCGGCTTTGAAAAAGTAGCAA
Source organism: uncultured Clostridia bacterium (assembly GCA_946562005.1). Lineage (GTDB taxonomy): Bacteria > Bacillota > Dehalobacteriia > UBA4068 > JAAVYR01 > JAAVYR01. Next base: position 14,167 of record CAMNVD010000016.1, on the reverse strand, counting down.
AAGCCATGATGGCTCAAGGCATCGTATAAAATAATCTTAAAATATCATATCCTCCCTAAAAAGGCATTTCTCTCCAAAAGAAATGCCTTTTTATTTATTTACTTTTCCAAATAAATCCCAGCAAACCCTTTTAAAATTAAGAATGGCCCGCATCTATAGGAAGCGGGCCATTATCTTACCCTGCTGCGCACAGCAAAGTAAAGGAATACACAATCTAATAATTTACCATTATGGTAACATAGCACTATAAACAGCACTGTAGTTAGAATCAGCAGTTGTTGCAGAAAAAGCAATCATCCTGCTATCCCCACCCCAGGAAACACTAGTAACCTTGCCTTCAAATACCAACATCACAACTTCTTCTGTAGGATATACCACATACAGATTGCCATTACTATCGGTATAGATGGCTTTGGTACCATCAGGAGACCAGCTTAATATATTACCACCAGAAGCCTGGTGCAACAACTTAGGCTCTCCATCCTGGCTTGTTACCATCTTCCATAAGCCGCCGTCACGACTCATGCTATTGAGGAGCGTCATATCCCCTAAAGGAGATGCCGCCTCAGTATAGGAGCTCTCGGTTAACCATTCCGCCTTTGTTACAGTGTTGACACTTTGGGCTGCGCCTAATTTTGCGCTATCTTCTAAGAGAACTGGCTCTTCTGCAGCCGATAGGCTACTCTGCCATTTACTAGTTCCATAAGCAGAACGAATAAAGTATTCTACAGTATCACCATTTATCACGACTGGATTGAGTACATCCCCGTCTTCAGAAGCAGCCAACAACAGCAAGGAGTAGATGCCAGTTTTTTCTTTACCGGCAGCTACCCTAGGCAGTGTCAGTTCACCACTGCCGGAAACAGTCGGTTCCTTTATGGGTTCCTTTTGCTCGGGTTGAGCTAGTGAGCGTTGCGGCTCACTGACCCTTGGCTGCGGTGTTACCGCATTACCATCTGCAGGGGTAACAGGGTCAGGCTGCGTATCAGGGCTGATAGGCAGTTCCTTTTCGCTATCAACAGGTTGCGGCGTTATGCCTGAGGGGAGCGAACTTTCCCCATCCTGCGGCAAATAATTTGCCACAGACAACCCATTTTGCGGGGAACCAATGGTTCCGCCAGGACCTGCGGACTCCGGCAATTGGCTGACGCCTACTGCAGCAACGAGAACCGCTGCCGCAACTGCCGTGCCCCAACGTGCAAACCGCTTTTCTGCCACATTCTTTTTCCCAAAAGGAACAACTGTTTGCCGTTCCGGTTGCGTAGCTTTTTCTTTTTTGCTTTGCCAGGAAGCTTCTGGAAGATGCTCCATAACACCTGCGGCAAATCCATTAGGAGGCGCAACAAGTGCAGCTTCTTCAGCAAGCAAATCATTGATAGTTTTTATTTCAGCAAGCAGCTTGGCACAACTTTCACATTGGTGGATATGGGCCAAAAGAACTTGGGATTCTTCTTCACACAACATACCATCTGCATAGAGATAGATTTGGTCTTCCCATTTGGTGCAATTCAATTCTTTTGCCCCCTTTCCAATAAAATTTTGAGTTTCTTTTGCAGCATTTGCCGTCCCCGGAATAATCTTGTTTCTATTGTAGAGACAGGTACATCCAGCTTATCGGCAATTTCTTGATAGGATAAATCTTCTAAGAAACGGTACATCACCGGCAACCGATAATTCTCAGGCAACTCGCTGATGGCCCCACGAATGATATCACCAGTCTCCTGCTGGAGAAAAGATTGTTCAGGACTATCCGTCCGACTCTCCTCCCCCAAATCCAGGCTAGCAAAATCATCAACAGGCACCGTTTCCTTGGGCCTTTTAGCCAAGGTATTGACGCAAACATTATGAGCTACCCGGTACATCCAAGGAAAAAACTTCCTGTCATCAGAAAATTTATTCAGAACCCGATAGATGTGCAAGAATGCTTCTTGCGCTAAATCCCCAGCCTCGTCATAATCGCCGCAGAGACGATAAGCTAGGCTAAAGATTTGCTTCTCGTACCGTTTTACCAGTACTTCAAAGGCAGCATCCTCACCGGATAAGCACTTTTTCACTAATTCCTCATCTAAAAGATGCTTCATGTCAATTCATCCTTATGCTTACATAATAAATACAAAAACTTCCTGGCAAAACTTGCATAAAAAGCCAAGATTTCAAAAGAAATTTTATACTTTTTATCCTTCCGCTTTCTATATTCTACAATTGGTTTTATTTTCCTATAAGAAATGCGCAATAACTTTTTCCCAGGTTTGTCGGAAGATGGCTTTTTTTCTTAGTATGAGAAAAATATCGTCATCTTATACAGGGATTTTGTCGGAAATAAAAACTCCACAGCAACAGATTTTTCCGTTAAAATAAAGATAATATTTCAGAAAAACAAGAGAGAAGTGAAGCCTGTGTCCAACAATCTACCATTCTTCGAAAAAAATCAACTGCCCGGCATAGACCATCTCACTGGCGTTGCCGATAGGAATTTATTACACCGTCAAATCTATGCCCTGCACAACCAGGGCATTCCCTTTTCTTTCCTATTGATAGATATAGAAAATTTCGCCATGTTCAATCAAGAATTAGACCCTATCCAGGCAGACCAAATTCTCAAACGTTTTGCAGCTTTTTTACAACAGCAAATACAGCCCGGACGAGGAGAAAAGCTCGGCCGTTGGCAAGGAAACTGTTTTGCAGTGATTCTACCTGAGACCAATTTCAAAGCAAGCGAAAACTTTTCCCATCGTCTAACAGCGCAACTAGAAAAAGCTTCCTGGCAAATGCAGGAGCTGCCTATCCGCATTCATACAGCTATTGCCTGCTGCCCGCCTGGAAATGCCGCCACCCTTATCAGTCAAGCAGAATACCAACTAACCCGGGAAAAACAACAAAAAAAACTGCCTGCCTGGATACAAGAAGGTCAGCCCGCACTTCATAACCAACTGTTGCTTTCCTTCCTTACCACTAGAGATGGCTATTATCAAAAATTCATTTTAAAAACCATAGAAACCGCCGCAAAAATAGGACAAGTCTTAGATATGAGCGATTCCCTAATAAAAAACCTAGAAACCGCCGCCCTCTGGCAGGATACCGGTATGGTAGAAATCCCCGGCACTATTCTTTTGCATCCAGGACCACTACCAGAAAAATATTGGCAGACCATCCGCCGCCACCCCCTCCACAGCAGCATCATCGCAGAGAAAATGGGACTAGATGAGATAGTCACAGGAGCCATCCTGCACCACCATGAAAAATGGGATGGCAGCGGCTATCCGCATCACCTGCAAGGCACAGAGATCCCTCTGCTCGCCCGCATCCTGCACATAGCCGGAAGCTGGAGCGCTATGCAGTTTCCCCGGCCCTACCGCAAGCAGCTTTCTCACAGCGCAGCAATAGAAGAGATTTACCAGGGACGAGGCAAAGCCTTCGACCCACATCTCATTAGCATTTTTCGCAAGGCTATCCTTTAGATTTTACCAAAAAATTCCTTACTTTACCAGTCTAGTTAAACAGAAACCTTATTTTTAGAGATAACCAGCAAAGATCTTTTCAGCCAAAGACTGATAATAGGAAACATCAATCTTTGCCCCCAATGCATTGGCCAAGTGTTTTTTTGCCAGCTCCGGCGTGTAATCAGATAGCAGATAAATGCGATAATTACGATATCCTTTTTCATAGTGCTGCACCAATGGCAATGCTTTCACACTGCCTATCGAGAGACTTTTCGGGTCTCCCTTCATGCCCGTAATGGTGATTTCCACCATAGCGCCTAGGAGCGTATCCGTCTTTTTCTGACTGGAAATAAAATTCCCTAAAGAATAAACCACAGGCACCGTCCGGCCATCTGCTGCCGTGACCTGCTCAATCGGCTGGATTACATGAGGGTGCCCGCCTAATATGAGGTCCGCTCCGGCGTCCGCTGTCTGCTGGGCAATGGATGTCTGGGTACGATTAGGGCTTAAATGGTATTCATCCCCCCAGTGATAATTAACAATAACAAAATCAGCCTGGGCTTTAGCCCGAGCAATATCTGCTTTTATGTCGTCCATATCAATAAGCGCTACTTGCCAAGGCTCTTTCACCGGAATGCCATTGGTACCATAGGTGTAGCTTAAGAAAGCAAAGCGAAACCCTTCCCGCTCCTCAATAACAATTTTCGTATTGCGTTCTTCTTCATCTCCAAAGATACCAGTAATCTGCACAAGAGGATGGTTGGCCCATACATCATAAGTAGCTGTCAAACCTTTGGCACCGGTATCCATAATGTGGTTATTGGCAAAATTCACCACATCAAACCCCGCATCGATTAAAGCCTCTACAGCAGAAGGCGGCGCATTAAAGGAGGGATAACCAGAAGGCCCCCGATTTGGATTGGTAGGTGTTTCTTGATTTACAAAGGCAATGTCTGCCCCGCTAATACGTTCTTTTACAAACTGATAGATAGGTTTGTAGTCGTAGGTACCGTCTGCCTGCTTTGCATCTTTGCTGACGGTGTCATGGAGCAAGTTATCCCCCGCAGCTAAAATAGTTATCTCTACCGGCTGGGGAGCAGGCTCTGTCATAGGCAGATTTTCTTCCCCCGCTTGCACCCCATCTCGAAGGGCACCAATACCTACAGAGATGAAATATCCACTCACAAAACAACATAACAAAAGAATAACCCTTGCCATCTTTTGCGAGGGAAACACAGAAAAGATTTTATCTAAAAAATCAGTAAGACGAAACTGGGATTGTTGCATCAAATATCCTTCTTTCTGAATCAAAACCTAATAAAAAGCATGAAAACCGTGAATAATCACATACGTCACGGTTTTCATGCTTTGCGCATCTTAATGATGTCCTCTATGTCCATGATGGCGTCCGGTATTCGCAGGCGCCTGTGTACGCACCTGACAGCTGCCATCACAAAAACCAGCGTCATGTTGACTGCCGCAATAAGCATGGTCATTATGGATATGATAGCCCATAATATCACAGTCCTCTACTGGACAAAGCGCACGACAACTACCATCACATATGCCGTCAGCGTGATGATAACCACAATAAAGAGTATCATCATGGCTATGACGACCAGCAATTTGACAAGTCTCCACTGTGCAGACAGGACAAGTGGTCACCTTTGCGTCTACAGTTGTATTTTCAGCCATAGGCTGACTACTCACCATGCGGCCATGGCCGCCGCAAGCATAGGCAACAGGTACCAATAGCGCTACAGATAAAACAATAGCTATACCTGCTGTAATATATTTCTTACTCATTTATCTATCATCTCCTATTACTTCGTGTTTAGCATACACACACTTATATAATATTATTCTATCATAAAAATTTATCAGAAGAAAGCAAAAAAATACCCCACTTCTCTTTATATTGAAAAGGAAATGAGGCATAATGAGGTATTTTGTTTGTCGCTGATATTGTTAGCGACATTCTTATTCTTCTGAGGCCGGCAAAACCGCTTCTTTTTTTTCTTTATTTGGCCCCAAAACTACCTTTTTATGAAAGAGCAGCTCATAGTTACGGACCCGCTTCGGGATAAGCCCCTGCGGCCGTAACCATAAGGCAGTCATCAAAATCAATCCATAAATTAACATTTGATAGTCTGCAAAGTCCCGTAGTTTTTCATTGGCACCAATAAGCAAAAAGGCGCCCACCGTTACCCCCAGAGGGTTATCCATACCGCCTAAAATCACCATGCAGATAATCATCAAAGACTTAGAAAAGTCATAATCATCCGGACCCACAAAAGACATATAGTGCCCATAGAAGGCACCAGCAATGCCGCAAAAGGCGCCACCAATGCAAAAAGCAAAAAGCTTTTCTTTGTTAATATTGATACCTAAGCACCTAGCGACCACTTCATCCTGACCGATATTATTGAGCGCTAGCCCTTTACTAGAGAGATTTACCCGATAGGCTACAAATAATAATACCGCCAGAAGCAGCAAAGCCAGATAAAGATAGTTTGCCTGATAAGGCAGGCGGATACCAAAGAAATCGTGAGCCTGGTGCAAGGAAAAACTGCCAATGGCAAAGCCCGGCAGCCCAGCCATACCGTTAGGCCCACCCACTGCTTTGATATTCACAATAACGAGAGAAAAGATAAGCTGTAGCGCCATGGTAACCAGAGAAAGATAATAACCCTTTGTGCGGAGGGTCGGCGCCCCTACTAACCCACCTAAGATGCAGGTAACCACCGCCGCTATGATAACACCAAACCAAGGGGAGATACCCAGATTCATCGTAAGGATACCCGTGGTGTAAGCCCCAATGCCAAAGAAAGCGGCCGGCGCAAAGTTCACCATATCAGCGCTACCCATCTGGAAGTTTAATCCCAAGGCAAGGATAGCATAGATGCAGACCAAAACTCCAATATGAAGCGCATAAGGCCTAGCAGAAAGAGCCAAAGGCAAAAGGATAGCACCGACCAGCATCGCCAAAAGAAATATTTTCCGTCCTTTGATACAAGCCGTATAAGCGCTCTCTATGACACCTTTTTTTTCCAGGGTAAGAATGGCAATCACAATCACCGCCAAAAAAGGCAAACTAAGATTATAATTTAAATATAACGTGAAAAAGACAGCCAGCCAAATCATAGCCGCTGTAAGAAGGGGTACGCCAGAATTTCTTTTTTCAGCTGTCTTTTCTTTACTCATTTGGACACCTCTCGATATCTATCACTATTTATAAGATTCTTCTAAGTACGCAATAGCAGATTTTAAACTTTTTCGACAGTTTTTTCCCCTAAGATACCCTCAGGTTTGGCTACCATGAAGATAACCACTGCAATGAAGGCTACAGCACTAGCATAAGCTGCCCCACCAGGGAGAATAGATACAAATACTTCAATAAAGGCTAAGAGCATACCGCCGATAATAGCGCCATAGACGTTGCTAAGACCGCCAACCACTGCTGCGCTAAAACCCTTGATGCCATATAAAGAACCGTTATCGAAACGTACCGTGCCGTAATAAGCCCCAATAAGGAACCCCGCCACCGAAAGGAGCAACCCGCCTAAAACAAAGGTCGTAATGGCTACAGAACGAATGTTGATACCTGCAATAGCTGCCAGGCGTTTATTTTGGGCCATGGCCTGCATGGCATTGCCCATTTTACTTTTTCTAAGGAAGAAAAACACAGCCAAAAGCACCAGGAATGTCACACAAATAATGGTAACATTACGGTAAGACAATAATGCGTGCCCGCCAAAGGAACCGCTGGGAATGAGCCGTGGAAACCGCTGCGGATTCCGCCCTAAGGGAAAGAAAAGCCCAATGGTTTCCCGGATAACGACCCCTAATGCAATAGTACTCAAAAGCGGCATCAGAGAGGAAGACTTCTCAAAAGGTCGGATAGAGGAAAGATAGGTAAACACGCCTAAAGCTGCGCAGAGAATAGCCGCCACCCCCATGAGAAGCATCATCCATACAGGCGTAGGAAGCATAGCCGTAAGGCCTGCCGTCTCAAAAATCATATAAGCGCCCATAAGAGAGAAAGTACCGAAGACCGCAATATCTCCAGAGCAAAATACCACTACATCCAGAACCCCAAAAAAGAGGGAAAAACCCACCGCTACCAGAGTATAAATACATCCTAGCATAATGGCATTCATCAATTGTTCTATTAAAAAACTACCGTTTCCTAATAACTCCATATAAACCGTTCCTATCTGTCTAACTTATTTCCGCTACCAGTAAAAAGGGGAAAAGCCGAGGGAGATTATTTTCTCCCCGGCAATGTTCTTTCCCCAGTAGCATACAAAGAATCTTCCCATGGCACCCATTTGCCATCTTGGACCACAAGAGCATAAGAGGCTGGGTTGGTGGTCTGGCCGATTTCGTCAAACTGGGTTTCCCCTAATAAGCCGTTCGCTTTCACAGCGGCGATTTTTTCTATCATCTTTTCAGCGGTGATTTCTCCTTCACAGTCCTTCATAGCCTGGATGATAACCTGGGCAGCGTCATAGGAATATGGGGTAAATGCGCCTACTGGCACAGAATAATTTTTCGCTTCATAATCGGCTAAGAACTTTTGTCCTACTTCTGTCTTGGTAGGGTCAGTACCAGGTTTGATGGAAAAGGTACCTTCTGCATTTTCAGCGCCAGCTGCGATAATATAGTCTTCAGAACAAATACCAGAAATACCAAAGAGCAGGATATCGTCCATACCAGCGTCGACCATTTGGCTTTTTACCAGGCCGCCTCCCATGGAAACGCCGCCAAAGAAGATAGCATCAGGTTTTGCTTGTTTTACCTTACTGAGGATAGCCCGGAAATCATTTTGAGTATCCGGCACTTCGTCGATGCCAATCAAATTAGCGTCATATTTTTTCATTTGTTCTTGGAAGGCTTGGGTATTAGATTGCCCATAAGAGGTAGTGTCAGAGATAATATAGATGTTTTTATAGCCCAAATCTTCCAATACATATTTGGCCAAGGTCACATTTTCCTGACGGTCGGTAGGGCATACTCGGGTAATGATAGGGTAGTTTTCCGCAGAGGTCAGAGATTCACCGATAGCGCCCCAGATAACGAGAGGAATATTATTGGATTTGCAAATAGGAATGGTAGCCGTTGCAGCAGGAGAATTCCAGTGTCCGGAAATGGCCACGATACCATCTGTGGTTACTAAACGTTGTACAGCAGAAGTAGCCGTCTCAGGCTTAGAGCCGTCATCCATAGCAACCACCTCCACATAATAAGGCAGTTCACCAGATTCATTAAGCTGGTCAAAAGCCATAGTAAAACCATTACGAGCAGCAGAGCCTTCAGAAGCATTGCCCCCAGTAAGCGGCCCCATAAAGCCTACTTTTACCACTGGTCTATCATCAGCGCCACCTACCGGCGTACCGCCGTCATCTTCTTTGCCGCAACCGCTAAACAAAGTACCAACCGCAAGCAACGCTGCTAAACATACACTCAATCTTTTTCTATTCATGATAAACACTCCTTATTTTCTATTTTCTTTCTTACTTTTTAAGAGATGGGATGTTGCAAATATGCCGAATTCTGCAAGGTTTCTCTGTTCCCACCCAGGACAATCTGTCCATTGTCCAAAATATATCCGGTCTTACAGAGGGATAAAGCCCGCTCTGCATTTTGTTCTACAAGAAGAATCGTCATACCGGACTTCTGATTTAGCTGGTCTATCATTGCAAAAGTTTCCTGCACCATAATAGGAGCCAGCCCCAGAGACGGTTCATCCAGCAGCAATATTTGAGGATTACTGATAATGGCCCTGCCGATGGTGAGCATGGTCCGCTCCCCGCCAGAGAGCGTTCCAGCCTTTTGCCCCGCTCGCTCCCTTATCACAGGGAATACGTCATAGACCATTTCTATCTGCTGCTGTATTTGCTTTTTATCCTGCATATGATAAGCGCCAAACCGCAAATTTTGTTCCACGGTCATTTTAGGGAAAGTACCAGCTGCGGCTGCCGCCATGCCAATACCAGAAGCGACAATCTTATGACTGGGAAGCCCGGTGATATTTTTTCCCTGGAAAAGGATTTCCCCTTTATCCGGCTTTATCATGCCTAAGATTGTCTCTAAGATGGTAGTTTTCCCGGCACCGTTTGCCCCCAGGATACAAGTAATCTCTCCCTTCGGCATAGCAAAACTTACATCTAATAGCTTTGGCACCTTGCCATGATGGGTATAGACGCCAGACACTTCCAGGATGTTTTCTGTGCGATTTTCCATCATATAGCAGCACCTCCCAGATAGGCGCTGATAACTTGTTCATCTTGAATGATATCGCTGTATGAACCCTCCGCTATCTTTTCCCCAGCGTTAAAGACCACGATTTTATTGGGAATAGACTGCATCACATTCATATCATGCTCGATGATAATCATGCCGATGTCCGGCAGCCAGCTTTTTATTTTTTTGATATCATCCATAATGTGCAAGGTTTCTTCTTGGTTTAGTCCCGCTGTCAATTCATCAATTAAAATCACTTTTGGTTCAGAAACTAAGATACGACTCAGCTCCACCCGTCGTCTGTCGATATGGGTAATGTTTTGAGCTAGCTCATATTTTTTATCAACTAATTTAGGGTTGAAGTAGTCCAGCAGTTCCAGCGCCTTTTCTAAATGTCGGAATATCTCCGCATCAGATTTTTTGGCCCGAAAAACATTGCTCCAAAAGCCCATTTCATGTTTGTTGTTTACGCCCAAGAGCACATTATCAATGACGCTTAAGTCCCAACAAAGACGACTGCTTTGATAGGTCCGACCGATGCCTTTGCGGAAAATCTCATAGGGTTTTAATGCCGAGATATCTTCGCCATTTAAAAGGATGGCACCTTTCGTAGGCCGGTAAAGACCACTGATTAAATTCAAAAAAGTGGTTTTTCCAGAACCATTGGGCCCAATAAGTCCGACAACATCTCCGGCTTCCATCTGAAAATCCACACCGTTTACAGCCCAAAGACCGCCAAATGCCACAGATAAGCCTTTCGTCTCTAGCAATGCCATGCTGCACTACCTCCTTCCCGTTTCTATTCTTTTTCTATCCCGCTATCTTCAAAAAAAACTCAAGAAACGTTCAATAAAGATTCACAGGATTTTCATTTACTGGTATCATAGCACATCTTTTCCATCTTTACTGGATACAAATACTGGATACAAAAATACAAGGAAGATTTTCTAAAAAATGCCCCTTGTAAACAATAACTTTTATATAGGAAGAAAATTTTCAATATTTTTTCAGATTCAATGGTTGACATCGTTAGAAAATGTTGTAAAATAGGAGAAGTTATGTCAGATAGTTTGGAAAAGGATGCGGAAATTTCCAGCAATTTCCTATGCCTACCAGCCATCCGGCAACTACATAAAAAGTGAATGCAGGGCTGCTCCGATAACAGTCGCTATTTTTCCATTTCCGTCTGCTTTGTCGGCGGCGCTACTTTCTGCAAACACCTTTTTCATTCAAATATTTTATTTTGTAAGGAAAGGATGTCTTTTATGAAAAAAATGACGAAAATACTTCTGTGTGCAGTATGTTTATTCCTTTTGTGCACACAGGCTGTTTTTGCCGACGAAGCTGCCCACGAAGCGGTTAATGAATCTTTACCGCTCTGGAGCATGATCCCATTTGCTTGTATGTTGCTTTCTATTGCAGTGTTCCCCTTGGTAAAACCAGAATGGTGGGAAAAGAATATGCTCAAAGTTGCCATCGGCTGGTCTTTGCTGTTCATCATACCATTTGCAGCAGCTTATGGTGTAAGCGAAGCCATGTTCCGTATCTTAGAGTCTATTCTCCTTGACTACATCCCATTTTTGGTATTGCTGCTTGGTCTCTTTGTGGCTGCTGGCGGTATTGCTGTAAAAGGGACCTTAGTTGGTACCACCTTTATGAACATTATCATCCTTGCTATCGGCACCGCTCTTGCCAGCTGGATTGGCACCACCGGCGCTGCTATGCTTATGATTCGTCCATTAATCAAAGCCAATGCTTGGCGGGCTAGAAAAGCGCACATTGTTGTGTTCTTCATCTTCACCGTTGCCAACATGGGCGGTTGTCTCACCCCTCTTGGTGACCCACCACTCTTCATGGGCTTTAACCGTGGCGTACCCTTCATGTGGACTATGAAATTATTACCATTAATGATTGTTAACTTCGTTCTCTTAATGGTGCTTTTCGCTATCATCGACCATATTCGCTGCAAACAAGAATACGCAGCTGGTCGTTCTCCGAAAGATATGGTAGGCAATGAAAATGCCAAAGAAAAATTATCCATCGAAGGCGGACACAATGTTATCTTCATCGCTATGGTGATTTTAGGCGTTATCCTTTCCGGCGTATTGCCGCTGAAAGTTGATTTCTTTGCTAACGGCAACGGCATCACTGTATTCCCAGACGTTGTCTTCCCATATGCTACCTTGTTAGAAATTATCATTATCTTATTGGCAAGCTACCTCTCTATGAAAACCACCAAACGTTCTACCCGTCAATTAAACGGTTTCAACTTTGGTCCTATTGAAGAAGTAGCTAAGCTCTTTATCGGTATCTTCCTCACCATGATTCCTGCTATCGGTATCTTGAAAGTACACGGCGCAGAATTGGGCATCACTGAACCATGGCAGATGTTCTGGGCAACCGGGTTATTGTCCTCCTTCTTGGATAACACTCCGACTTATTTGGTATTCTTACAGACTGCCGGTACTTTAGGCGCAACCACAGGGGTTGCTACCTCTGTTGGTATGGTAGCGGAACAGGTATTGATTGCAATTTCTGCAGGTGCTGTATTTATGGGCGCAAACACCTACATTGGGAATGCACCAAACTTCATGGTAAAGGCTATCGCAGAAGAAAACGGCGTAAAAATGCCTTCTTTCTTTGGCTACATGGCATGGTCCTTTGGGCTCCTGGTACCAGTGCTCATTGTAGATACCTTTATATTCTTCCTGTAAGAAATAAATTCGTATTCCATTAAAAATAACAACCATTTCACAAAAACCTCTGCTTGACGCTTCATCAGGCAGAGGTTTTTTGTCGCTATCCCCAAAGGTTATCGTTATAGAAAAAAATTTCTACTTTTGTTGTTCAAGAATCTCCTTTGTTAGTTGTTCCTTTATTGCTAACATTAAGACAAAAAATAAAACAGAAGAGGACTTGCAAATGCACAGTCCTCTTCTGTTTTATTCCATTATTTGTTTAATTGGTTATAGCATTAAGAAGCGCATCTTTTTTATCGGTCTTTTCCCAAGGGATATCTAAATCTTCCCGGCCCATATGACCATAGGCAGCCAGCTGACGATAAATAGGCTTTCTCAGGTCTAGCGCATGGATAATCGCTTCTGGACGCAAGTCAAATACCTTTTCCACTGCCTGAGCGATGATTTCATCACTGACAGTACCAGTGCCAAAGGAATCCACCATGATGGAGACAGGCTTTGCCACACCGATAGCATAGGCCAGCTGAACTTCACACTTTTTAGCAAGTCCTGCTGCAACAATGTTTTTTGCTACATAGCGAGCAGCATAAGCTGCCGAACGGTCCACCTTCGTCGCATCCTTCCCAGAGAAGGCGCCGCCGCCATGGCGTGAATAACCGCCATAAGTATCCACGATGATTTTTCGGCCTGTAAGACCGCTATCTCCCTGTGGACCACCAATAACAAAGCGGCCGGTAGGGTTAATAAAGATTTTGGTGTTATCATCCATCAACGCCTGAGGAATAGTAGCGTTGATAACTTGCTCTTTGATATCTTTGCGGATTTGTTCCAAGGAGATTTCAGCAGCGTGCTGAGAAGAGATGACCACTGTATCCACCCGGAGAGGCTTGCCGTCCTCGTATTCCACTGTGACTTGTGTTTTACCGTCTGGACGTAGATAGGCAAGAGCGCCGGACTTCCTTACTGACGTCAACTTCCGAGCTAATTTATGCGCAAGAGAAATAGGTAACGGCATTAGTTCTTGGGTTTCATCACAGGCAAAGCCAAACATTAACCCCTGGTCGCCAGCGCCGGTAGTGAAGAGCTTTTCTTCCTCCTGCTGTTCCCGATATTCAAAGGCATGGTCGACGCCTAAGGCAATATCAGGAGACTGCTCATCAATGGCCGTAATAATAGCACAAGTGTTGCCATCAAAACCATATTTTGCTCGGTCATAACCGATATCCAAGATAACCTTCCGAGCAATGCTGGGAATATCCACATAACAACTAGTAGTGATTTCCCCCATAACCATCACCATACCTGTAGTGCAGCAGGTTTCACAGGCGACTCTAGCCTCTGGGTCTTTCGTCAATATTTCATCTAGCACAGCGTCAGAAATCTGGTCGCATATTTTATCAGGATGCCCCTCTGTGACAGATTCCGATGTAAACAAATACCTTGACATAACGTTTATCCTCCATAACTCTCTTTCGTTCATCTATTTATCGACATTTTTTAAAGTTCCTTTAGTCCAGTTTCGCCCAGTTATCTTTGGGATAGACAATGCAGAAAGCCTTACCCACAATTTCTTCCCGTTTGATAAAGCTGATAGAACCGCTTCTACTATCAGAGCTTTTAGTCCGATTATCCCCCATGACAAAGTAACTTTCTGCGGGCACGATAGTATCAATGCTGCCATTGGTATAGGTATTAGCCAGATAATCCTCGGCCAAAAGTTCATCATTGACAAAAACCTGATTGTTTTTGATAACGATGTGTTCCCCGGGCAGCGCAATAATC
>CAMNVD010000015.1 GCA_946562005.1 uncultured Clostridia bacterium | reverse complement strand
CTTCCCCTGGATATACCTTCCGCTTAAAGCGCACTTTATCAATGCCGGCAAAGTAGCCTACCTTACCTTGGAATTCCGGCATAGAGAGAATAGCTACTGCTCCGGTTTGGGCTAAAGCTTCCACCATAATCACGCCAGGAAGCACCGGATGCCCCGGGAAATGCCCCTGGAAGAAAAATTCATCTCCTGTCAGATGGGTTCTACCATGAGCCCAGGCCCCTACCTCCATTTCCACGATTTCATCGATGAGCAGCATAGGAGAGCGATGAGGAATGATTTTTTCGATATCTTCTTTGGTTAAATTTGTCACTGTCATTTTCACACCTGATTTCTAATCTTCCCAGCGTTACTATTCACCGATTTGGATTAACACCTGATTAAACTCTACCAGTTCCCCGTTGCTAGCTAAGATGTCTACCACCGTGCCGTCACAAGGACATTCGATTTCGTTCATATTTTTCATGGCTTCTACAATGCAAAGCACATCGCCTTTTTGCACTTTTTGCCCTACCGATACATAAGGCGCAGCGTCCGGAGAAGGCGCTGCATAGAATGTCCCCACCAGAGGCGCTTTCACATCGGTTACATTTGCGCTTGCACTAGGCGCTGGTGCCATTTCTTGCGCTACTTCTTGCTGCATAGCAGCGGCTGCTACCTTTGGCATAGCAGGTGCTTCCACCGCAAATTGCACTGGACTGCTACCTGTTGTAATCATCCCAGAATAGCTGCCTTTGATTTTCAATCCTTCATATTCAAACTCAAAGCTGCTTACCCCTGTGCCTTGTGCTTGGGTCAGCATTTCTAAAGCAAAGTTTTTTGCGTCTTGTAAACTGTTCATCCTTCATACCTCCGTAATAAGATACAACCGTTATGCCCGCCAAAGCCCAAAGAATTACTAATACCGACTGCCACCGGCTTAGTCAAAGCTTCATTTGGCGTGTAAAATAAGTCGCACTCTTCATCTGGTTCTTTCAGGTTAATGGTCGGGGGAATCATCCCTTCTTTTAAAGTAAGACTAAGCGCAATGGCTTCGATAGCCCCAGCAGCCCCCAATAAATGGCCTGTCATAGACTTCGTGGAAGAAATCACTAATTCCTTTGCATAATCACCAAAAGCCCGTTTAATGGCTTTTGTTTCATATTTATCATTGAGAGGCGTGCCCGTGCCATGGGCATTGATGTAGTCTATATCTGTCATAGCAAGACCGGCTTCTTCTACTGCCATGGCCATGGCTTTTGCTGCGCCTTCCCCTTCCGGATGAGGGCTTGTAATATGATATGCGTCTGCTGTAGAACCATAACCACTAATTTCCCCCATAATCTGCGCACCACGCGCCTCTGCATGGCGAAGACTCTCGATAACTAAAACACCAGCGCCTTCGCCCATCACAAAGCCGCCTCTTCTCTTATCAAAAGGCAGGGAACCTTCATCAGCATTTTCAGCGCCGGATAACGCCTGCATATTACCGAAACCCGCAATAGAACAAGGGGTAATAGATGCCTCTGCCCCGCCTACTACAGCTACGTCCAAATAACCGTGTTTTACCGCACGGAAAGCTTCCCCTATGGCTTGGGTAGAAGAAGCACAAGCCGTTACCGGACAAATGCAGCTGCCCTTGAGTCCAAAACGCATAGAGATATAAGCCGCCGCCATGTTGCTGATAATCATAGGCACGAAGAAAGGAGAAACCCGACTAGGCCCTCTGGTTAATAATTTTTCATGTTCTGTTTCGATGGTCTGAATACCGCCTACTCCGCTAGCGAAATAAACACCATAACGATAAAGCGCTTCGTCGTTTTGTTCAACCATCGTTTTGGTGTCCAGGCCGCTCATTGCCATAGCTTCTTCCGCTGCCACAAGAGCAAACTGACAGAAGCGGTCCATGTGGCGGATTTCCTTTCGGTCTAAATATTCTTCCGGCTGAAAATCCTTCACTTCTGCTGCCAGAGATACTTTATATTCGCTGGTATCAAAGGTAGAAATAGGCCCGATACCACACTTTCCCTGGAGCAGGTTTTGCCAAAATTCTTGGGTGTTGTTACCTACTGGAGACACAACCCCAGTCCCTGTAATGACTACTCGTTCCATATTGTTCTCCAACTTTCTTTTCAATCATAATAAACTGTGCTTTTAAGATGTTTCATCACCTATCAGATGCCACAGCAAGGCAAAGCCTACCACCGCTTCATCCGCCACTAACCACCCGGAAGTCGTCAGTAAATCTTGGTACTACGTAGCAGATTATGTCATTCTGAACAAAGTGAAGAATCTCTTTGCACGCTTTTTATAACGCCATACCGCCATCAACAAGAATAGCCTGTGATGTGATGTAAGAGGCTGCGGGAGAGGCTAAGAAACCAACCAACGCTGCAATTTCTTCCGGTTGCGCAAAGCGCTTCAAGGCGATATTCTTCTGAGCCGCTTCTTTGATGGCATCACTTAAATCTTTGGTCATATCAGTCTCGACAAAGCCCGGCGCCACAGCATTAACAGTAATATTTCGGCTGCCCAGCTCCTTTGCCACCGCTTTAGTAAAGCCGATGATACCTGCCTTTGCCGCTGCATAGTTAGCCTGACCTGCATTGCCATAGACACCCGCTACCGAAGAAATATTGATAATGCGACCATAGCGTGCTTTCATCATCAGCGGACAGCATAGCTTCGTCATATTATAAGTACTTTTCAGATTGGTATTAACCACAGCGTCAAACTGTCCTTCTGTCATGCGCATTAAAAGGCCGTCTTGGGTAATGCCGGCATTATTCACCAGAATGGTAGGCACGCCCATTTTCTCTACGATGGTATTAACGCTTTCCTCACAAGCGGCAAAGTCTGCCACATCCCAAGGTAAAACAAGAGCCTCCACACCATAGGCACGACATTTCTCTGACACCCTTTCTCCTTGTTCGGCACTTTTACGGCAATTTATCACCACATTGATACCTTGGGCTGCTAAGTTTTCAGCGATAGCCGCACCTATCCCGCGGGAAGAACCAGTTACAATGGCAATTTGTTTCATTAGGCTTCCCCCTACTATTTCATTTTTGCAGTCGTCCGCTCCATGACGCAGACTGCTTCCTTCATTAAATCTTCTATAATGGTCTGACAAGGACGGATTTCCTTCACAAGGCCAGCAATCTGTCCGCACATAAAAGACCCCTCTTCCCGGCTGCCTTCTTTGGCTGCTTTCCGAAGAGAACCTAAAGCCAATTTTTCCAATTCCATAAAGTCTACACCGGCTTTTTCCTGTTTCAGGTATTCATTAACCATTGGAGATTTTAGGCAGCGGATAGGATGACCATGGCTGCGGCCTGTTACCACAGTAGAAGTATCCCCTGCTTTTACTACCAATTCTTTATATGTATTATGGATGTCACATTCCTCCGAGGCTAAGAATACAGTGCCGCACTGCACCCCTTCTGCGCCCAGCATGAAGGAAGCCGCAACCCCTCTACCATCTGCAATCCCCCCAGCTGCAATCACCGGAATGGTTACATTGGATACCACCTGAGGCACCAGCGCCATAGTCGTCATTTCCCCGATATGACCGCCAGATTCACAGCCTTCAGCGATAACTGCGTCTACACCGGCTTGTTCCATACGTTTTGCTAATGCTACAGAAGGAATCACAGGAAGGACTTTCGTTCCCGCCTCTTTCCATCCGGCAATGTATTTACTGGGATTGCCAGCGCCAGTAGTTACCACCGGCACTTTTTCCTCTTTCACTAATTCCGCCATATCATCAGCATAAGGGCTCATCAGCATGATATTAATACCGAAGGGCTTATCCGTTTGTTTTTTCACCTGCCAGATTTCTTTTTGGATGACCTCAGCAGGCGCAGAACCGCAAGAGATAATACCAAGCCCCCCTGCTTTGGATACAGCCGTCGCAAGACTTGCGTCGGAGACCCAGGCCATTCCGCCCTGAAGCACAGGATAGGCAATTCCTAACAGTTCCGTAACTCTCGTTTTCATATAAGAACCTCCCAAAATTACTTCTCAATCATAGTGTGCTCATATTTTCATTCCAAGTACAGCATATCCCGCCCCTTAGAAAGTGTAAGGACCAGGAACAGTTTACCGTTACCCGTACAACGTGGCATAATTCTGAGCACAGCGAAGAATCCTTTTCTAATTCTTCCAATCAATCTATAATTAAATCACAAAAGCCCTTAAAATTCAATAACCGCAGCACCGTAAGAAAGTCCGCCGCCGAAACCTACGATTAGCCCCAGCTGCCCTTTTTGGATTTTCCCCTGCTCTTTCATTTCTTTCAAACAAATAGGAATACTGGCGCTAGAAGTATTGCCGTATTTATCAATATTCGTAAAGATTTTTTCCATATCCAAATGATAACGATGGGCAAAATGCTGGATAATGCGAATATTGGCTTGGTGAGGGATAAACCAAGCAATATCATCAATCGTAAGACCTGCCCGCTCCAATGCCTTATCAACTGCTTCTGTAATGGCGCCAATGGAAAAGCGGAATACTTCCGTGCCATCCATCATCACCGCATGATGTCCATTGGTATCTGCCACTGTTTCCTCCCAGGGCATTTTTTCATGGCAAACGGTAGCCGGCACTGTCAGCACCGAACGACGACCACCGTCTAAGGCTAAGTAAGAGCTAATAACCCCTCGATTATTTCCGTCCTCACAAGCAGAAAGAATGGCCGCACCTGCACCATCGCCAAAAAGTACGCAAGTGGTGCGGTCTGTAAAATCTAAAATCCGCGTCATGTTTTCCACAGAAACAATCAGCACATGATTGGCTTTCCCTGCTTTTATGTAGCTGTCTGCCACATCTAAGGCATAGACAAAACCTGTGCAGGCCGCAGATAAATCAAAACCAAAAGCATGGTCACAGCCTAACTCCGCTGCAATGGCAGAAGCAGTATTTGGCGTGTAGTAGTCCGGCGTCAGCGTTGTCACAATGACAAAATCAATATCTTGAGGATTCCCTTGCCAGTCCGCCACACAATCCCGAGCCGCTTTTAATGCCATCTGCCAGGTAGCTTCCCCATGAGATATGCGACGTTCCCGGATACCCGTCCGCTCCCGTATCCAGTCGTCAGAAGTTTCTACGATTTCAGCGAGTCCATCATTGGTTAAAATATAATCAGGCAGGTATTTTCCCATGCCGCTGATACAAGAACAAACCATTTTCTTAAAATCCCCTTCTGCAAACAAAAAATAAAATACTTTGTTTGACAAACTAAATTTTCTTTATTATAATGCAAGAGAAAAAGATTGTCAAACAAATCCTGTCGAACCAGTATCATAAAGGAGCAGAAACAATGACGAAAAAAGCATTTCTTTTCCCAGGCCAAGGCTGTCAGACAGTAGGCATGGGAGAAGCGCTATACCACGAATATCCTATGGTAAAAAAAGCTTTTGATACAGCAAGTAACATCACCGGCAAAGATATTGCCACCCTCTGTTTCCAGGGACCCGAAGAAGAATTATCCCAAACAGTCAATGCGCAAATCGCTATATTCACCCTTTCCATGGGTATCTTTCTTACATTAAAGGAAGCCGGCATTTCGCCGGATATGGCGGCTGGCTTTTCCTTAGGCGAATACACCGCTCTTTGCGCCGCTGACGTTTTCTCCCTGGAGGATGGCGTCCGTATGGTAGCAAAGCGTGGCCAACTGATGCAAAAAGCATCTACAGACCACCCCGGCGCCATGGCCGCCATCATCGGCCTTGCCAATGAACAGGTAGAAGAAATTTGTCAGAATACAGCAGAATTTGTCATTCCCGTCAACTATAATTGCCCAAAACAACTGGTTATCTCCGGCACAGTGAAGGGAGTAGAAGATGCTGCTGCAACCAGTCTAAATCAAGGTGCCATGAAGGCTGTCACCTTAAATACCAGCGGACCATTTCACACAGCACTCATTGCAGACGCTGCCGCCGAAATGAAAGATTATCTAGCAGGGTTTACCTTTCATGCGCCATCTTTCCCAGTCTATACAAATCTTACCGGCGCATTACTAGCGTCAGAAACAGTTTTTCCAGCACACCTAGAAACCCACATGGTGCATCCAGTAAAATGGCAAACCACCATCGAGGCCATGCTGAAATCAGATGTTTCAGCCTTTGCAGAAGTAGGACCAGGCAGAACCCTTGCCGGCTTTAACCGCCGCATCGACCGCAATGCAAAGACTTATACGCTGGAATCATTAGACCAGCTACAAGCATTTATTAATATGCCCGTAATATAATAGATGAAAGACCGCTTGGGGAGGCAGACCATGAAACGTAAAGAGGAAATCAACACATTCCTAACGCAAATCTTCAATAATATCTTAAAACTGGAGGAAACCTATATCCAGTCCCAGCAGACAAAAGATATCCATTTTTCTGTAACCGAGGCCCATATCATTGAGAAAATCGGTCTTTCGGGAAAACGAAGAATGAGCGAAGTAGCGGAAGATTTGCATATCACCATTTCCTCCCTGACCCTAGCCATAGACCGCATGGAACGAAAAGGCTTCGTCAAGCGTATCAAAGACGCCACAGACAAGCGAGCAGTCCTACTCTGTCTTACAGAAAAGGGCGAAGATATTTTCCGCATCCATGAAGGCTTCCACCAAAAAATGATCGATTCCATCGACCAATTTTTCCCCACTGATGACGATGATTTGATTTTCGCCTTCATTGCAAAGGTAAGCAGATTCTTCCAAATGCTGGTAGAACAAAATCAACACGTTTAACCGCTTTAAAGATTGAAACGTTAAGAGTTTCAATCTTTTTTATTTTTCGGACAATGCACCAAACGCTATTTCTCTCATATGCTGTAAGCAAGAACAAAACCATAGAGAATGAGGCGTAACCATGGAAAAAGAAAAAACGCTGCATACTGCCGCCGGCATCAATCCCCAAGAGATGAAACTCTATCACCCGCTCCATCTGCTGCCTATGGGGAAAAAAGCTACCATCGACCAGCTAACCCTTACAGGAGATATGCGCCGTCGCCTTTTAGACCTAGGGTTTATCCCGGGCACTAAGGTCCAGTGCTTATACCGCAGTCCATTGGGAGACCCCACCGCATACTTCGTGCGAGGAACAGTCATCGCCTTACGACAGGAGGACGCAGGACAAATCATTGTATCTTTTTAAGGGATTGTGAGGAATAAGAGGAAAATAATGGGAGGATAGCCATGAACCAAAGAAACAGTGACCAAAAACGTCACACCGTTCCCCCAGAGGAGAAAATCATTGCTTTAGCCGGAAATCCAAATGTAGGAAAAAGTACCGTGTTTAATAGCCTGACCGGCTTAAACCAACACACTGGTAATTGGCCTGGAAAAACAGTAACCAACGCTCGGGGAAAATATATCTATAAAAATCAAACCTATACATTGGTAGATTTACCCGGTACCTATTCTCTAATGGCCCACTCCGCAGAAGAAGAAGTGGCAAGGGATTTTCTCTGCTTTGAACACCCAGACGCTGTAGTTATTGTAGTAGACGCTACCTGTCTAGAGCGAAATTTAAATTTAGTCCTGCAAACCATGGAAATCTGTCCCCAAGCCATTCTCTGCGTCAACTTATTAGACGAAGCAGCAAAAAAACATATCACAGTAGACCTGGACCGCTTAGAACAAGAGCTGGGTATTCCAGTAGTAGGCGCAGCTGCCCGCAACGGTAAGGGATTGGCCTCTTTGATGGAAACCATCGCCCAAACAACCCAACAGAAGAAAATAACAAAACCCTTAAAGATTTCCTATCCAGAACCCCTGGAAACCGCCGTTCAACAATTAACCCCAGCTATCGAAAGCCATATACAAGGTTTAAATAGCCGTTGGATCGCTCTGCAATTATTAGATGATAATAAAAGCCTCAGTGATAAAATTGTGAATCTAGCCGGTGAAGATTTCCGCAAGGACCCAATATTTGCACCGCTGTTAGCCCAAGCAAATACTCTTTTAGAACAAAAAGCAGTTTCAGCGGATACAAGAAAAGACTTGATTACTGCTGCTTATATTACCAAAGGGGAAGCGATTTATAAAAAAACCGTAACCATTGCCAATGAGAACTATGCCCAGTTTGACCGCAAACTAGATAAGTTACTCACTAGCAAGACCTGGGGTATTCCTATGATGATACTGCTTTTAGGTATTATTTTTTGGCTGACTATCGTAGGAGCAAACTACCCTTCTCAGTTATTATCCAAATTCTTTTTCTCTGCAGAAAACTGGCTCCTGACCATGGCAAACGCCAGCAATTTACCGCTTTGGTTTACAGATATGTTTATCTGCGGCGTATTCCGCACCTTAGGCTGGGTGGTCTCTGTCATGCTGCCGCCTATGGCCATCTTCTTTCCTTTGTTCACCTTGTTAGAAGATTTAGGCTACTTGCCTCGCCTTGCTTTTAACCTAGATAAAATATTTAAAGAATGCCACGCTTGCGGCAAGCAAGCCCTTACCATCTGCATGGGCTTTGGCTGCAATGCTACCGGCGTCATGGGTTGCCGCATTATTGATTCGCCTCGGGAACGGCTTATCGCCATCCTTACAAATTCCTTAGTCCCTTGCAACGGCAGATTTCCTACGCTGATTATGCTTGCAAATATGTTTTTCATTGCCAATTATCAAGGGTGGGGAGGCTCTATCCTGTCTGCAATTATCGTTACCTGTTTCATCCTCCTGGGAATTGTTATGACTTTTTTAGTTTCTAAAATACTATCTCAGACTATCCTAAAAGGCCTACCCTCTTCCTTCGCCTTAGAGCTACCGCCGTACCGTAAACCACAATTCAAACAAGTCATCATCCGCTCCCTGTTAGACAGGACCTTATTTGTCCTGGGTAGAGCTGTTTCTGTCGCCGCCCCCGCTGGGCTTGTTATCTGGCTCATGGCCAACATTACCATAGCCGATACCACCCTCCTTACCCACACTGCAAACTTTTTAGACCCACTAGCCCGTCTTATGGGGCTAGACGGTTACATTCTCACTGCATTTATCTTGGGTTTCCCCGCCAATGAAATCGTCTTTCCCATCATCATTATGAGTTATCTTGCCACCGGTAGTCTAGTAGAAATGGATAATCTCCTTCAATTAAAAGAACTGCTCCTTGCCCATGGCTGGACGGGAACTACCGCCCTCTGCACCATGCTCTTCTCTCTCATTCACTTCCCCTGCTCCACTACTTGTCTCACCATCAAAAAGGAAACTGGCAGCCTAAAATGGACGCTTCTTGCTATCGCTATCCCTACCATCTGCGGGATTTTCCTTTGCATCACCGCAAATCTAGTTTTACAGTCGACGCTGCCCTTATAACGATTATCTACATTTATATACGGGAAGAAACCGCTTTATTTGGTTTCTTCCTTTTTTCACACATGATTTGACATTCAAAATATATTAAAACAACATAAACCACCTGTTAAACAGCGTTAAATAAAATTTTTCCCCTAAAAAACAAGATATATTTTCTGATTTTTTCTTTTTTTCTGGAAAAATTCCCTTGAATTTCAAAATGAACTAGCGTATAATGAACAAAACAATAAAAATATAAAACAAATTTTGGAGGAATTGCCATGAAAGCAAAAAAAATCTTAACCATTTCCTTAGCATTGGCAATGGCTGCCACTGCATTTGCCGGCTGCGGGAACAAAGATGACCAAAACAAAGACGATAAACAACAAGGCGCTGAAGGCGATACCATTAAAATCGGTATCTTAGCACCATTAACCGGCAATGTATCCGTTTACGGTGTAGCTACCAGCAACGGTTCTAAATTAGCCATTGAAAAATTAAATGCTGAAGGCGGCATCCTGGGCAAACAAATTGAAATTGCCAGTGAAGATGAAGAAGGCGACGCAACCAAAGCCGTAAACGCCTATAACAAATTGGTAGGCGAAGGCATCGTGGCATTGGTTGGGGACGTTACCAGCAAACCGACCATTAGCGTTGCACAAAAATCTGTAAAAGACAATCTGCCGATTATCACCCCAACTGCAACGGCCGCAGACGTTACCACCTTCGGTACTAACGTATACAGAACTTGCTTCTTGGACCCATATCAAGGGGAAACCATGGCAAGCTATGCCAAAGAAAAATTAGGCTTTAACACTGTAGCCATTCTCTATGATACTTCTGACGACTATTCCATCGGCATTGCAGAAGCATTTAAAACAAAAGCAGAAGGCCTGGGTATGACTGTTACCAACTATGAAGCGTTCAATACCGGCGACCAAGATTTCAAATCTCAATTAACCAAAATCAATACATCCAAACCTGACGCTTTATTCATTCCAAGCTACTACAACACCGTTGCTTTAATCGCAACCCAAGCAAAAGAAGTAGGTCTTAACGCTACTTTAATGGGCGCTGACGGTTGGGACGGCACATTAGAAGCTGTTACCGAAGACAACAGAGACGCTATCGAAGGCTGCTACTTTGCAAACCATTACTATACCCAAGACGAAACCCCTGTGGTAAAAGACTTCGTAGAAGCATATCGCACAGCTTACGGCAAAGACCCGATTTCCTTCTCTGCATTGGGCTATGACTCTGTCATGATTTTAGCCCAAGCTATCGAGCGGGCTGGCAGCACTGACAAAGAAGCCATCATTGCAGCTTTGGCTGAAACAGATTATACCGGCGTTACCGGCCACATCACCTATGAAAATGCAGAAGGCAACTTTGGGAACCCAACCAAGAGTGTATCCATCATTACCATTAAAGATGGACAATATGCGCTAGCTGACCAATATACGCCTGGTAAATAATCCTGCATAAATCAGTTAAACATATGATTCATGTTTTAGGTAGGGGCTTTTGTATCTTTTACAAAAAGAATAAAAGCTCCTATCTATTGTCATATCAAAAATAAATTGCGAGGAAACAATATGGACCTAACATACTTTATCCAACAACTTATCAACGGCTTGCAGTTAGGCAGTATTTATGCCCTGGTAGCCCTGGGCTACACCATGGTTTATGGCATTGCGAAACTGATTAACTTCGCTCATGGCGATATCATCATGGTAGGGTCGTACTTTGCCCTCATCTGCTTTCTGCAATTCAACCTGCCCCTTTGGGCAACATTCCTTGTGGTAATTGCACTCTGCGCCCTCTTAGGGGTTGTGATTGAAAAGATTGCCTATAAGCCTTTGCGGAACTCCTCTCGTATGTCCGCCTTGATTACGGCCATCGGGGTTAGCTTTTTATTGGAAAATCTTTTCCTGCTGATTTTCTCTTCTAATCCCCGCCCATTTAACAACCGCTTCCCTAGTACGGTCTTTACTATTGGGGATTTAAAGATTAGCTTCCTGACACTGGCAACCTTTGTTATCACCATCGTACTCATGGTTGGTTTATCCCTGTTTGTAGGTAAAACCAAACTGGGAAAAGCCATGCGAGCCGTATCCGAAGACTCCGGCGCCGCCCAGCTTATGGGGATAAATATCAACAATACCATTTCTCTCACCTTTGCCATCGGCACAGGTCTTGCCGCAGCTGCTGCTATCCTCTATAGCTCCACCTACCAGCAGATTAACCCTTACATGGGTATGATGCTAGGGTTAAAAGCATTTATCGCAGCCGTTATCGGCGGCATCGGCAGCATTCCCGGAGCTATGGTAGGCGGACTCCTTTTGGGGTTAGCCCAGGCGCTTATCACCGCATACATCTCCTCCAGCATGGTAGACGCTATTGTATTTGGCATCCTTATTGTCATGCTCTTAGTAAAACCTTCTGGTATCTTCGGGAAAAATGTGAAAGAGAAAGTGTAGGTGATAGAGATGAAGAAAAACTTACGCACCGTTATCCTAACCACTGCTTGCATCGCCATCTCTTACCTGGCGCTGATTTTTCTTTTCCAGGCAGGCATCATCTCCAATTATTATCAAGGCATTATCATTGCCGCCTGCATTAACATTATCTTAGCTGTTTCTTTGAATCTGACTACCGGCTGTTTAGGAGAACTGGTATTAGGACACGCCGGCTTTATGTCTATCGGCGCCTATGCCTCTGCCCTTTTCACCTTGAATATGGACTTACCTATGGCAGTAGAATTTCCCATTTCTCTCTTGCTGGGGGGGCTGGTAGCAGGCTTTTGCGGTATGCTCATCGGCATCCCGGCTTTACGCCTCCGAGGCGACTACCTAGCCATCATCACCTTAGGCTTTGGGGAAATTATCCGGGTATTGATTTTAAACTTAAAATTTACAGGCGGCGGCAGAGGTCTTTCCGGCATCCCGGAATACACCACCTTTAACTGGGTATTTTTCATCATGGTAGCTACTATTATCTTGATGTTTACCTTGATTTTCTCCCGTCACGGCCGTTCCATCTTAGCCATTCGAGATAATCTCATCGCAGCAGAAGCAGTAGGCGTCAATACCACCTTCTATAAGATTTACGCCTTTACCATTTCCTCTTTCTTTGCTGGTGTTGCTGGTGGCTTATACGCTCACTACATCACTGTGCTAGACCCGACCACCTTTGGCTTTATGCGTTCTGTAGAAATCCTTATCATGGTCGTATTAGGCGGTATGGGCAGCTTCACCGGGTCGGTACTTGCAGCAGGCTTCCTCACGCTGCTGCCCGAACTGCTCCGGGGTCTTAACGACTATCGCTTGCTTATCTACTCCATTGCATTAGTAGTGATGATGATTTTCCGACCAGAAGGGTTATTAGGCAAGAAAGAACTACCTGACCTTTTCCGGAAAAAAGCGCCGAAAGGAGGGGAACAAGCCCATGAGTAACCAGGCAACAGGACTGCTACAAGTAGAAAATTTAGGCATCCGTTTCGGTGGGCTCCAAGCCTTACAGGGAGTCTCCTTTACCATTGAGCCCAACCAAGTCATGGGGCTAATCGGCCCCAACGGCGCCGGGAAAACCACCCTTTTTAACCTGCTCACAGCTGTATACACCCCTACCGAGGGCTCCATCTCCTTAAACGGAGAAAACCTAGCGGGAAAAAACACCGCTTCCATTGTCAAATGCGGCATTGCCCGTACCTTCCAAAACATTCGCCTTTTTAAGGATTTATCGGTTATCGACAACGTAAAAGTAGCTATGTTCCATGATATGAGCTACGGCACCCTCTCCGCTCTTTTCCGCCTACCAAAGTATTGGAAGGAAGAAGCAGTAGTAGAAAAAAGAGCCCACGAGCTCCTGCAAGTGTTTGATTTGGACAGCTTAGCAAATACCAAAGCGGCCAATCTCCCCTATGGCAAACAGCGGAAGCTGGAAATCGTCCGCGCCATGGCCACTAACCCCAAAGTATTGCTTCTCGATGAACCGGCGGCAGGCATGAATCATACAGAAACCCACGAACTGATGGAAACTATCAAATTTGTCAAAGACAATTTCGGTATTTCCATCCTGCTCATTGAACACGATATGAGCCTAGTTATGGGCATTTGTGAGAAAATCGTGGTGCTGGACTATGGCAAAACCATTGCTGAAGGCACCCCAGACGAGATTAAACAAAATGAAAAGGTAATCGGCGCATATCTCGGCGCATAAGGAGGGAAGGAAATTATGATGTTAGAAGTCAAAGATTTGAATGTATATTATGACGCCATTCACGCCATCAAAGATGTTTCCTTCCATGTAGAAGAAGGAGAAATTGTCAGTCTCATCGGCGCTAACGGCGCCGGCAAAACCACCATTTTGCAGACCATTTCCCGCTTGCTTTCCGCCAAAAGCGGCGATATCCGCTTCCTAGGCCATGACCTACGGAAAACCGAAGCCCATAAAATCGTCCAATTAGGCCTTGCCCAAGTACCGGAAGGTAGACGAATCTTCGCCGACCTATCTGTCATGGAGAACATCGAAATGGGCGCTTATATCCGCAAAGACAAGGAAAATCTATCGAAGGACATAGAAAATATCTTCCAGCGTTTCCCACGGCTCAAAGAACGGAAGAGCCAAATGGCGGGCACCCTTTCCGGCGGGGAGCAGCAGATGCTAGCTATGGGACGAGCCCTCATGTCTAATCCGAAAATGCTGTTATTAGACGAACCTTCTATGGGCCTTGCCCCCATTCTCGTAGATGAGATTTTCTCTATTATCAAAGATGTAAACGCCGCTGGTGTAACTGTGCTCCTGGTAGAGCAAAACGCTACCAAAGCATTGTCTCTTGCCAACCGAGCCTATGTACTAGAAACAGGAAAAATCGTTAAAGAAGGAAAAGGCAGCGATTTATTAAACGACGACGCTGTCCGCTCCGCTTACTTAGGAAATTAAGTTTTTATTTCATATATCCTCGCAAATAAAAAAGAGAAGATGAAAAAATTCATCTTCTCTTTTTCTTTATTTATTTTTTCTTTCTTTATTTATTTTGTCCCGGTGCTGCCGAAGCCACCGGTACCACGCTCTGTCTCGTCTAAAGTCTCCACCATCTGCCATACCCCTTGGGTCACAGGAGCAAACACCATCTGGGCAATGCGCATCCCACGGGTGATTTCCAAAGGCGCTTCCCCCAAATTGATGAGAATCACCTTAATCTCGCCCCGGTAGTCGCTGTCAATGGTTCCGGGGGTATTGAGCACCGTAACCCCATTTTTCGCCGCAAGGCCACTCCGTGGCCGCACCTGCGCCTCATAGCCCTCCGGAAGCGCAATAGAGAGCCCCGTTGGCACCATCGCCCGCTTCCCTGGCAAGAGCGTCATAGGCTCTGTGATACAGGCAAGCAAATCTACTGCTGCCGCTCCTGCCGTTTCATATTTTGGTAAGGGCAAATCACCATATGCAGGATTGGATAACACCTTGACGGTAATCTTCTCGGACATGATTTTTCTCCTTTAATACAATATTCCCTAATGCCAAAGTCTCAGGCACAGCAATGATTCGCTGGTTAGAACTGCCACACCATTTCAGGGTGTTGTCCTTTAGCTCCTCGATAAAACGGCCGTCTACCACTACATCAATATAGTTTATAATCTCCCAACTGCACATCTCTTCCCAGGTATACCCCGTATAGAGCCAGATGGTCTTTTCCGGGAATTTCTCCCGTACCTCTTTTGCAAAGGCCGCTGTTTCCTCCCGGTTGGCCGGATGCAGTGGGTCACCACCGCTTAAGGTCAAACCGGAAATATAGTCTTTTTCCAAACAAGTAAAAATCTCCGCTTTTGCAGATTCATCGAAGAGTAAGCCATTGTTTTCGTCCCAGGTAACAGGATTTTGACAATGAGGACAGCGATGTTCGCAACCAGATAACCATAATACCACCCTTAAGCCTTCGCCATTGAGCATATCATCTTTGGTAATATTATGATAACGCATTACATACTCTTCCTTTCTGCGATTTCTGCCATTTTAGCAGCGTTAAGCCGGGTATCGCCATGAACCCGAGAATAACTGAGATAACCATTCATCCGGTCGATTTTTGTTAAGTTGCTGCTACCGCATTTGGGGCAAACGTCCATTTCCAGCTCCTGGTGACCGCAATCATCACAATAAGCCAGAGACAGGTTGACCCCTTCATAGAAGCCCATTTTCATAGCACGGCGAATCAATGTTTTCACCGCTTCGATGTTATAGTCAATCGGGTATTTCACATATTGGATTTTCCCACCGTTTAATAAATCCCAGAAGCGTTTTTCCAAGTCTTGCTTTTCGATAGGGGTAATATCTTCTGTAACATGACAGTGGAAACTATTGCTGACATAAGGACGGTCGGATACGTTTTCCACGATGCCGTATTTATTGCGGAATTGGGTAACCTGGAGCCCACATAAAGATTCAGCAGGCGTGCCGTACATGGCATAGAGGATACCGTCTTCCTCTTTGAATTCTGCTATTTTTTTATTGATATATTCCATAACTTCGATAGCAAACTGACCGTCTTCTACCAGAGATTTTTGGTTATGCAATTCTTGCAGCTCATTTAAGGCAGTGATACCGAAAGATGCGGTTGTCGCTTTCAAAAGCGGTTTAATCTTATCACGAGGATTTAAATGACCGCCGTAGAAGCCCCCTTCGCAGTATGCCATTGGGTTAGTAGAGGCCCGCATTTCACCCAGATATGCATAGGTGCGAATATGAATCTTCCGAATCATTTCCAGATAATAGTCAAGCACTTCATAGAAGTCTCGGGATTCTACTTGAGCTTGGGCATAAATCATAGGCAAGTGAAGAGAAACTGCCCCCATGTTAAACCGACCGACAAATACAGGCATATCATCTTCATCAGCAGGTTTCATACCGCCCCGTTCATACCAAGGAGAAAGGAAGGCACGGCAGCCCATAGGGCTAACAACCCGCTTATATTTTTTATACATACTAGCCACATATCCTTCCCCGGTAAGGCTGAGCCAGTCAGGATACATGGTTTTCCGAGAGCACTCTACCCCAGCGTCAAATACTTCTTCCAGCTCACAGCCTTCCCCATGGAGGTCTTCATCATAAAGGAAAACGATTTTCGGGAAGAGCACCGGTTTTTTGTTGCCGTTTTTGCCCTGACCTTTTCTATGGACGTCCAGCATAGTGATAGCCGCCATTTTAGCGAAGCGATCTGTCCCCAGGCCTATCGTCATAGTTACAAAGGGATAGTCCCCACGGGAAGAGCCTACAGAGTTCAGTTTATATTCGAAACCTTGGAAGCCTTGCTCAAAGTCCCGTTTTACATGAGAAAGAGCATATTCTTCTGCTTGGGCCGGGTCATTGACGCCTAGCTGTTTTTGGATGTCGCCGATTTCTTTTAAATATTTTTCATATATAAGCTCTGCATAGGGCGCTAAAACCTTGTCGATTTCCGGCACGGTAAAGCCGCCGTATTGCTGGGCAGCCGTAGAAAGAATGACGTCGCCAATCACGTCAAAAGCCACGTCTAATGTCTTTGGTTCGTTATACCAAAGGTTACCCATCTCAAAGCCACCCTTTAATACATTGGACATATCAAAGAGACAGCAATTCATAGTATCCCGGCGGGCAGACATATCGTGGACGTAGATATAACCATCCTTGCAAGCCTGCAATTCATCTGTGGTTAAGAAGAATTTTTGATAAAGTTCTTTATTCAGCTGGTTAAAGATTAAACTCCGTTTGGTCGCAACAAGAGCACTATCTGTATTGGCATTTTCTTTATCGCCGATATACATGATAGACTGGGCCTTTTTAAAAACGCCATCCAGCATATGGACAAAGTCCTGCTTATAGTTACGGTAATCCCGGTAGCTTTTGGCGACACGGGGGTCCACCCGGTCTAGCGCACTTTCTACCAGATTATGCATCATCTTAATAGGCACTTCTGTCAAGTCGTTTTCCGCAATACTATTCTTTACATAAACACAGACATCCTCTATATCTTGTGGTGTCAATTTCACCATAACCCGGTCTGCAGATTTGCTGATAGCTACTACGATTTTCTGTTCGTTAAACTTTTCCAGCGTACCGTCTTTCTTAATAATCTTTACCATAGAACTTCCCATCCTTGCTTCCATCGTTTCTATTTTTCCGTATTTTTAAATATTCTTGTCTTTTGGTGAGTGTTTATATCATACCATATCTAGTATTTTCTGTAAACTGCTTTTCTATATATGGAGGATTTTCAAGTATTCCCTTTATGCTGGCCAAAGAGGAAAAAAGCCCAAAAAGTATCTAAAAAACATAAAAAAAACATGATTTTCTAACCAAAGCACTGTCCTGCAAAATCAAAACAAAGAGGTTTGCTCATAACAAACTTCCGCCTTTTTTGCCTTACGCTGCAACATTTTTCTGCCGGTATACCTCATTTCACCTTTGGCGTCTAATTCACGGACCATACTATATATAGATTTTCTGTATTCCTGCCACTGTTCTTTATTCTGATAAAGTCCAAACAACTGCGGATATATTTTAGGAAAGTCTTGTCTGATAAAATCAAAAAAATAAACTCTAGTCGGTCCCTTTAAGTTTAAGAGTCCTGGCAATACATAGGAGACGCCCATACGCTTTGCGGCCGCATATAACCATGCCAAATTTTCCTTGTTATCAGTCAAATAGGGAATAATCGGCATAATATGCATACCCGTAACAATCGGTTCAACAGCAAAAGCTTTTAATACCTCCAACCGCCGATCAGTAGAAGAAGCGCCCGGTTCGATGATTTTCTGCAACTTTTCATCAGCGCAAGTGATGGTAGAAGCTATATTTACATCAGCTACTTGGGCAAGCCGCATAATCAAATCATAATCCCTTAGAATCAAATCTGACTTAGTAGAAATAATACAGGGGGTTTTATATTTTATCAGCAACTTTAATATTTCCGGCATGAGCTGATAGTGGTTCTCTATAGGCTGATAGCTGTCGGTAACGCCGCCGATATTGATGGCTTCCTGTTTCCAGCTTGCCTTTTGCAACTGCCGCTCCAGCTGCTCTACAATATTGGTTTTCACCACAATATCTTGGAAGTAGCTATTGCACTGATATTCCTGCAAATATTTATGAGAATAAAGCGCATAGCAATATTTACAGCCATGTCTACAGCCCCGGTAAATATTCAAATCCCAATGAAAAGGCAAATAAGGAGAGTTGATTTTATGGAGAGCAGACTTGCACAAGATTTCTTTACACTTCATTAAAACCCCACTCCTTGTCCTTTTCTTTCATAACTTTATTTTACCACAGCACACCGATTTTTCCCATAAAAAAACACCCTAAGCCATTTTTTACCTTGCTAGATAGAAACAACCCGGGTGTTTTTTTTCTTATGTTATTATCTCATCATAAAGTCTATAAATCGCATGAGCATAGCTGCCGCTTCTGCCCTGGTAGCCGTTCCGGTGGGAGCAAGCCGGCCGTCAGCGTCACCATTTAGCATACCGCTATCTACCGCCCAAGCCACAGCATCTCTTGCCCAGGAAGACACATCACCAGCATCAGCGAAAGAGGTCAAGCTATCCCTGCCGCTGGTAGGAAGATTCAACACCTTCCCATAGCGATATAGCATCACGGCTAACTCTTCCCTAGCCACAGCATCATCAGGATAAAAAGCACCATTTTCATCTCCTTTTGCGATACCGACCAAGTTGCCCCAAATGGCCGCTTTTTCATACCAAGCACCAGGCTCCACATCTGCAAAAGGCAAATTCAATGTTTGGACTGCCGGTTCTTCCAAACGGTAAAGCGCAGTGATAAACATTCCTCTGCTTAGCGTTTCTTCCGGCGCAAAGCGATTTTCCCCCACACCAGAGAAAAGTTCCCGTCCACTAACAAAGTTGACCGCCTCTCCATACCATGCATCTTTTGCAATATCTATAAAGTCATTTTCATAGTCAACCAATTTTACAACAGCGTCTTGGAATAGGAAAAACCTAGCTCTACCATCTAAAACAACAGATTTTCTAACTACTTTTTCACTACCGTCCTCATAAACGATAACCACAAGCTGTCCCTTTTTACCATGGGCTATCGTTACTTTTTGTGTATGTTCTCCGTCAGCTGGCAAGGTAATGGCGTATGTACCATTCTTTTCGGTCTCTTCCACAAAAATCATCTCCGTCTTATTCTCTGCACTAACGCTGCTACCATTTGCATTACCAGCGCCGCCACCTATATTCCAGGTCCAGTTAGGGTCATCCTTTTTAGCATCTCTAGTATAAAACACCTGAATCACATCACCATCATGGAGCAAAG
>CAMNVD010000014.1 GCA_946562005.1 uncultured Clostridia bacterium | reverse complement strand
CTGCTACACCCTTTGCCATTTCAGCTCCGAATACTTGGAGAGCGGCGTCCGACTGGGCAAAGTCGATTAATTGGTCGATGGGCATAATGTCCTCTTCCATTTCTGTGATGAGTGCTTTTGTGGCTGCTGCTTCTTTCTCTGTACCCAGCGCAGCCAGAAAATTTTCTGCTGCACCTTTTGCCTCTGGGCAGCAGGTATCGGCGGTGATTAGGATTTCTGCTTGTTCTTTGATAAATGTCTTGATAGGTTCATTCATGGTTAGCATCCTTTCTTACTTGTTCATTTTAAAAACTACTATGGATAGAAAAATCTTATTTAGGATTATACTATAAAAAAATATTTCTGCAAAGAGTCGTTAAAACCCTGCCGAATACTACAAGTTGTGTTTTTATCTGAGAGAAAATTCATATATATGGAAAAAAAGTAGAAAAATCTCATTTTTCTTGCAGGAAAATTATTAAAGAGCAAGAATATAAGAAAGAAGTCGTTTTTTGTACTTTTATGGATTGTTGGAATCGAATATAGGAGGCATTGTTTTGCAGTATTTATTACCTGCCTTGATGTATAGTGGGATTGCCATTTTGTTTTGGTTGTTAGACGAAGTGTTATTTTGCTTTTATGGCCATTTAGATTCTTTTGCTGGTGCCATATGGGCGGAGGTACCCTTGTATCGCCTGGTGTTGCGTAGCCTGGTAGCTGGTGTTTTAGTTGTTATTGGTTTGCGCAAAAGCAAAGAAATCTATTGCGCAAGCGGTATTATTCAGGATATTGGCTTTGTGGGCAATGCGACTCGTCCCTCTCGGGAAAGCGCAGAAAAATGTCAGCGTTTGGTGTTTTATGGAGAAAAGCTGGCGAATGCTCTAAAAATGTCTGAAGCAGATATGCTCTGTTATCAGCAACTGTGCTATTGCTATGATATAGGGAAAATTACTTTGCCAAACTGCATCTTACAAAGTAAAGAAACCCGTACCGGCTGGGAGAAAGACCGTTGGAATCAACATAGTGAGGATGGCTATGTGATTGCGTCCATGCTTGCGCCGCTAGCCGGTTGCGCAGAGTTGATTCGTTGTCACCATGAACGGTGGGACGGCAGCGGGCAGTTAGGGCTCATTGGTAATCAGATTCCTTTGGCTTGTCGTATTTTCTCTATTGTGTGGGTTTATGATGGCTTAACTCGCCCGGCTAATCCTTATAAGCGGGGACTTACCTGTGACGAGGCTGCTGATGAGTTGCGTTATTATGCGCATACGGCGTTAGACCCAGAGCTTGTAGAGCTTTTTGTGAAGCTGATGAAAGGCAATGGCTTAATGGATGGGGTAAAACAAGGGGTAGCATTATCATTCCGGTAATCAGTAAAAAATAAAAGGGACTGCAATTTTTGCAGTCTCTTTTTGATTTTCTAAAGTTTAAAAATGCTAAATTAGTCGGTCTAAATTCGTTTGTATAAAAAGAGCCCTAGGAAAAACCCTAAAATGGTGAAAATGCTCACTTTGATTTGTATGCCAACGGTGAAAGAAATAGCCATTAAGTCTAGGGTGAATGGGGCAAAACCCATAGTGTAACTGCTGTTTAGCATGGGGAAGAAGTTGCCAAAGATTTCTCCTAGTAATGAGCCGAAGATGCTTCCGATGACGATTAGGATAATCAGCATGGCAGTGCTGCTTTTGCCATAAGCCATAAATAAATTCCTCCTTCCATATGATAAAGTATACCATGCTGTCATCCTGAACGAAAGTGAAGGATCTTTAAGCTTTATGGTTAGAAAAGATTCTTCGACTTCGCTCAGAATGACATCAGATAATAAAAAGTATATATTATTATAACAAATGGGCAGGCAAAGAGGAAGCGGGGAAAAGAGGAATTTCCTAAAAAAGGAAGAAATTTCTAAAAAAAGAATCCTACCTAGACCTGGAAGGAGGAGGAAATAGTGCGGGAAGATTGGGAAGTTATAGAACAGCAATATTTGTCCCCTTTGGCAGCGAAAAGTTGCGCTACAAAAGGCAGGGAAAGACCAGAATCTCCTTGTCCTATACGTACAGAATATCAACGGGACCGAGACCGTATCCTTCATTGCAAGGCATTTCGCCGACTAAAACATAAGACCCAGGTGTTTATTGCGCCGGAAGGCGACCATTACCGTACCCGTCTCACTCATACGTTGGAGGTAGCGCAGATTGCTAGGACCATTGCTCGGGCGCTTCTGTTAAATGAGGATTTGACAGAGGCCATTGCCTTGGGCCATGATTTGGGCCATACGCCCTTTGGCCATAGCGGGGAGCGGGCCATTCAGAAAATCTTACCGACTTTTCGTCATAATAAGCATAGCTTGCGGGTAGTAGATGTGCTAGAAAAAGACGGACAGGGGCTAAACTTAACTTGGGAAGTGCGGAACGGCATTATTTCTCACTCTGGAGAAGAGCATTTTCCTCATACATTAGAGGGGCAGATTGTCCGCATCGCCGATAGGATTGCTTATGTGAATCATGATTTGGATGACGCTATCAGAAGTGGTATTTTGGGACCTTCTGATGTGCCTGCTCATTTGCAGGTGGAGTTGGGGCAGTCTCAAGGGGAACGCATCAACTATATGGTACTGGATATTATCAAAAATAGTCAAAATCAATCAGAAGTAAAGATGTCGGCTCACGCTTATGATTTAATGATGGAATTACGGTCTTTTCTCTTTGCCCAGGTATACCGCAATGAGGAGGCATTGATAGAAGAGGCTACTGTGGAGCGGATGATTCACCAGCTTTATGCGTATTATTTAGACCATCTGGAGTTGCTGCCGGCTACAGCGGTGCAGGCCCAGCCTTATGTAATGGTATTGGATTATATTGCGGGCATGAGCGATAGCTTTGCGCTGCAAAAGTATAATGAAATAGCGGGGAAATCATAGAGGCAATCATAAAAGATAAAATTTTATATAAAGAAAGGAAGTAAGCAAACCTCTTTGCCGGTCAGGCTATCCTTGTACGGACGAAATACAAAGCAGGGTTTGGTCACTTCCTATGGCTAGTATGTCCCCTAAAGCCGTATTTATGCATAATTCTCCCTAATCAGGCAGAAAATAGGCTTGTTACTTTTTGACAAGAGAAAGAAGGAAAAAGTCTAATTGTGGCGAATTGAATTAAAGTTAATTTAGTGAAAGCAGGCGTGGATATTTTGGCAAGGTTTGTTCCTCCTGAAATCATAGAAGAAATCCGACAAAAAGCAGATATCGTAGAAGTCGTTAGCGGCTATGTGTCTCTCAAGAAGCAGGGCCGTAACTTTGTTGGATTATGCCCCTTTCACAGTGAGGATACGCCTTCTTTTGTGGTGTCTCCTGATAAACAGATTTTTTATTGCTTTGGCTGTCAGCATGGGGGCAATGTGATAAATTTTGTCATGGAACAAGAAAGCCTCACACTGCCGGAAGCCGCAGAAAAACTAGCTGACCAATACGGCGTAACCATCCCGGAGGCGCAATATTCCCAAAAAGATATTTCCCGTCAGCATAAGAAAAAGACCTTTTATGATATGTATGAACGGGCGGCGGGCTTTTATCAGCAAATGCTCTTAAAGGCACCGGAGGGGGCTGCGGGTCGAGCTTACCTTGCCGGGCGCGGCCTGGACCAGAAGATTATTGCTGACTTTAAGCTAGGCTATAGTCCGGCAGAACCTTGGGATGGGCTATATCAGTATTTATCCCAGGCAGGCTTTCGGGATAACGACATGATAGAGGCCGGTCTTATTAGCAAAAGCAGTAAAAACCAAAAATGTTATGATAAATTTCGCAATCGGGTGATGTATCCTATCCTGGACTATAAGGGGCAGTTTATTGCTTTCGGCGGTCGAGTGTTGGACCAGGAATTGCCCAAATATCTCAATTCCCAGGATTCGCTAATTTTTAATAAATCAGAAAACCTTTATGGGCTTTTTGTTGCGGGGCCTTCTATCCGCAAGGAAAATTGCGCAGTGATTATGGAAGGCTATATGGATGTGCTGACAGCTCATCAGCATGGTGTGGCTAATGCCGTCGCCTCTCTGGGTACGGCTTTTACACCTGAGCATGGCAGGCTCTTGAAGCGCTATACGGACCATGTGATTTTGGCCTATGATGGTGACGGCGCTGGTATTAAGGCCACAGTGCGGGGCATTGATATCTTGCGGGAACAGGGCTTTACCCTAAAAATCGTATCTTTTCCTGACGGACAAGACCCTGATGATTTCCTAAAAGCCAATGGTAAAGCTGGCTGGCAGGATTTGGTGGCGCAGAAATCTCTTGGTGTGTTAGATTTTAAGTTAAATCTGGCATTAAAAAAATATGATTCTGAAAAACCGGAAGGAAAAGGGGCCATCGTCAAAGAATTATTACCTGACATGGCAAAATGCAGTAGTTTGGTAGAGCGGGATAGTTTCATCGCATTGGTAGCCGGACGGCTGGATGTACCACCGGAAAGTATCTATGCGGATTTGCAAAAAAATGGCTATCGTATCGATGGCCCTAGAGGAAGGCGTCCTAGAAATCCTGCTGCTGTACCCAAACAGCGTCGCCGAGAGATGCAGGTGAAGAAGCTCTTACTGCGATTGATGCTGGAAAATAAAGCTATCTGGCAAATGGCGGAAGAGGAGCTGAGCGTTGAACAATGGGCGGATGAAACCATTGTCCAGTTGTTGCAGACGGTCCGCGATAGTCTGGATGATTATGATTGGCAACTAGCTAATTTACTAACAGGGCTTGCGGGGGAGCCCTTAAGCCTAGGCGCAGAGATTTTAGCTGAGGATATGCCGGCAGAGGATATTGAAGAGCTGGCGGCTAGTTGTATTCGGGCTATTAAGGTAGAACATTTACAGCGGGAAGTAGAGAAATCTCGTGGTGAATTTGAAAAAATAAAGGGAGACGCAACCCAGGAATTAATCTTATTGCAGGAAATTTCTGTGATGCAAAAGGAAATCCAGCGACTAAATAGGTAACCTAGCAGGCTGGAAAGAGGGGGACTTTGGTGAAAGTGGAACAAACAAAAGCAGAAAACTTAAAAAAGT
The DNA here is from genome assembly GCA_946562005.1 of uncultured Clostridia bacterium. Classification (GTDB taxonomy): domain Bacteria; phylum Bacillota; class Dehalobacteriia; order UBA4068; family JAAVYR01; genus JAAVYR01. Next base: position 15,762 of record CAMNVD010000014.1, on the reverse strand, counting down.
TAATAGAGTCTGCCAAGAAAAAAGGCTCTGTTACCTATGGGGAGCTAATCGAGGCCATTGGTGATGTGGAGCTTAGCCCAGAACAAATGGAAGAAATCTATGAACATCTGGGACAGTTGGGCATCGAAGTCGGCGGAGAGCCTGAGGAAACCATCGAAGCGTTGGCAGAAGCCCAGGAAGATATTCCGCCTAGCATAGAAGCAATGGATATTTCTGTCCCCGACGGCATTGCCATAGATGACCCTGTGAGAATGTACCTGAAGGAAATCGGTCGGGTGCCGTTGCTTTCTGCGGAAGAAGAAGTAGAGCTGGCGATGCGTATGGAGCAGGGAGACGAAGAAGCCAAAAGACGTCTTTCGGAAGCAAATCTTCGCTTGGTAGTAAGTATTGCTAAACGGTATGTGGGTAGAGGTATGCTCTTTTTGGATTTGATTCAGGAGGGGAACCTGGGGCTTATTAAGGCTGTGGAAAAATTTGACTTCCGCAAAGGCTTTAAGTTTAGCACCTATGCTACTTGGTGGATTCGCCAAGCCATTACCCGGGCTATTGCCGACCAGGCAAGAACCATTCGTATTCCCGTCCATATGGTGGAAACCATCAATAAGCTCATTCGTATTCAGCGGCAGCTTATCCAGGAGTTGGGGCGGGACCCTTCTCCGGAAGAAATTGCCAAAGAAATGGACATTCCTACCGAGCGGGTAAGGGAAATCCTCAAAATCTCTCAGGAACCGGTATCTTTAGAAACGCCTATCGGTGAAGAAGAAGATAGCCATTTGGGGGATTTCATTGAGGATGAAGACGCTTTGGCACCGGCAGAAGCAGCTTCCTTTTTCCTCTTAAAGGAACAGCTGGATGATGTACTGTGCACCCTTACTGCTAGGGAAAAGAAGGTATTGCAGTTACGGTTTGGTTTGGAGGATGGACGTTCCCGCACATTGGAAGAAGTGGGACAGGAATTTGGTGTGACCAGAGAACGGATTCGTCAGATAGAGGCGAAGGCGTTGCGGAAGTTACGACATCCTAGCCGCAGCAAGAAGTTAAAAGATTATTTAGAATAGAATCAATGCAAATCAATAATCGATAAATGAATGATAAACGGCTGAGAGCCCCTTGATAGACGGCGCAGCCGTTTTTCACTAGGAGACAAGAAGAAGAGAATGGGAAAGGGAGTTTTTGGTAAATGACAACGAGTCGGAGCAGTTTTTCCAGTCGGTTAGGTTTTGTTATGGCGGCGGCTGGCTCTGCCGTAGGGCTAGGCAATTTATGGCGCTTTCCTTATTTAGCGGCAAAGTACGGCGGCGGTGTTTTTCTTTTGGTATATGTGTTGCTATTGGTAACCTTTGGTTTTGCTTTGATGGTGACAGAAATTGCCATTGGTCGGAAAACCAGGTTATCTTGCATTAGCGCATATGGAGCTTTAAGCAAGCGATTTTCTTTTTTGGGTTGGCTTGCGGCATTGGTGCCTATCATTATCACGCCTTATTATTGCGTGATTGGCGGCTGGGTTCTGAAATATTTATTTGAATTTACTAGAGGCAACGGTCTTACGGCGGCCGGCGACCAATTCTTTGGTAACTTCATTGCGGCAGGAGAACCGGGCGTATTGGGCAGTCCTGTGCTGTGGTTTGTGCTCTTTATCTTACTAACGGCTGTTATTGTAGGCTTTGGGGTGGAAAAGGGCATTGAGAAAGCTAGCAAGGTATTGATGCCTATTTTAGTGGTTCTCTCTATTGTGGTAGCAGGGTTTTCTCTGACGATTCCTGGTGCTATGGCAGGGTTGAAGTTTTACTTGTTACCGGACTTTTCTCATTTCTCTTGGATGACGGTGTTGGCCGCTATGGGGCAGATGTTCTACTCGATGTCCTTGGCTATGGGCATTATGATTACTTATGGCTCTTATATGAAAAAGGAAAATAAGTTGGAGCACTCTGTGGGACAAATTGAAATTTTTGATACGGGAATAGCCATGATTGCTGGACTGATGATTATTCCGGCAGTAGTGGCATTTAGCGGCGGGGATACCACTATGGTACAGTCTACGGCTGGCCCTGGGTTGATGTTTGGCGTATTACCTAAGGTGTTTGAAACTATGCCGGCAGGAGGCTTGGTCGGCTCTCTCTTTTTCCTTTTGGTGGGATTTGCAGCCCTTACCTCTTCCATCTCTTTGATGGAGGCTATAGTTTCTTCTTTTATGGATAAGTTTCATTTGAAAAGAGGCGTCACAGTTCTGCTGGTGACGGTGTTACTATTCGCATTAGGTATCCTTTCTTGTCTTGGCTATGGGCCTTGGTCCGGGGTGCAGCTTTTAGGTATGGCTTTTCTGGATTTCTTTGATTTCATTTCTAACTCTGTGCTTATGCCTATTGTGGCACTGTTTACCTGCATTTTGATTGGCTATGGAGTGGGTACTTCTGTCGTAGAAGAAGAAGTGCGGGCAGAGGGCGCAGTGTTTCGCCGGGAGAAATTGTATCGTGTGATGATACGTTGGGTGGCGCCAGTTCTTTTGCTGCTCATCTTAATCACTTCTGTGATGCAGGGATTAGGCATTGGCGGGTTTAAAATTTAGATTGTCTGCGACAAAAATCCGTCTTTCTCTTGTTGACCAAAGGAATAACTTTTAGTATAATAATTGATGCAGTGTTCCCCGATAGCTCAATGGTAGAGCACTCGGCTGTTAACCGAGTTGTTGTAGGTTCGAGTCCCACTCGGGGAGCCACTAGGATCCATAGCTCAGTGGTAGAGCTACCGGCTCATAACCGGTTGGTCCCTGGTTCGAGCCCAGGTGGATCCACCAAACTGTGCATATCCGAACATTCCTCTTTTTGGAGGAGTGTTCGGATTTTTTATTTCTTCTTAATCATTTGCCCTGGAACTGGTCAAAATTAGCCGGACTTTACTCTTCAGTACGAAAGAAATACGTATTACTTCCTAGGTGAAAAGTAGCTGCTGGAAGCAGTAAGTATTTTTTTTGTAGCGTGTGGCGGGTATTGAGCTCCAGGGCGACGCCAACTTAACGCTGGTGGTGGACGGCACGTTCACTGTTACCGGCGGTAAAGCGGGGGATGGCGGCGACCAGCGCACTGGAGGCACTGGTGCTGTAGGTGGTGTGAAAGGTTATGCTGGTATCGCAGTGCCTACTGGTACCACGTTAACCATTCGAGGCACGGGTGCTGTCTTGGCTCGCGGTGGTGACGCAGGCCGCGGCGGTGATAGTTTGCCCTATCAGGGGAGAGATAACGGTTGGCCCTCTGGCGCCGGCGGTGGCGGCGCCGGGGCCGGTATAGGCGGTAATGGCGGTACTGGCGCTAGGACAGATACCGGGAATAAAACACTTAAATACACTTTAAACACTGACAAAGACGGTAAAACTTCTGGAACTTATGCGTTCTTTGAATATTACTGGATGCCTGAATCGGAAGGGTATCCGGGCGGTTCTGCCGGCACGATTAATATTTACGATACGGTTGCTGTAACTGCCTACGGTGGTGGCGGCGGTGCTGGTGGGGTTGACTCTACTATGGATTCCGGTGGTGGTGGTGGGTATCCTGCTGCCGGCATTGGTGGCGGCGGCGCCGGCGGTGGCGGTTCTAATGACGGTTATGCCGGCGGTGGTGGATTTTCAGGCGGCCATGGTGATTCCTTGCAGGGGTATTCTATCGGGGTAGAAACAGTACGAGCCCATGATGGTCTTTCTCCTCTGTATGCAGAATTTGCCACCACTCGTGGTTGGCCTCATGCTGGCGGTTATTTCCGGGCAGGGGATGCCGGGCGGCAACTTGACCAGTTTAAGGGTGGTTTCATTGGCGGCGGTACCGGTTGGCCATTGTTTGGGGGTACCAAAGATGGGAAGAAATATGGCTATTATTTTGCCTCTGCAAATGGCGGTACCGGCGGTTCTGGCGGTACTGTGAAGGTGGCAAGCACCGCTGTGCAAAATTTGACTGTAGCCAACGGCAGCTATACCACAAGACAAAAGCAAACATGGGGGCAAAATCCAACACCTATTTATGCCCAAAGCGGCTATAGTTTAGATACTATTCGCAATGCTGGTATTACTAATATTGCGGCTAGAACAAAAGGTAGCCTGGAAACGGAGCTAAAATCTCTTTCCAAAGCCATTCCTGCTGCGAAATTAGCTGGTGTTGGTTCCGGGGCTGGGTACACAGAAACTTCTAATGGGTCCTATGCGAAGTATGGACTTCGCCCCTTGATACGAAAGAAAATACTGATTATTTCCTAGGAGAAAAGTGGCTGTTGGAAGTAATACGTATTTTTTTTGTACGGCGTGGTATATATGAAATCTCCTATCGAGCTCCAGGGCGACGCCAACTTAACGCTGGTGGTGGACGGCACGTTCACTGTTACCGGCGGTAAAGGTGTTGCCTCGACGCCAATCACGTCAAATACTGGTTCTTTCAGCGCTGAAGGCTCAGGTAGAGCTGCTGTCGGTAAGGGCGGTTATGCTGGGATTGCTGTTCCTGTTGGCACAACGCTAACCTTACGTGGAACGGGTATTGTAAATGCATATGGCGGCGATGCTAGCAAGAGTTCGGCCTCTACTATTGGTGGTAACTTTGGTGCTGCTGGTGGCGGTGGTGCTGGAGCCGGCATTGGCGGTAATGGTGGGAATGGCGGTCTCGGGTCAGCAAATAGTGTATCTGCTGTTCTTGGTGATGGGTTTAACGGCGAAGCTGGCGGCAATGCTGGGACAGTTTATATCTATGAGGCCCTTCGGGTAAACGCTTATGGTGGTGGTGGCGCTGCTGGCGGCGGTTATTTTGGTTCGTCTCCTGGCGGCGGCGGCGGATACCCCGGCGCTGGTATCGGCGGTGGCGGTGCCGGCGGTGGTGGTGCAAACCATGGTGCCGGTGGTGGCGGCTTCTCTGGCGGCGCTGGGGAATCTCAAGGTACCGTAGGTACAAATGGCTATAATGGCACAGATAGTTCACATGGTAATGGCGGGTCCTATTTCCAGGGGGCTTCTGTGTTGTATACTGCTTATATAACGAATGGAACCGGTGGCTTATATCCTAAGATTGGCGGTATAGGTATGCGATATGGTACTGGTTACTATGCTGCTAATAAGGCTGGTGACGGTGGCCAAGGCGGCGCTGGCGGTACTGTGTATAAGAGTAACCGGGCTGCTGTGGTAGCTATGAATGGTAGTATGATTACAACAAAACAGCGGCAATGGGGGCAGAGTGAAACGCCAATTTATTTGCAAATGGGCTGGAAACCGTCAACAGTGCAAGGCTCAAATATTACAAAGATTGATTCGGCAACATGGACTGGTATGCGAAACCAGTTGTCCGGTTTAACTAAAAGTGTGGAACCTTTTACCTATGGGGGCAAGGCAATTACCGGTGTTGGTTCCGGGGCTGGGGCCACAGAAACTTCCAATGGGTCCTATGCGGAGTACGGTCTTTGCTTCTCAGTACGAAAGAAATACGTATTACTTCCTGGGCGAAAAGTAAGTACCGGAAGCAGTACGTATTTTTTGGTAGCGTGTGGCGAGTATCGAGCTCCAGGGCGACGCCAACTTAACGCTGGTGGTGGACGGCACGTTCACTGTTACCGGCGGTAAAGCGGGGGATGGCGCTCCAACTACAGCTGGAGGTCCTGCCAAAGGCGGCCATGGTGGTTACGCTGGTATTTCTGTTCCCAATGGAACCGTCTTGACCATTTGCGGTGCCGGTACTTTATCCGCTAGAGGTGGTGACGCAGGCCGCGGCGGTGACGGAAAAGTTAATGTAAATTCAGATAATGGTGGCGCTGGTGGCGGGGGCGCAGGCGCAGGCATTGGCGGTAATGGTGGCTCTGGCGGTAACGGGATGGTTCGTACAGCAGGCGGAGCCAATAGTGGCCTAGATGGTAATCCATTAACATCCGGTCAACCGGGTTTGGCTGGCATCTCGGCAGGAAGTATTAATATTTATGAGAACGTAAAGGTAAATGCTTATGGCGGCGCTGGGGCTGCCGGTGGCGCTTATGCAAATAGTATTTCCGGTGGTGCTGGCGGTTATCCTGGGGCAGGTGTTGGCGGCGGTGGTGCCGGCGCTGGTGGTAGCTCTCACGAACCTACTGGTGGTGGCTTTAATAGTGGTCATAATATGGGCGCTGTTAATGTTTATATAAATGGTACAGAAAGTGGTGGTTATTCGCATTCTGGTGGGTCTTATTATGCAGTTAGCCATGTGAATAGTACAGACTATACTAGCCTTTCCAAAATTGGTGGACTTCCAGGGATTACTAAAAGCACTTATTATCATGGTGCTACAGGTGGGGCTGGCGGTAGCGCCGGCTCGGGTGGTCAAGTAAAAAAGGCCAATACGGCAACTTTGGACGCTCGCAATGGCAGCTACCTTACTGCTAACCAGCGGAAGTGGGGGCAAAGTCCGGCCCCTATTTATTTACAAAGCGGCTTCAAGCTGGATATGATTCGAGGAAAAGGTGTGACGTCTGTCAGTGCTAGAACTGGGGAAGCCTTAACCCAAGAATTAAAAAACAAAAGTGTTACCCAAAGCGTACAGCCTTTTTCCTATGATGGCAAAGATATTTACGGTGTTGGTTCTGGGGCTGGGGCCACGGAAACTTCCAATGGGTCTACCACGGAACACGAAGGTGGGGATTGCTGCTTTCTGTCTAGGCCAATAGCAAAATATATGTTATACTGAAAATAAAAAATGATAGTTGGTAATCAAGCATGAATATAAAACTTTCTTCTCGGATGCAAACCATTGCAAATCTAGTACCCTCAGGCCGCCCTATGGCAGATATCGGTACAGACCATGGCAGACTGCCTCTTTATCTCATAGAACAGAACATTGTTCCTTTTGCTGTTGCTTCTGATAGAATCAAAACGCCGATTGCGGCATTAAAACGCCAAGTATGCGCTTTAGGTTGGGAGGATAAAATATCCGTGCGGCTAGGTGACGGTTTGACAGTGGTGGCGCCGGAAGAGATTCAGACCATTGTCATCTCTGGCATGGGTGGTATGACGATGATAGAGATTTTAGACCAGTGTCCCCAGACGGTGCAAAAATCTTCTTGTTTGATTTTGCAGCCTCAGCGGAGTATTCTAGAGGTGCGCCGTTGGCTTGTCTCTCATCATTGGCGTATTTGCAGAGAGGATTTGGTGCTGGAGGATGGACGCTATTATGAAATCCTCTGTGCAGAGCCGGGAGAAATGGTCCTAACAGAACGGGAGATAAATTTTGGGCCTATTTTATTACAAGAAAAGCCCGACCTATTTGGCGGTTATCTTGTTACTCGTAAAGATGATGCCTATCGGCTTTTAGATAGATTAAAAAGGGAGCCTTGTCCTACGCCGTTGGCAGAGGAAAAAATCAAACAGGTGGAAGCATTAATCCGGGAGATTGATGAGGTGATGGTATGTCTATAACGGTGAAAGATGTCATGGTGAAAATGGAGCAGTGGTGTCCGGCTTCTCTTGCTTGCCCTTGGGATAACAGTGGCTTGCAGGTGGGGCGTCTGGGACAAGATGTTACTCGCATTTTGGTGGCGTTGGATGTATCTATGGCGGTTATTCAGGAGGCCATTGTCATGCAGGCTGATATGATTGTCACGCATCATCCATTGATTTTTGGTGGTTTAAAAAATCTCTGTTTGGAGGATTATCCCCAAGTTATGGTTGCAGCGCTATTACAAGCAGGGATTACCCATTTTGCCGCTCATACGAATCTGGATATCGCAACTGGCGGCGTCAATGATACATTAGCCGAAACTTTGGGGTTAGTGGGTATTGTGCCGCTTGCAGCAGAAGGAGATATGGATGGATTGGGGCGGATTGGTCATCTACCGCAGCCGTTGACATTTTCTCAGTTGGCATCATTGGTAAAAGAAAAGTTGAATCTGGACTATTTAAGAGTGGCGCCGGTAGAAAGAGAAATCCAGTCGGTCGCTATTTGCGGTGGCAGCGGTATGGATTTACTAGCGGCGGCAAAAGCAGCAGGTGCAGATTGTCTTATCTCCGCAGAGGGAAAGCATCATCAGGCTTTGATGGCACAGCAGTTAGGGGTGGGGCTCATTGATGCCGGTCATTTTGATACAGAAAAAATCATTGTGCCCGTAATTGCCGCTTATTTAAGCAAGCATTTTCCTGAAGTGGCTGTCTTGTGCAGCAAGCAGGAACAAAATAGTTGGCAAATCAGATAATCATGGAAAAGCAGAAAATATAGTTTACCAAAGGTAAGAAAGATGGTAAAATAAGCAGGTAACTGAGTAAGCTAAGTGAACGCAGGCAGTAAGCGCAAGCTGTTGTCTGAGGAAAGTCCGGGCTCCATAGGGCAGGGTGCCGGTTAACGGCCGGTGAGGGCAACCTTAAGGATAGTGCCACAGAAATGTAGACCGCCTAAGACGGGGACTCCCGTCCGGCAAGGATGGAACGGTGCGGTAAGAGCGCACCAGCAGCTAGGTAACTAGCTGGCTAGGTAAACCCCACCTGGAGCAAGACCTAATAGGGAGAATCTAGAGTGGCCCGCTTTTTCTCCGGGTAAGGTCGCTAGAGGGCATGGGCAACTATGTTCGTAGATAGATGTTCACTCAAGACAGAACCCGGCTTATCGGTTTGCTCAGTTCTTTTTAAACAAAAAAGAGGCGATACGCCTCTTTTCTTTATATGCTTTTAAAATATTTTATGCTTGGGATAGCCAGTATAGTCCGCCGACGGCTAAGTTTGCGGCGCCAAAGCCGGAAAGCATGGCGCTGGAGCGAGGCATGATATTGCTTAAGACTAGTCCTGTCACGGCAGCGCTTGCGCCGATAGCTGAGAGGGTGATGGCTCTTTCTCGGGCGTGTCTTTTATAACAAATTGTTTGCATGGGTATATCTCCTTCTTTAGATGATAATTTTATTGGTCGTTTTTATCATTTACGGTAAGGTGGATTTTTATGAAAGATTTTGTATGTTCTTTGTAAGGAATGTAGAAAATTTTAATAAAATTTTTGAGGTATTCGTTCATGTCGGAAAAATGTATTGGCTATTTGGCAGCGATAACTGCTACTACCATATTTGGTTTGACTTTTTTATTCAGTAAAATGGCGCTTGTCTTGGTAACACCGGTGCATCTGGTGGCGTTAAGATTTTTATGTTCTTCCGCAGTTTTATGTGTTTTAGTGGTGCTTGGTATCATTCCAGTTCATTTGAAAGGGAAAAACTGGGGCGCCTTGGTTCGTCTTTCTCTTTTTCAGCCGGTGGCATATTTTACCTTTGAGACCTACGGACTTTTCTATGGTACTAGCTCGGAGGCCGGTCTTTTTGTTGCGCTCATCCCGGTATCTACTGCTATTGTCAGTGGGCTTTTGCTCCATGAGTCTGTTTCTAGGCGGCAAGGATGTTTTTTGGCTTGTTCTGTTTGCGGCGCTATTTTTATCGTGCTGATGGATGGTTTGGTATTAGAATCCGCTCTGATTAGCAAAGTGTTTTTTCTCTTGGCTGTGATATCAGCTAGCTTTTTTACAGTAGGCAGTCGCAAGCAGTCCGTCTATTTTACGCCTTGGGAGATTACCTTTGTCATGTCTCTTACTGCGGCAGTGGTGTTTAATCTCTGGGCGGTAGTCGTGGCATGGTGTGGCGGTAATCTGCAAGGTTATTTTATGCCCTTGGCAAATCTAGATTTTTTATTGCCGTTATTGTTTTTGTCAGTAGCAGCTTCTATGGTTGCTTTTTTCTGTACTAATTTAGCCTTGACAAAAATCCCTGCCTATCGTTATGCCGTTTTTGATAATGCTAGTACCATTATTTCTATTTTGGCCGGCGTCTTTTTCCTAGAGGAGCGGTTATATTGGTATCACTGGGTGGGCGCAGCAATCATTCTCCTGGGTGTATGGGGAACTAATTATTTTCATGGCAGAGAGGAAAAAAGCTAGACGTTGCATATCCTGTGATTTAGTGGTAAAATAAATCAATTCAGTATGAAAAAGCATGGGAGGCTGGAAAAGATGCAGTTTTTTAGTACCAGAGGAGAATCTCCTGCCGTAAGCGCAGCTGAGGCTATTAGCAGGGGCCTTGCACCTGATGGTGGTTTATATGTGCCAGAAACTTTTCCCCTATGGCAAATGGATTGGCAGGAGACCGCTTGTCTTTCTTATGGGGAATTAGCAGAGAAGATATTTGCTCTTTATTTATCAGATTATACCGCTGAAGAAATCAAAGACATCGTAACCAATGCTTATGGTGACAATTTCTCCTCTGCTGAAATTGCGCCTTTGGTTGGTCTTTCTGATGAACAATATTTGTTGGAGCTGTGGCATGGGCCGACGGCCGCCTTTAAGGATATGGCGCTCCAGGCTTTGCCCCATCTAATGCAAAAGGCTGTAGCGAAAACCAACCATGGAGAAGAAGTGATTATCCTTACTGCTACCTCTGGGGATACGGGGAAAGCTGCTTTAGAAGGTTTCAAAAATGTAGACGGTATCAAAATTATCGTTTTCTACCCACAAACAGGCGTCAGCGAAGTGCAGAAATTGCAAATGCTCACCACTGAAGGGAATAACACCTATGTGGTAGGGGTAGATGGCAACTTTGACCATTGTCAAAAAGGCGTGAAAGAAATCTTCTCTGACGGCGTCATGAATGACGCATTGAAAAACGCCAATAAGAAATTTTCCTCTGCCAACTCCATCAACTGGGGCCGCTTGATGCCGCAGATTGTATATTATTTCTGGAGCTATGGCCGCCTGGTAAAACAAGGGGCAATCAAAGCAGGCGAACCTATGGGTGTAGTAGTGCCTACTGGGAACTTCGGCAATATTTTAGCTGCTTATTACGGGATGCGCATGGGGCTCCCTGTAGGGAAATTCGTCTGCGCTTCTAATGAAAACAAAGTGCTCACTGACGTCATCAATACCGGGACTTATGACAAACGACGGGAATTTTACAAAACCACCAGCCCTTCCATGGATATTCTCGTTTCCAGCAACTTTGAACGGTTCCTCTTTGAAATGTGCGGTCGTGATGCCGGGAAAATCAAAGCTTGGTTTGGGCAGCTGGCGACAGATGGCGTATTCACTGTAGACGACGCCACCAAGGCAAATTGGCAGCAAATCTTAGTAGGGGGCTATGCTACCCAAGATGAAATCAACCAAGTGATAGCAGATACCTGGAAGGCTGAACACTATGTGCTAGACCCTCATACTGCGGTAGGGGTGAAAGTTTGCCAGGACTATCAAAAGACGGCAGGGGATAAGATGCCTATGGTCATTGCCTCTACTGCCAGTCCTTTCAAATTTGCTGAGGTGGTATACAGCGCTATTTGTGGTGAAGAAGCGGACTCTATTGCTTGCCTCGGGAAGCTATCTGCTGTAACCGGTTGGGAAATCCCGGTAGGGTTACGAGGCCTGACAGAAAAACCGGTACGTCACAACACCAACATCGACAACACCCAAATGACAGAAACGGTGAAAAACATTGTATTATAGCTGCAACCATATTTAAAATAAAAAACACACCGATGAAAATCGGTGTGTTTTTTTTAACCGCAAAGATAGGCTTAAAAACTATCTTTGTTGGTTTTGATAGCAGTCTCTGCAATATACAGGACGATCGTTTACTGGTTTGAAAGGAACTTGTGTGGTGCAACCGCATTCAGCACAAACTACTTCAAACATTTCTCTTGCGCCGTTCCGTTGTTGTTTCCGTGCTGCGCGGCAGGAAGGGCAACGAGCAGGGTCGTTTTGGAACCCCTTTTCAGCGTAAAATTCTTGTTCGGATGCGGAGAAAACGAATTCAGCGCCGCATTCTTTACAGGTTAATGTTCTGTCTTCAAAAGCCATGATAAAATACCTCCTTTTGGATTTTCCTAATGTTTACAACCGGGGATGATGAACCAAAATCCGAAAGGAAGGGTTATCGTCAGGGCATAAAACAGTAGGTCTTTCCTCATTATAAGCGCTTAGAACAAAAAAAGCAACCGGAACTTCAGAATTTTTTCGAGAAATCTTTTACAGCAATAAAAAACTACCTCCTAGGCAATATGAAGTGCTAAGAGGTAGTAAGTATTTCTGTGGTACTTTGTGGCTAATTCTTGAGGCTGTGCATTGGAGCGGGGATTCTGCCGCCACGCTTTACGAACCGTTCACTGGAGAAATTGCTGACAGGCATAACAGGACCGCTGCCTAATAACCCGCCGAATTCTAATTCTTCACCGATTTTCTTACCAATAGCAGGGATAACTCTTACGGCGGTGGTTTTGGTGTTAATGACGCCGATGGCAATTTCATCTGCAATGATGGCAGAGAGGGTTTCTGCAGTGGTGTCACCAGGAACTACAATCATATCTAAGCCCACGGAGCATACTGCTGTCATAGCTTCTAGTTTTTCTAGGGATAGGGCGCCGCATTTGACTGCGTCTATCATGCCGGCGTCTTCGCTGACAGGGATAAATGCGCCGGAAAGTCCGCCTACGTGGGAGGAGGCCATGACGCCGCCTTTTTTCACAGCGTCATTAAGGAGCGCAAGGGCTGCAGTGGTGCCGTGGGTACCGCATTTTTCCAGGCCCATTTCTTCTAAGATGTGGGCAACGGAGTCACCGATGGCAGGCGTTGGCGCTAAGGAAAGGTCTACAATGCCGAAAGGTACGCCTAGCGCTTCAGAGGCTTCGCAAGCTACTAATTGTCCCATACGAGTGATTTTGAAAGCAGTCTTTTTAATAGTGTCAGCAACTTGAGAGAAGTCACAGTCGCCGGCTTTTGCAAGAGCTGCCCGGACAACGCCGGGGCCGGAAACCCCTACATTGATGACGCATTCCGGTTCGCCGACGCCATGGAAAGCGCCAGCCATGAACGGATTGTCTTCTGGTACATTGGCAAAGACTACTAATTTTGCGCAGCCGATGGAGTCACGGTCTTTTGTCAGTTCTGCTGCTTGCTTAATGATGCGGCCCATTTCTGCTACAGCGTCCATATTGATGCCAGCTTTGGTCGTGGCTACGTTAACGCTGGAGCATACATTGTTGGTATTCGCTAATGCTTCTGGGATAGAGGCGATGAGAGCACGGTCCCCTTCGGTGTAGCCTTTGTGTACTAAAGCAGAATAACCGCCAATGAAGTTGACGCCAGTGGCTTCTGCCGCTTTTTGCAGGGCATAGGCATATTGCACATAGTCTTTGCTATCGCAGCTTTCGGCGACAAGGGCAATGGGGGTGACGGAAATCCGTTTGTTGATAATAGGAATACCGTATTTCCGTTCGATTTCTTCCCCAGTGGAAACGAGCTTTTCTGCTCGTTTGGTGATTTTATCGTAAACCTTTTGGGTGGAGACTTTAATATCGCTATGGCAGCAATCTCGGAGGGAAATGCCCATAGTGATGGTACGGATGTCCAAGTGTTCTTCTTGAATCATCTTGATGGTTTCTAAAATATCATAAGTATTAATCATAAAAAAATACTCCTTAAAAACAAAAATAGTGGCTAAATCCTGTGCATAGAGGAGAAAATATCCTCATGTTGGATGCGGACGGAGAGGTTTAGCTCTTCGCCTAAGGCCTTGAGTTGTTGGTTTAATTCGTCGATGCTATTAGAGGATTTTGAGATATCTACCAGCATAATCATGGTGAACATATCTTCCATGATGGTCTGACTTAAGTCTAAAATATTGTTGTTGGTTTTGTATAAGATTTCACTGATACGGTAAATAATGCCTGTGGTATCCTTCCCTAGAACGGTAATAACAGCTTTCATTGGATGGCCTCCTCTAATTTTTTATAATGATTTTATATATTATATCACAAATCATTGTTACTACAAAGGAAAAAAAGGAAAAAAAGGAAAAAATCTATATCATCAAGAAATTTTATGAGGATTGACGATTTTACAATCTTTTTGACAAAAAATCTGATTTGTTTGCAATGGGGCGTATCTCGTGGTATAATAATCCCTACCTAAGGAAAACAGTGGGTTTATCACTGTTTTCTGTGAGGAAAAAGAATTTTATGTGGAATTTGGAGGGTGCTATGAAAGGTACTGTAAAATGGTTTAACTCTGAAAAAGGCTTCGGCTTCTTATCTGGTGAAGGGGAACAAGACGTATTTGTTCATTTCTCTGCCATTACTGGAGAAGGCTTCAAAAACCTGGAAGAAGGTCAGGAAGTAGAATTTGATGTAGTAGAAGGCCCACGGGGTTTGCAAGCTGCTAATGTTGTGAAATTATCCTAAGTTTCTTTTTCTTATTTCTGACTCAAAATGAAAGAGATTTGAAAAGAAAATTTTACAGATAATCAGAACTGTAAAAGGAACCGGTATCTCATCGGTTCTTTTTTCTTTTTCTTTTGGGGCGGTGGCAGGATTTCCTTTTCTGGTGTGTAATTCTTATAGTAGAGAATGAAAGCAATAGAAAATAAAATCTTATATTATCTTAAGATGGGTATCGACAGAAAGGAAGTGCGTTATTATGACAATGACTGTAACAGTAAAAGGACGGAATATCGAAGTGACTCCGGCACTCCGTGAATACGTGGAAAAGAGATTGGCAAAATTTGAACGTATGTTAGAAGATATGAATGAAGCGGTAGTTACGCTTTCTTCTACCAAAGGCAGCGACCGAGTAGAGCTTACTGTTCCTTTAAAAGGCATTGTGCTCAGATGTGAAGAAGAAACTGACAGTATGTATGCTTCTATCGACTTGGTGGTAGAAAAGCTGGAACGCCAGGTAAGGAAATATAAGACCAAATTGGCCAAGAAAAATCGGGCAGTGGTAAAACCATCCTTAGATGATATTGTGCCAATCGAGGAAGAAGAAACTCCTGTAAAAACCAAAAAATTCCCAATGAAACCGATTTCTGTAGATGAAGCGATTATGCAGATGAATTTGATTGGCCATGCCTTCTTTGCTTTTGCCAATGAAGAAACCGGCAAAATCAATGTAGTATATAAAAGAAGAGATGGCAAATATGGTCTTTTGGAACCAGAAATTTAATTTTTAGTTTATATTTTTCATTTACTTTCAGGACGCTGTGTTATCTTTTGATAGCACAGTGTTTTTTATATAATTTAAACGTAAACGGACATGATATAGATAGCTTGTGTAACTTACTGTCAGAGGCGCACAGTGTTGCCTTCGTATATCGTGGTATATTCCGTGGTATTGTCTAGGTTTTCCTTGCAGGAGTAGAGTTGCCGTGATAAAATAAACTAATATAGGAAAAGTATGTATAAAAATAAATTGAAATAGAGATTATGTACGCTGGAAACAGAAGGAGGTCCTCTTATGTTTAATCCATTTCATAGCTTAATGGATGCCAATGCAAAAGATATTAAACGCTATCAGAAAATCGTAGATAAAATCAACAGTTTAGAGCCTAGTATGCAGGCCCTGGACGATGGCGCCTTGTCTGCAAAAACGGCAGAGTTCAAAGAACGGCTGGGTAATGGCGAAACCCTCAACGATATTTTGCCGGAAGCCTTTGCTGTGGTGCGGGAAGCTTCCCGGAGAGTTTTAGGTATGCGTCACTTTGATGTGCAGCTCATTGGCGGCATGGCGCTCCATGATGGTCGTATCGCCGAAATGAAAACTGGGGAAGGGAAGACTTTAGTAGCGACCGCTCCTGTTTACCTCAATGCTTTGACGGGGAAAGGTGTCCATGTGGTGACTGTTAATGAATATTTGTCCAAGCGTGACGGGAAATGGATGGGACGTCTCTACAATTTCTTAGGTCTTACTGTGGGGCAAATCTACCATGATATGATGACGCCAAACCGGAAGCTGGCCTATGAAGCAGATATTACCTATGGTACCAATAATGAATTTG
>CAMNVD010000013.1 GCA_946562005.1 uncultured Clostridia bacterium | reverse complement strand
AACCAATCTATCATTGCTGTCCTTCATAAATTTTGCCAGCTTATCTTCAAAAGGCATCTCATCTTTTTGTCTGGGAGTGTTAAACACCGGTTGCGGAGAAGCCACTACCTTTGGTTTTGGTGGTAACGCCTGTTTAATGGAAAGACCAATCTTACCATTATCGCCAATGCTAACCACCTTTACCTTAACTGCGTCCTTTTCTTTCAAAAAGTCACTAACTTCTTTCACATAAGCGTCAGCTACCTCGGAAATATGCACCAGTCCAGTTACCCCCGGTGCAACTTCCACAAAAGCACCGAACTTCGTGATACCAGTCACCACGCCATCTACAACACTTCCAACGGTCAAATCCATGAGAAAAACCCTACCTCCAGTGTTTTTATATTATTTTCATTTATTATATTCTGGACGTCTCTGTTTTGTCAATCCAATTTAGTCAGATGATTTCTAGTGCAAATCCCCTGCTTTGATATTGGGATTATATTCAGGGATATCGTCATCTACCGTTTCACCCGGCAACACCAATGTTTCGCCTTCATAGACAAAGCCCAAATGTTCTCTAGCCACCCGCTCAATATAAGACGGGTCATCCAAAAGCGCTTTCGTTTCTTCTAATTCTTTTTGTTTGTCCAATTTTCCCTGCTTCACTTGCTCAAAATAGGCAACTTCTGCCTGTATCTGCTGATACTGAATAAATTGCTTACCAAATTGCAGACAACAAAAAGCAAGGCAGCATAGGATACCTATTTTCATTAAAGATATCTTCCGCCGTTTTGGAGCTTGTCTTCTGACCTGTCGGGCAGATGGTTCGGACACCTGAGACAGTTCCGTCAATGCGGTATCCTCCCAATCAGACGGGCCATTATACTTCTGTCTCATCTTCATCCACCTCCATCTCTGTCATATCAAGCACTGCACCAGGAATGACGATAACGACCTCATAACCTTTGGTCCGAGCCCGATTATAGAGCGTTGCTACAGAGCTTGCGCTTATTTTTAGCATTTTGGCAATTACTTCTGCAGATTTCCCCATCTCTTTCAAGGTCACGACTTGCTTTTCCCGGAAGCTTAGTTTTTCCGCACCACGGATTTCCATCTGCATCTGTAATCACCCCTTTCTACCAGGCCAATCCCCTAAAAAGGGAATACTATCCCAAAGGAATGAAGAATTATCCCAAACCCCTATCCCTTTATCCACATTATATCCACATTTTGTGGACAAATCAAGTACAAGATATGCACATATTACAAAAAGGAAATGCCAATATTTAGTAAATACCAACATTTCCTTATTGTTACGGCTGATTACAGCCTAATTTATTTTTTTTCATCCTCTGGAAAATCATTTTCCGTCATATCCGGAGCATCTTCTGTGTTAGACTGCTTTTGTTCTGGCCAAAGAGCAGCTAGAATTGTATGCTTTAACTTTTGTCTTTCGGCAGACACCTGCTTCTTCCATTTTTCTGCTACAGCCTGCTGCTTCTTTTTTGCTGTCACATAATGCCGTTTTCCATATGCATAGCTTTGGTAGAGTCCCTGCGCAGCAACGTCAAAAGGTTTATATAATAAACCATCCTCTTTTTTGTTAACTTTTTTGTTAACTTGTTTTAGAGAAATTCGGTCAATACCCTCTTGGGGCAAAGGTGGCTTCGGTTTACCGGCAAATATAGATGTTAGCTTATGGCATAAAGGCCGCCAAATAAAGGTATATCCTAAGATAAACCCTAAAAACAGCCAAAGAAAAAATAACGCCCGCAATGCGCCCCATCTCAGAAAAATAAGTACGGCCACTGTAACAATCGCAGCAAATAACCACCAAAGACTATCCGTCACCAATAACTGTCGGCGGGAATAATTGCCGCTATGAAACTGCAAACGATAGCAAGCATAAAAGAAACTCAGTCCACCGCCTAAAACCATCCCTATGATAAACTCATATAATTGAACAACAATCAGATTCATACCTACCACCTACTTTAAAAGGCGGTCTAACAAATGCTTTCCAGCGGCTTTTACTCGCTTTCCATCTTTGGTATTAACCGTATAACGAATACCGCAGATTTTCCCGCAGACTTTTAATTCTTTTCCGTCTAAATCCAGATGTGCAATATGTAACCCTTCTCCTTCTATCACCAAATCCCCCCGGTTGGTTTCCAACCAAATGGAGCAGGGGTCAAAATTCTCCACCTTACAAACCCCTTGTAAGTGTAAACTTTCCTGGTTATCTATTAACACACGATGAAGATTATTCAAATTTCCTCCATTTTTTTCATCTACAAAGTCCATATCAAAAGACCTCCCCATCAATGATACGCCAACAATCGACATTAGTTTTTTCTTCGTTTATCTATATGCTATAGACTTTGCATTAGAACAAAAAAAGAGAGGAATCACTCCCCTCTTTCGCTTAAAATAAGTCCTCAGTGACTTTTTCCTCTCCCAAAACCTCATACATATCAGCAGCTTCCTGCGTTTTTATCGTCTCGCTGACTTTCGCAATTTTTACTTTCATAGTACGGTTTGCAAAGTGTAATTCTAGCATATCGCCTACTGCCACCTCAGAAGATGCCTTTGCTGTTCTGCCATTTACCGTAATTTTTCCCGCATCACAGATTTCTTTGGCAATGGTTCGCCGTTTAATGAGGCGAGAAACTTTTAAGAATTTATCTAATCTCATTGGTATTCCCTCCAAAAAAAGGGAGCCTCCCGAAAGAGGCTCCCTTCTCTTACACGTTTCTTATTTGTTGTCTACTGCATCTTTGAAAGCTTTCCCAGCTTTGAATGCAGGAATTTTACCAGCTGGAATTTCCAAAGGAGCGCCGGTTTGTGGGTTTCTGCCGGTTCTAGCGGCACGTTCTCTTACTTCGAAGGTACCAAAGCCTACTAATTGTACTTTGTCCCCTGCTGCTAATGCATCGATTACAGATTGCATTACAACATTGATAGCCATTTCAGCGTCTTTTTTGGTCAAGTTTGCTTTTTCAGCAACTGCACATACTAAATCAGTTTTATTCATGTTTTAATCGCCCTTTCAATCCTATTTTAATATAAAAGTCTTTAGCATTTATTCGCCCTTTTTTTAAAAAATCCTTCTCTATCTCTATATTTATTTGCATATTTTTTCCTGTTTTTTTGCCTCTACCCATAATGCGTTTAATTCTTCCATGGTGCATTCCTGCCATGATTTTTTTTCTGCTTGTAATGTTTCATCCAGATATGCAAACCTAGATAAGAATTTTTTTGAGCTGCCACGTAATGCAGACTCACTATCCACCCCGTAAAATCGAGCTAAGTTAATCACGGTGAACAGCACGTCGCCCAGTTCTTCCTGTTCTTCCGCTGGTGTTTGGGCTTCTTTTAGTTCCACCAGTTCGCTTTCTAGTTGTTTCCATACTTCGCCCTTATCACTCCAGTCAAAGCCGACCCGGGATGCCTTTTCCTGGATTTTTTGAGCATAGAGCACTGCTGGTAACTGGGCAGGAACTGCAATGGTAGCAGTTGGCTTTGCGCCGTTGATGCCATCTTTTTTCTCCTGGGCTTTTATCTGCTCCCAGTTGGCCCACACGCCGTCCATATTTTCTGCCTTACAGCCGCCAAACACATGAGGGTGGCGGCGTATCATCTTCCGGCAAACGTTATCCACCACATCATCTATATGGAAGGCGCCGCTTTCTTTGGCCAGCTGACTGTGAAATACCACCTGAAAGAGAACATCGCCTAATTCATCTTTTAAAGAAGGCATATTCCCCTCATCAATAGCGTCCATCACCTCGTAGCATTCTTCCAATAGATAACGCTTTAAAGAAGTATGGTTTTGCTCCTTATCCCAAGGACAGCCCTCCGGCCCTAAAAGGATTTCCATAATCAGCTGTAAATCCTCCCAATGATAACCGCCTTTTTTCTGCACCAAATCCTCTATTTTTTGCTTTTGTATCATTCGAATCTCCCCTGCTTATCATGATAATCAAAATAACAGTCAGACCAATTAAAGTGTATCATGATTGCAAAGACAAGACAAGAAGCAGATACGATCTTACCCTATCCCAACGGCGGACTACTGTTCCATTTGTTTGGCTAGGAAACCGGCGCCGGTCTCAGCCATCTTTTGCTCCATTTCCCCTAAGGTATCATCCTCAGACTTGCTAAGAATCATCACCGAGCCAATAGGGTCACCCTGCGCTACAATAGGCGCAATAATTGCGCCGGCAAAGACCATAGGTTCTTCTGTACCGGTGGTTTTTACCACACCATTTTTGTTATCAGAGACAATGGTTTGCAGATGAACTACCGTACGGCGGTCCTCCATAGCCTGATCTACCATTTTACCGATGCCGCGATTCAGCAAATCTTTTTTTGCATAGCCGCTGACAGCGATGATGCTATCTCTATCTGCCACACAGACTACATGACCGATAGCATCATAGAGAGACTGAGCATATTCTTTAGCAAAGGCGCTTAATTCACCAATGGGAGAATATTTTTTCAAAATCACTTCTCCGTCTCTATCTACAAAAATTTCCAATGGGTCTCCTTCTCTTATCCGTAACGTTCTGCGAATCTCTTTGGGAATTACGATTCGCCCCAAATCATCTATACGTCTTACAATACCAGTTGCTTTCATTTTTCTTCCTCCTCAGCAAACAAATTCACTTTTCGTATCACTGTTTCCATGATTTTTTACTATTATTTGCAAATCATTGTTTTTTATACGATTTCCGTAAATTTTTACCAAAGAAAAAGAAAAAGGCTGTCCCTGATTTCACGGGACAGCCTTTTTATCATAGCGAAATAAAACTATTCTTGATTTTCTTCTTGTTGCGCAAAAGGATTTGCTTTACCCTCTTCATTACCCTCTGTCCAATATTGGAAGGTATAATCTACTTTCACCTCTGCTGCAACAGATTTTTCATCCATATAAGCATAATAAGCATCTGTCTTTAGCGGTGTTGCAAGAGAAGTTTTTACATCTTCTTTTACCGCCTCAAAATCATCATCCTTGGTATCAATTTTAATAATATGGAAGCCAAACTGACTCTGTACCGGTTCTTTAGAATATTCTCCTACTTCATGGAGAAGGAATGCGCCATCAACAAATTCTTTCACAAACCCGGTATCGTTTTTAGCAAATTTATAGTCCATAGCGCCGCCGGCAGAAGCACTACTGTCCTCAGAATATTCTTTGGCCAGAGTAGCAAAGTCCTCCCCATTATCTAGCCGTTTGATAATATCCTTAGCTTTTTCCCGAGCAGCATTCAACTCTTCTTCGCTAGCGTTATCCCGGTCTGCTTTGAAGAGGATATGAGAAACGCTGATTTTCTGCCAATTTTCCTTGTCTGCTTCATAAGCCGCTTTTGCTTCTTCATCGCTAATGCTAATATCCGCTGTTACTTTATCAAATAATTTCTGACTCAACGTATCCATACGGAACAGATAAAGCATCTCTTCTCTGGTGTAGCCCATAGCCTTCAGCCAGTCATTAAAGCCCTGTTCAGAGTCAAAGCTTGCCTTCACTTGGGTATCCAAAGCATTTTCTACCTCAGCGCCAGTGACCTGGATACCTTCTTCTTGAGCCAACGCTTCTACCAGTGTATTTTGCACCATGGTATCCCAAGCACTTTGTTCGATAATGGCATAGACAGCTTTATTTTGTTCATTTGGTTCCGTTAAATCAATAATGGAACTATACTGATTTTTCAAATTATCCATATAAAAATCAAATTTATTCTGGTCGATAGCAACACCATTGACGGTCCCCATAGAAACAACCTTTTCACCGCCGCAACCAGCCAAAACTAACGCACTCAGACACAGAGCACCCCATACTTTCATTTTTTTCAAACCCATACACGACCTTTCCTTATTTTTGGAAAACCATAGTTTATTATCCATTGTCATTCTGAGGAATGAAATGACGAAGAATCTTCTTAGACCCTTCGGCTATGCTCAGGGTGACAACTAAGTGGGTAATAACGTATACCTTTATTTTACCATAAATTTATCTTTTAAGAAACTGTTTCTCTGATACCAGACATTCGGCTGATTTCCTTTAATAATTTCTCCAGAAGCTGCAATACCTTGTCGCCAGATAAGTTTTTAGTATCCATACGAATGATGAATTCCTCTTCATTGCCCGGTTTATAATGCAAAGATTTTCCCATCAACGTATTTAAGCTTAAAAGCTGCTCCCCAGAAAGCGCAAAATCCGGCCCGAAAACAATATCCACCCGTTGGTCGTTTTGCACCATAGAACGAACGCCCATCCGTTCTCCCTGAATTTTAATCTCTGTGATTTTGAATAAATTCTGCACTGGACGAGGCAGCTTGCCATAACGCTCAACAACTTCTTCCTTTAATTCCTCTAAAGCTACCACGTTGGCCACTTGGGCCATCCGTTTATATACTTCCATTTTCAACTGGGAATCATCCATATAGCCATCTGGGATGTAACCATCCAGAGAAAGCTCCAAAAGCAGTGGCTTCCGTAAAATATTTTTCTGAGGCAAAGCCTTTGGCAGCAGCATTGGTTCTACTGTTCCCGCCTCTATACCGGCCTCACGGGCAGCCATCTTCTTCTGCACTTCTTCTTCTACCATCTGACAGTAAAGGTCAAAGCCTACTGCTGCGATATGCCCATGCTGCTGAGGTCCTAAAATATTCCCGGCGCCGCGGATTTCCATATCCCGCATAGCGATTTTGAAGCCAGAACCAAGCTCCGTAAAGTCCCGAATAGCAGAAAGACGTTTTCTCGCCACATCTGAAAGAATTTTCCCTCTGGGGTAGGTAAAGTAGGCAAAGGCCTGCCGTTTGCTCCTACCTACTCGCCCCCTGAGCTGATAGAGCTGAGCCAGACCAAAATTATCTGCATCGGACACAATAAGCGTATTCACATTAGGAATGTCCAGCCCAGACTCGACAATGGTAGTAGAGACTAGGATATCGACTTCCCCGTCAATGAATTCCTGCATCACTTCTTCCAGCATTTTCTCAGACATCTGACCATGGGCCACCGCAATGCTTGCCTCCGGCACCAGCTGCTGGATTTGAGCCGCCACTTCAAAAATACTCTCGATACGATTGTGAATATAATAAACCTGTCCCATACGATGTAATTCCCGGATAATGGCATCTTTAATCAGACGGGCGTGCCACTCCACCACAAAAGTCTGCACTGGCAACCGATCCTCTGGCGGTGTGGCAAGGATACTCATGTCCCGCATACCCACCATAGCCATATGGAGCGTGCGGGGAATAGGGGTTGCAGACAAGGTCAGCACATCAATATTTTTCCGCAGCTCTTTGATTTTCTCTTTATGCGCCACACCAAAGCGCTGCTCTTCATCAATAATCAATAAACCCAAATCTTTGAATATCAGTTCCTTAGAAAAAAGACGATGGGTACCAATCACCATATCAATAGCGCCCTGCAACAGCCCGGACAGGATTTCTTTCTTTTGCTTTGCACTAGTAAAGCGGCTCAAACACGCTACCTTCACACCATAATCCCGGAAACGGTCCTGGAAGGTAATCATATGCTGGGTAGCAAGGACAGTGGTAGGTACCAGCACCGCCACCTGCTTACCGTCCATCACTGCCTTAAATGCAGCCCGAAGCGCCACTTCCGTCTTGCCATAACCCACATCTCCGCAAAGAAGACGGTCCATAGGACGGGCAGACTCCATATCCTTCTTGATTTCCCGCACTGCTTGCAGCTGATGTTCTGTTTCTGCATAAGGAAAAGCGTCTTCAAATTCTTTTTGCCACGGCGTATCGCTAGAAAAGGCAAAACCAGGCTCCAAGGCCCGCTGACTATATAAATCCAACAGTTTATCAGCAAGCTCGGCGATACCTTTTTGGGCTTTCATCCGAGTCCGCTGCCACTCTGTGCCGCCCAGCTTATAGAGTTTTGGCTGGGTACTGTCAGAAGCAATATACTTCTGAATCAAATTTACCTGGTCCACCGGCACATAAAGCTTATCGTTACCGGCATATTGCAGGTAGAGATAGTCCTTTGCCACTTCCCCCACTTGCAGCCGCACCACTTCTACAAACTTACCGATACCATGGTTCACATGAACCACATAGTCTCCAGGCTGCAAATCGTAGAAGTTTTCTATCTTTTCCCCAGCTGCAAACTTCCGCCGTTTTTTGGCTTTTGCTTCTTGACCTAGAAGCTCTTTTTCTGTAAAAACAGCTATTTTCAGCTCACTATTAACTGCGCCGCCAATGCAATCAGACAGCACAAAATGGATAGCGGCAAAGTTAATTTGCGGATAATCTATTTCTAACTGGCTAAAACTTTCCCGCAGTTTTCCCAGACGAATATCAGAACTAGCTGTTACCACCACTTGGTAACCCTCTTGCTGATAGAAACTCAAATCCTCTTGCAGCAAATCCATCTTCCCCATATAAGCAGGAATATCCCGAGAATTATCTGTAAAAGTCTTGCCTATCAAAGAATAAAACTGCCGCATAGCGTCTATATGGTCATCAAACACTGCCATAGACTGCTGTACAATCGGAAAACCGTGGAATAATACAGCGCCTCTCTTCTCCGCTGCCATCATTACTTCCGCTACTGTAGCAAAATTTTCTAAAAAAGAAGGAAGGCACGCCCCGGTTTCCATGGCGTCAGCAAAGATACTTTTTTGGTACTCCTGCTGCTGTAACATACTCTGCCAAATATCTTTACTCTCACAAAAATAGAAGACCCCATTCCGTGGAAAATAGTCCAGCAATTGGTCTAACCTAGAAAAAAAACTGCTGCCATACCGCTCCATGCCCTCTTGCCACTGTCCCAGCTCCATACTTTCTACGGCAGAGAGAATGTCACTTTCCGGCATATCCCCCACCACAGCTTGCGCCTCGGTAAATTCCGCCTTTAGCAGCACTGCCCCCTGAGTCATTTCAGCGTTACCTACCGGCAGTTCATTTGCCGGACAGATAAGAAACTCTGTCAGAGCACCGGTCACCCGCTGATTTGCCACCGAAAAAAAGTGAATGGCCTCTACCTCATCATCAAAAAACTCTACTCGAATAGCTTGTGAATAGACAAAAGGATAAATATCTAAAATATCCCCCCGCAAGCTGAAACAGCCAGCTTCTTCCACTTTCTTTTCCCGGCGGTATCCTAGCCGGACCAATTCCTCTGCAAGAGTAGCCAGTTCGATATGGTCGCCTGCTTTTACCTTGCGAATCCCCCTTGCGAAGCAGTCAAAAGGCGCCAACCGCCGCACAAGGCTTGCCCCCTCTGCTACTACCAGGATTTTTTCACCCAAAGCAAGTTTCGTCAGCACCTGTATCCGCTGACGAACAACTTCCAGATTATTTCCCTGGACAGCAAAAGGCAGCAGCTCCAAGTAGGGAAATAAAAACACCTGTTCCTCACCTAATACACCGGATAAATTATGATAGAAAAGCTGGGCAGATTTTTCATCTATTGTCACCACCAACTGACTGCTTTTTCCCGCCAAAAAACCATTGATAATGGTGGCAGACTGTGCTAAAAGATTCGTTGCCACAATCTCCGTCATACCAACGCTAGGTAACGTCTGTTGTTCCTGTAAATATGCGCCATAAGGCGTCTCTTTCCAATGGGCTAATACCTCTAGCATATCATGCCTCCTTTATCCTTTATCCGATTTTTCTCTTACCCTTAAAAGATTGTCTAAAAGATTCTTCTATTTGTCCTGTCGGTTGTAACGGTTCATAGCCTCTGCAATACCATGCTTTACCCAACAAGTAATCGCATCTATTCCTTTAACAATGCCGTTATCTATTAGCTCATCTTCTTCTGCTGAAAATTTCCCTAAGACAAAATCCTTTCCTTGCGCATACTCGCTTTTACCAATGCCGATTTTCAAACGGGATATTTGCTCTGTACCCAAAAGACGAATAATATCTCGTATGCCATTATGACCGCCGCAGCTGCCTTTTTGTCGCAGCTTTACAGCACCTACCGCCAAGTCCATATCATCATAGACGACCAGTAAGTCTTCCTTATCTACTTTATAAAACTGCATTACAGCAAGGACCGCCTGTCCGCTTAGATTCATAAAGGTTTGGGGCTTCACTAAAAGCACTTTTTCTCCATCGATTTTAGTTTCCCCTACCAACGCCTGGAAATTACTTTTCCAGCCCTGAACGCTGTGTTTTTCCGCAAAACTATCTAAAGTCATAAAACCCACATTATGGCGGGTTGCCACATATTCTATACCAGGATTTCCTAGCCCTACCACAACTTTCATGTTATCTTCCTCACATTTATTTTTCTCAGAGTTTTTTATTATAATCCTTTTCCGGAAGAATAGTCAATCTTAAACCAATCTCTTGGTAACCCAAACTTTTTTCTACCTCACACACAAAATAGTGCCATCCCAAGCACTAAATTTTTCTTAGGCGTCCAACAACAGATTATCTGCACCTTTTACCTTTGCTCTCATATAATAAGATTAGATACTGAAAAGTATCTGATTTACCCTGGGCAATCTTTTACCCGCATTGTTACCTCTCCTCCTCAAAAAAGGTCTAAAGCGTTTGCTTTAGACCTTTTTCTATTTTCTCCTAAGTATTAATCAAATAATTTGCTCACAGACAAATCTTCATGGATGCGAATAATCCCTTCCCCTAAGAGAGAAGCCACGGAAATAGATTTGATTTTACTGGAGGTACCTTGTCTGTCCGGCGTCAACGGAATGGTGTTGGTAATCATCACTTCTTTGATGACTGAATTTTCCAGCCGCTCTACAGCTGGCGGAGAGAATACCGGGTGGGTACAGCAAGCATACACCGTCTTTGCACCCATCTTTTTGAGGACTTCTGCTCCTTTGGTAATAGTGCCAGCCGTATCGATAATATCATCCACCATGATGACATTTTTGTCTTTGATATTGCCGATAACGTTCATAATTTCTGCTTTATTGGCTTCCGGACGCCGTTTATCGATAATGGCAATTTCGGCGCCTAAGCGATGAGCCATATTCCGAGCGCGCACCACACCGCCGATGTCCGGGGAAACAACAACGATATCTTCTAAGCCCATGTTTTTGTAATATTCGGCAAGAAGGGGTACCCCAGGCAAATGGTCTAAAGGAATATCAAAGAACCCTTGGATAGCGCTGGCGTGTAAATCCATAGATACCACTCTATCTGCCCCTGCAGCAGTAATCAAATTAGCCATAAGCTTAGCAGAGATTGGGTCACGGGCCTTGCTCTTCCGCTCTTGACGAGCATAACCATAATAAGGAATCACTGCCGTGATGCGTTGGGCAGAAGCCCGCTTCATAGCGTCTATCATAATCAATAATTCCATAATGTTATCATTGGTTGGGTAACAAGTAGGCTGCACGATAAATACATCAGCACCCCGGACGCTTTCGTTGATTTCGATGGCGATTTCCCCATCGCAAAAAGTCTTCACCTTCGATTGGCCCAGCTCTATACCAAGATAATCAGCGATTTCTTTGGCTAGCTCCGGGTTAGCATTGCCGGTAAAAAGTTTCAATTTCCGCAAAGTCATAAATCTGTCCTCCCAATTTTTATCCCTATATTCCGTTACAACATTTCATAGTTTATAATCCATTGTCATTCTGAGAAGTAAAACGACGAAGTATCTAAAGAATCCTTCACATTCGTTCAGGATGACAATGATGACAATATGGTATGAAAATATATAGAATTTTTATTGCTATAAAAATTCGACTTATTTCCAGAATCTCCTGCCACAGCCTGTCCACCGTTACAGGAAAAATAGGGCGTAGCCCCCAAAAGGCTATTTTTCTTTCACCCAATTTTCCTTGATATATTGCCGACCGCGAGCTACCGCTAAGGCATTAGCAGGCACTTCCTTGGTGATGGTAGAGCCCGCCGCTACAAAAGCGTTTTCTCCTACTTCCACCGGCGCCACTAGGTTACTATTGCTGCCGATGAAAGCACCATCCCCAATGATGGTAGGATGTTTTTTCTCCCCATCATAGTTGCAGGTAATAGTGCCACAGCCGATATTTACTTTTTCACCTACTGTTGCGTCACCGATGTAGCTAAGATGAGGTACTTTGCTACCTTCTGCAATATGAGAATTTTTTATCTCTACAAAATCGCCTACTTTTACGTTTTCAGCGATGACGCTACCAGGGCGAAGATAAGCAAAGGGACCGATTTTCACATGATTGGCTACTGTGCTTTCCCAGAGAACGGATTTTTTGATTTCGCAAAAATCCCCTATTGTTGTATCAATGAGCTCTGTATCTGCGCCGATGAAACACTCCCTGCCAATTTTCGTATTCCCTTTTAACTGCACATTCGACTCAATGATGGTATCAATATCCACCTCTACATCCTGTTCGATATACACCCGGTTAGGGTCTACGATGGTAACCCCTTTGAGCATCAGCTCCTCACATTTCCGCTTCCGCAAGATTTCCACAGCCTGAGCCATCTGCACCCGGTTATTAACGCCTAGGATTTCATGGTAATCAGAAAGCAGTTGTCCGGCAACGATTTTTCCCCGCTGACACAGATAACTGATAGTATCCGTCAGATAATATTCACCGGCGGCATTTTCATTGTTGAGATGCTCCAGCGCTTCTTTCAAATCTGCTACTTTGAAGCAATAAGTACCGGTGTTAATCTCGTTAATGCGTTTTTCTGTAACAGAAGCGTCTTTCTCCTCGATAATCGCAACAACCTGCTCTTCTTCCCCACGGATAATACGCCCATAACCAGTAGGGTTTGGCAGCTTCGCCGTGAGCACCATACAAGAGGCATCACTATTATAAAAAGACTGCAACATTTTTAGCAGAGAGTTTCCTGTTAAAAGCGGTGTATCCCCACAAACTACCAATACTACATCAATATCAGACTTTAACACCGGCATGGCACTCATGATGGCGTGTCCCGTCCCCAACTGCTCCCGTTGCACTGCATAATCTACCTGGTCACCATAAACCTCTTGCACCAGTTCACCTTCATGTCCCACTACCATCACAGTCTGGTCTAAATGACACTTGGAAAGAGCACGAATCACATGAGCCGTCATAGGAAGACCATTGATTTTATGTAACACCTTTGGTAATTTTGAATTCATTCTGGTGCCCTTGCCGGCCGCCAAAATAATCGCACCTTGCTTTACCAAATTGATTTCCCCCGTTTCCCTCTATCGCTTTTTCAAACATATCTCTCCAGAAAATTACACGATTGTTAACATTATAACAATTTTCTCCTGATAAGACCAGCAAAATATTTATATACAGCAGAGAAAAGAATTATACATTCCCTATCATGCCAAAATAAAAAAATAGACCATAACGTTATGGTCTATTTTTTATTTTTAACATTCATAAAACTAATAGATTTAAGCTTGAATGAAAATTATTCTTCTTCTACAGCAGATTCATTTTCTGCTGCCGCTAAAGCTTCATAATACTTATCCAAAACTTCTTTTTGAATCAAATCTCTGGCTTCCTGGGAAATAGGATGAGCAATATCTCTAAAGTCGCCTGTTGTAGTTTTGCGACTAGGCATAGCGACAAAAAGACCATTTTGCCCATCAACAACCTTTACATCGTGAACGACCAAAGCATTGTCGATAGTAACAGAAACAATTGCCTTCATTTTTCCTTCTGCTAAAATTTTTCTTACTCGTACATCCGTGATATCCATGGTCAACCCCACCCTTCTCAAAACAAAAACTCTGTAAATAAATTTTGCGGACTTACTGCCTATATCAGTTTATACTTATATATTCTAGACAGATAAAAATTCTCCTCTATTTTTTTCTCTCTTATTCCGTGAAAAACAGGTTTTTCTCCTGCTATTTTTCCCAGAATAAGATAAAAAAATTCTTTGCTTTTACCGCAAAGGAAAGTTATAATAAATTAAGAATATCATATTTATTTTTTATGGAGGTGCATCTTGTGGAGGCGGACCCGAAATATCATATAAATAAAACCCTAACACGCTAAATCAAGGGGAACCGTCGCTGCTGTCTTCCCCGAAAGAAAGGGGAAAGACTATGCTCACCATCTACCAAACAACTGCAACTGACGACATTACAGTGATTCCTGCCATCGAAAAAGGTTGCTGGATTAACCTGATTAATCCTACAGAAGCAGAAATCGCCGATATCGCACAAAGCACAGAAATCGCTATAGATTTCCTCAAGTATCCATTAGATGATGAAGAAATCTCCCGTGTAGAAGTAGAAGAAGAACAGACCATGATTATCGTTAACGTCCCAGTAGAACGGGACGCTGATGTCAACTACGACACTATCCCGCTAGGTATTGTCCTCAATGACGACTATATCATCACCGTCTGCTTAGAAGACATCAGGTTAGAAAACGACTTCGTCAAAACCCGTGTCAAGGGAATGACCACCTACAAAAAGACACGTTTCATCTTACAGTTGCTACAGAAAAAGACCAATCTATACTTAAAATATCTGCGGGAAATCAACCGCCACACGGAAGATATCGAGCGGGAACTGCACCGCTCCATGCGTAATCAGGAGCTCAGCCATTTGCTCAATATTCAAAAAAGCTTGGTATACTTCATTACCTCGCTGCGTGCCAATGAAAAAGTAATGCAACGCCTGCTCCGAGGCAAAGCATTAAAGCTTTATGAAGAAGATGAAGACTTACTAGAAGACGTGTTAATCGAAAATCACCAGGCTATCGAAATGGCAGATATTTACAGCAACATCTCCACCGGCACTATGAATGCTTTCGCTTCCATTATCTCTAACAACTTAAGCATCGTGATGAAGCTGTTAGCCGGTATCACCATTGTCATGTCTATCCCTACGATGATTGCTAGCTTCTTCGGTATGAATTTACTTGGCATCCCCTTTGCCGGGCACCCTTACGGCTTCGCTATCATTTCTGGCATCGCCGTCATTGCCTGCATTATCAGCATCATCATCCTGATGAAAAAGGATATGCTATAAAACGATAGTCTATTACCTACCTAGTTGTCACCCTAAGCGTAGCCGAAGAGTCTAAAAGATTCATCGGCATCGCACGCCTCAGAATAACAGCGGATAGTAACGTATACGATTATAAAAAGAAAAAGCCCAGTGCTAAGCATTGAGCTTTTTTCTTTTTATTCATAATAATAAATCATATAGTAAGGCACATCGTACCAAAGGCTGTCTTTCTCCTTTGGACCATTCTGCATCAACGCCAAATAATAATCGCCCTTTTCCATAGTACCATATAGCGTCTGCATACGAGTATTGTTAATGGTTTCTACGTCGCTGAGGGCAATAATATTTTCCTCTTCATCAATTAACATCAGCACTAGATTTTCCGTGAACCAATCAGAACCGCAAGTCAATCCCACTGCAATATGGGTTGTATTCTGCACAGAGATGCGAAACATATCTACATCATTAGGTTTGTCAATGGCCCCTATCATCATTTCATCAGCAGGGTAAACATTCGCATTCCCTCTGGTATCATTGGGTTCCTGCTCATAGTAATTGCCCTCTTCGTCAGAAGGCATCACATCAAGATGGTGTTCATTAAACAAAAAAGCCAATGATTTTTCCTCAGTCAGAGGCACATCTGCGATATGATTAGCACTAACGGCAAATCCCACATTCTTTTCATCTTTCAAACCGCTGGAAGTCACCCCTATCACCTGTCCCCATTCGTTAAGGAGGGCACCGCCGGAACTTCCCGCTGCAATAGGCGCAGTCATCTGTATCAATACTTTGCCATTTACAGACTGATGTTTATTGGTGATGATTCCTTCTGTTAGGGTATTCATATGTCCCTCTGGGCTGCCCAGCGCATAGATTTTATCGCCGTTTTCCATCAATTCTGCATTTCCAATGGTAAGATAGGGCGTCTTCTTGTCGGTTTTTATCTGTAGAATAGCCAAATCGTTATTCTCATCTATTCCCAGAACGACATCTACCGGATAGGTTTTTCCATCGGTTAAGTGGACTTTTGCGCGATAGGCATTTTTGATAACGTGATAGTTGGTAACAAAGCGACCATCATCCCCAATGAAAAAACCGCTGCCCGTCCCTAAAAGCACATCTTTCCTATCAAACACCTCTATTAAAAAAACAGCAGACGACGCCTTTTCATAAATTTCCCCAGCGCTTAACTGCAAGGAACCTTCCGTTAAGCCTAATTCTTTTGCTGCAAAGGCAGACAATCTTTTATCGTTTTCACCAGCAGCAAGAATCGCCTCTCCTGTTACTGCCCCATCATTAAGATAGAGTTTTTCCAGAAGGAAAATATCAGAGTCTTTCAAAGAAACAAAAAGCGTCTGATAAGAAAGAAGCGCACAGTGCCCCCGTGTCAGCCACGCCATAGACTGCAAACTATCATACTGCACTTGGGAATACAGTCCAACTTCTAATCCTTTTTCCAAGGCATCTTCAAAGGCAAAGTCCTTATCCTCTCCCTCCTGATACCCTAAAGACCGCAACAAAAAGGTAACAAACTGATTCGGCGTAATGCTTTCCCCAAAGCCAAATAAGTCAGGGCCCACTCCATTAGTCAGTCGCTCCTGATACAGATAGCCTAGATAAGGATCAGCCCAAGCATAACTATCTTTGAAAGGATGGTTGGCATTGAGCTCTTTGGCCAAGTTTTCCTTACCCAATAGCCGCGTCAGCATCACTGCGCTTTCTGCCCGACTAGCAAGACGGTGCAACTCAAATCCTCGTTCTGTGCCCAGGAAAAGACCAAGACGATGCAGCGTCTCTGTTTCTGCTTGATAACTAGTTCCACTAGCAGCCCAAGCGCCTTGTGGTATCAGCAATAAGAACAAAGTCAATAGAACTGCCCATATCTTTTTATATTTCGAAGTTTTCATTTGACCATGTAACCGTAAAAAATGCACCATATTATCACCTCATACTTATTAGCATAAAAAAAGAACCTTGTATTTTTCTTAAAAAAGCCAAGATTCTTTTTTATCGTCAAAGCAAACAAATAACCTGCCATTATTCGTGAATATTTCCTACGCCATATTGATTATTCAGAATGTCGACAATGCTAATATGGGCATTGTTAATATGAACAGAAGCTGCCTGATGCGCTGCGGCTCTATCCCGGCGGGCAAGCGCCGCTACAATATCCTGGTGCTCTTTATAGGCAAATTTGATACGTTCTTCTGGTTTCAAAGACATCTTCCGGTAACGCAAGATTTTTTCCATAATGTTATTAATCATCTGCACTAATCGCTCATTTTGACTAGCCGTATAAATCACCGCATGAAAGGAAGTATCCAGCTTGACCCATTCTTCTACATCATGGCTAGCCGTGGCTTTTTCAAATAAGTCTAAATGACGATACAAATCAGCAATCTGTTCTTCAGAAATCCGTTCTGCTGCAAGAGAAGCCGCCAAGGCTTCTAGTGCCTCACGAATCTCAAACACATCTGTAATATCTTTCAAAGAAAAACCAGATACATAAGCGCCTTTTCTGGGCGTCATAACAACAAAGCCTTCCATTTCCAGACGGCGAATGGCTTCCCGTACAGGTGTACGGCTCACCCCTAAATCATCAGCCAACTGCACCTCCATCAGGCGCTCCCCAGATGGCAACGTGCCGTCAACAATGGCCTCCCGCAGTTTTTCAAAAACCAATTCCCGTAGAGGTTTATAACTCTCTAATTTGATTGTCGTTAAAGCCCCTCTTGTCATGAAAAAGCCCCTCCCTTTACATTCCCGCCAAACCAATGGCCAACAGCCATGCCTCTTTCTTATCTTCCCTATACAGCCTTTTTATAACGTCTGGCAAAATACAGTTATCGGCCACTTAGGCACGATTCGTTCTTCGATTAACGCTCGCTTAGCATCCCCCTGCCAAAAGGCAATAACAGAAGGCCCGCTGCCTGACATAAAAGGACTTAACCCGATAGCTTGCAAATCCTCTTTGATTTCTGCAATAACAGGATAGTGTGCAACAGCTGCCGCTTCTAAATCATTCTGTAATTGCTCTTCTACTCGTTCCCAGCTAAGTCCCGAGAAAAAATCCCTAGCCACAGCCTGTTTTATTTCTTGATATCCTCCACAGGAAATCTTGCTTTCTTCCATTATATCATAAGCACAAAAAATTTCACTGGTTAAAACCATAATTCCTGGATTTACCAATACACAATCACGAGGCGGCAAACCAGGAAGCAATGTCAACCGCTCCCCCATACCTTCCGCCCGAGCCAAGCCCTGATAAACGCAAAAAGGCACATCCCCGCCAAGGGACGCTCCCATCTGTGCTAGCGCATCCAGAGAAAGTCCCAAGGAAAACAGCTGATTTATCCCTTTGAGCACTGCTGCCGCATCACTGCTGCCGCCAGCAAGTCCAGCCCCTACCGGGATATGCTTCTCTATGCGGATAGTAACCCCTTCCGGCAGATGATACTGCTGCTGCAAAAGACGCCAAGCTTTCATTGCCAGATTATGCTCGTCCTCAGGCACAACCGCCCCTTGCCGAGAAGAAGAAACAGTGAGGACACTAGGCCCCTGCCGCTTTTCTATGGTGATAAAGTCCCGAAGAGAAATAGACTGCATCAGCATATCCAAATCATGATAGCCGGCATAGGGACCAGTAGCAATACGCCCCAAAACAGACAAATACAAATTAATCTTTGCCGGAGCCTCTAATGAAACGGAATTTATCATTCTATTACTCCTGCTATGTATACTCATTTAATATTATGACACATTTCGACGAAAATTCCTATAGATTTTTTTGAAATTCTCCAAAAAAATATTTTCGCCTTCCCGCTGAAACATGATATGATAATAAAAACAAGAACAATGAGAGCAGGCGCATACCATGAATACAATAAAATTTGCATCCCAAATTGCTATCGGACAAATCCAGATACGGCCAGAAGACCTCGGTTACCATGAACAACAGATAATGCAAATCGCGCAAGCCGGGAAAAAAGCAAACATCGACTTCCTAGTGTTTCCGGCATTTTCTACCACTGGCTATTTACCGAAGGATTCAATCCTGTTCCCAGATTTTTATCAGGACTTACAAACCATAGACCAGGAAATTGCGGCGCAGGCAGAAAACATCACCATCGCTTGGGGTAGCGTCACCTATGAACAACATCAAGTAATTCCGACTATTTTTCTTGCCCAAAACAAAAAAATAATTGCATCTATTACCGCTAACAGACAAAGCGCCTATCATAGACTATCCCTAGATGGCATAGACTTGGCAATATGCTGCTCCTGGAACGAGCCCCAACCCCACCCTGAATGCGCAAAAGAAAATATAGACCAACTACAGCTAGTATTTTACACCAATCCGGCACAAGAACTAATAGAACCACATAAAAATATAGATTCTCCTATATTATATCTACACAATAACGGACTTGCCTATGAAGAAAAACAAATTTTCGTATTGCCTGGAAACAGCAAGTATATAACCCCAGCAAGCAAAGAAATTCTTTCTGTTCCCTTTGGAGAAACAGGACTTTTCCCCCTTACAACCCTCACCACACCGACCAATCCGCCAACACCCGAAATAGGAACCATTTACGAAAGAACCATTTATGGCATTCGCTCCTTCATGGAAAACAATCATTTAAAAAAAGTAGTCATTGGCCTTTCCGGCGGTATCGACTCCGCCCTAGGCGCCTGTCTCTATCAGCAAGCCATTGGCGCTGAAAACGTGCTGCTCATCAATATGCCCAGCCGTTATAATTCTGACCTAACCCAAAACCTAGCAAAGAAACTCAGCAAGAAGCTGGGCTGCTTTTACGGCGTATTTCCTATCGAAGATAGTATAACAAATACCATCTTCCAGCTAGAAAATACGCCACTGACAAAAGAAGACGCAGCTCTCAACCTGAAAGTATCCAGTTTCACAGGAGAAAATATTCAGGCTCGAGACCGAGGTAGCAGGATTCTTGCTGCCATCGCCCAGAGCGTCTCCGGCGTATTCACTGCCAACTGCAACAAGACAGAAATCGCCGTCGGCTATGCCACTATGTACGGAGACCAGGCAGGTTTCCTAGCCGCTACTGGTAACCTATGGAAGTATGAAGTATACGCTCTGGCTCGCTATATGGACGAACACATTTACAAAGCACCTATCCTTGCAGACATCATCAACTTAAAACCCAGCGCTGAGCTATCTCCCCAACAGGATATTACCAAAGGCCTAGGAGACCCCTTGATTTACGACTATCACGATAAGTTGCTGGCCGCTTGGGAAGATAGCAAAACACCACTGACCCTAGAAGAAATCCTCAAACTATATGGCCAAAAACAGCTAGGAAAAATAATCGGCTGTGAACAAAGAATCATTGACAATCATTTTCCTACAGCCGAAGACTTCGTCGCTGACCTGGAAAGATGGTGGCATGCTTACGCCGGCATAGCCAACGTGAAGCGGCACCAGTCTCCACCTATCCTCATCGTCCACAACCCACCCCAAAGCGCCCACCAGCACCGCCTGCACAGTCCATACTTCAGCCCGAAATACCTAAAATTAAAAGCAGACCTGCTTCAAGATAATGCACAATAACAGGAAACAGTCCATAATGCCCTTGCCTTGCAACAAACGCTAAGCAATCTAAAAAAGTACCCCTTATCTTTTTCAAATAAGGGGTACTTTTTGCTATAATCAGATATACCATATTTCATATTGATTTTTAAATTATTCTGTTGGCAATTCTTTTGGTAGCGCCTGCATTAACAGCCATTTTTCATAAATATGAGGCTCATGGCTTCGTAAAGCCTGCACATTGAGGTAGCTGCGGATATTAGAAATTTTCGTTATTTGCCAACCGTCCACACTATTGTTATCCCAGCCAGATAGCGTATCAGCCGGCGCAGCTAATAACCACTGATTATCCTTTCGGGTTAACTCTGCTTCAAACACTAGAGGAATATCAAAAAGAACAGAAAACAAATCTACCACAAATGTTCCGGAAATTTTATCCTTGGTAGAGGTTACATCAACAAGGGATAATTCTAAATCGGAACGGGAAGTTAAAGCAACAGTTTCAAAGGCCTTCCATCCGTCGCTTGCCATAACCCCATCAGCAAAATAATATGCGCTGTTTTCCTGCCTCTTTTCCGCTGCCTGCGGCTCCAATCCCTTGATAAAACAAGCAGTCAGGGGATGCCCCAAGAAACGGTCACAGATAGACCATAATTCTTCTAATGCTAGCTCATTTTGGGCTTGATAGTGTCGGGCCATCTCTTCTAACGCAACCTTGTCCACCTCGCCCTGATAAATTTGTTCATAAAAAATCGACGTCTCATCAAAGGCT
>CAMNVD010000012.1 GCA_946562005.1 uncultured Clostridia bacterium | reverse complement strand
GTTTCACTAATTACAGCTTCCCCGTCCGTTATAAATTCAATAGCTGCTTTTTCTGCCGTACCACTGGTAAATAGCGAAGTTTTTGCAGGGATGACAGTTCCAGCCGTTCCTTTTATCAATACTTGTCCATAAGCCTTCAACGCTTCTTTTCTGGTAATGCCTCGATTGGCAGCGTGTAAATCTAACCAATGTCCCGAAGCGTAAAAGGGAAACATTTCTTTAATGGCCTCATTAAGTTGGAACTCTACCATTTCTGCTTTTTCCAATGCCGTCGGCATCGTAAAGTCCCAGATAAATTGCCCCTCGCTAGTATCAATATCCCCAGGCAGCGCCGCAAGCATCCGGCTGTGGATTTCAGCTGCACTTTGTCCCTGTAAGAAGGCGGGCACCTTGTATTCATAATTATTTTTCATACTTTCACCTCCTATACCGCTACCGATAATTCTATTTGCTGTTGTTCTTTCCCCAAGACCTTGCAGGTAACCAAAATACCATCTTCCTGCCTAGTAAAAGAAAAGTCATAGACAGAATACGTCCTACCAGCAGGGTCAGCCAGGAGTGCCTCTGTGATTTCTTTTTCCAGTCCCAGGCAAATGGCATCATAAGAAGAAAGC
This sequence comes from uncultured Clostridia bacterium, assembly GCA_946562005.1. Classification (GTDB taxonomy): domain Bacteria; phylum Bacillota; class Dehalobacteriia; order UBA4068; family JAAVYR01; genus JAAVYR01. The sequence continues at coordinate 20,645 of CAMNVD010000012.1, read as the reverse complement.
GCCATCAACCTCTGCCGTTCAATGCCGATTTCCCCCGAATAGGCAAGACAGGCAAATCGTGTGGTACTAATGGTTTTGATACACCATTGTTTCCAGGCTTCCATACCGTCACAACGCTGAATAGCCCCCGTACCATCTATTGCAAAATCCCCCAACGCAAAGTCAAAATAACAACTAGGCAGATATTGCGGTTTTTTTGTGCCTTCCAAGTTTCTGGTAATATCATCTGTAGATAGGGAGAAACTAGGATATAGTTCAGCCATCTGTTCTCACCTCCACTACCGTTGCCGGCATAAATTTATCGATTACCACTGCATCGTCTTCTACCCATGCCACCAATACTCTATCCCCAGGGCAAAGCGCCCCTAAGCTTTTCGGCAATGCTACCTGATGACTGTGTCCATCAGCTAGCTCCGTTACCGCCCAGCTATTGCCATCAGGCAACGCTGCCATACGGCAGATAAAATAATCCCCTTTCGGGATAGGCACCGGAAAGCGATTGGTTTGTAAACTAAAGTCAGCTAAAATACTGCCAAAGTCTAGCACATTGGGCCTGTCACTGATTTGTCGCATTTTTTCTATGAGCGCCGCTCCCATTTTGCGTAAAGCCTGCTGCTCTCCTTTGTTTTGTTCTGCTACCATATTCTCTATCACCCCGCCTTCCGTTGTAAAGTTACCGTCATTTTTCTTGCTCCAGCATCATGGGTGATACCTGTTACATAAAAACTGCCCAATAGATTGCCCGCCGATACCTCCAATAAATCACCCTTACGCAGCAGCGGAATATCTGGTGCCACGATGGTCATGGTTTCACTAGGTTGCCCTTGTTCCTTGAGGATAACCTCACCCTTTTTCCTTAATTCCAGCATAGAACTACCCCTGGTAAAAGGAACAATTTCCTGTAACGTACCATATTTTGTTTGCCCTTCTACCGTAGCCAGGATGGGCGGCCGCCCATCACCTGTTCCCTTCCCGGTAATTAAGACTTTTGTTGTCAGACTATCCAAGGAGATTTCGTTTTGGGTAGAGAGCACCAAGTCCCGAGAGGAGAGAGTATAAACATTCTGATTGTTTCCCCAGGGCAATATATAAATAGTACCGCCCTTGTTCAGTAACACATAGTTTTCCCCTAGCACAGACTTAGCCTCTTTCAACACATCGAATATCATTTCTCCTACTGTTTTGTTTTTATAGAGGAGCTTCCCATGAGCAATACTTTTCCATTGATATTGCAAAGGGATTTGCCAAGCTCCCGCTATACTTTCTATAATGCTTCTAGTTTGCTGCCCCGCCGGGAAATAACGATTATCTTTGGATTTTTGCAAGTAGATTAAATCATCATATGCCGTAATCTTAAGCAGTTTTTCCTTTTCACTCGTATAGGTCCAGTTCCATATGGTCCCCCGGAATACTTCCTTCCGTCCCTCTCCATAGTCAGAGAGGATGCAGATTTTACCGCCAGGGCGGACCACACTGTGCAAAAGCCTGCCATCTTCCATCTGACAGTTGACAAAAGTTGCCTGGGCCTTCATAGCAAGTTCCTCCATGCTTTCCAGCCAAGAAAGAGAGATAAGCGCACCCGAGATATCCAGAGAGCCCCCCTCCGGCGTAATAAATAAACATACATAACGAATTTGCTGCACGTCTAACACCGTCTATTCGCTCCCTTCCTAACCAGGCATTTTCAGTACTTGCCCTGGGTATATTTGGTATTTATCCCCGCCTTTTTTGTTTCGGCTGTCTATGGTTTCCCGGTTCAACTCATAGATTTCACCATAACGACTGCCTTGCCCCAAAACCTTTTGGGCAATGCCCCAAAGACTGTCCCCTGCCTTTACCGTGTAGCTTGCCTGCTGTTGTTGATTGACCCGGACCGTCCTGTTATAGGCCGCTGCCGGACGTTTCATCTTTACTGCCAATTCTTTGGCGGCGACAAATTGGATTTGATATTGATAATCCCCATATCCCCCAGCATAAGTCATTTGGTAATTTGCCAGATAGACATCTTCATGGATAGGCGTTTCCGTAATAAGTAACCGTAATCTAGCCCCCGTTACCCGCCACAAGGATAGGATTTCCTGGATTTCCTTAGGAGATTGCCAACGTCCAGTCAGATAAAGCTGACTCTTTCTACCCTCTCCCGGTAGAATACCTTGCCAAGAAAAGGATTTTAGCTTCTCCCCCGTTGGCAAACAGGCTTCCCCCATATCCATGATGTCGTAGGTTGCAAATCTAGTTTCTGCCTGCATTTGAATTTGTTCCGGCAGCATAGACAGGGAGACAGACGTTCCGTTGTCCAGCTGCGTAAGATAAATTTCCATATCTATCTGCCCTCCGTTTCCGGTATCATATTTTGTAGTAGCTCCGTAAATGTTTCTGCCATACTCTGCCGCAGCAGAGCGCATAATTCCATCCAATCCGGCCTATTTTCAGCGCCAACCCCATAGATGGGCATAACCTCAAGAGGTTGGGGTTGCCCAGGAAAAGCAGGTTCTCTAGCACCATCACTTACCACTGCCAGCTGTGCTATATCATTTTTTTCAGCAGGCATTTTTCCCATGGCAAGGGAAGCCCCCTCCATAGCCACAGTTGAAGATATTGGTGCTTTTTGCCGCTGAGGATAGCCGCCACGCTGATTTTCATAGCGTAACTTTCTTTGTTTCTTATCTGCGACAGAGACCAGCGTTTGATGAGAATAATTTTCCTGTTGCACATATTCCATCCGGTAGAGATAGTTGTTGATTTGCTGATTTAAATAAGTATCCTGATAAGATTGATAAATAGCTGTATTTTCTATGGGTGTCAGGTACCCTTGTCCATAACGAGCCGGCATTTCCTCCGGCAGCGTATGTACCCTGCCATAGATAGGCGGCTCCTTCGGATACGCACTGATAAAGTCTGCTATTACAGGATTATTTTTTGCAACGCCCCCCGTAGAAGACCTATCTCCATCTTTCCTTTTTCGGTTACTTGGTTTTTTCACCACAGGCATATCCAGCGCAGATTCTTCCGACGTTAAGCCCATGAGGAATTGAAAAAAGCTATCTTGTGGCACCGAAGGAGATAATCTCACCATCCCAAAATCATCAAAGTAACTGCCTGCTTTCATAAATTTCTGCCAATAGGGCATTTCCCGGGCCCATAAATCAGTTTGTTGTTGTTGCAGTCCGCCACTTGTCGCAAAGATGCCATTACTGCCAGCGGACCCATATTGTTTTGGCAAAGGAATCCCTCCTAATCATCATCCGGCAGGTGTGATTGTTCTTCCATCCATACAAGCGCAGAGGCAAAAAGAAAGGCCCGCTCCCCCTTAGGTAATTGCAATACCTGAGAAGGGAGCATACCTTGCCTTTGCCAGATAAGGTGTAATAGATAAGAAATTCCACCTGCCTGAATTAGTTTTTTGCGTATTCCTCTAAAGAAAGTTGAAAGCCGCTGTTTTCATCAATGATGTTACAAACCCTGTCTTTCTCACCCGCCAACAATAACCGGTCAATGACGTCTATGCCTTGTAAAACACCGATTTCTTGCTGTAAAGTGCGATTGTCCCAGATTTTCTTGCGGTCCTCTTCAATGGTGGCCAGATAAATTTTGTAGCTACGGAGCTTCACTAAATCCACCCCGGTCTCCATTACTAAGGCACGATTTTGCGGATTGGCGCCGTATTGAGTAGCCTTTTTTCGGCATTCCTGCAGCTCTTCTTCTTCCAACGGCCGCACCCGGAAAGAAAACATTTCTTTTCCTTTTCTTTCTATGGTAATCGTTTCATATTGCTCTGGGTCCGTTTTAAAATTAGCCGCCGTTAATAATTGCTGCAAGAGCCAATATTCTTCCCTCTCTTTTTCCTGGTTTTTCCCTGTTCCGCCAGAGAGGTCGTTACCGATACCGTCTTGTGTGTTGTCCCAATCATTCATGATTTCGGCTCCTTTTTATCTTTCTAAACGGTCGATGAGTTCCGGCGCCGCATTGACCCGGAAGGACCATTTTCGTTCTGTGATGGTTCCTGGTGTGATGGTGAGTAAATTCACCGTTTTATCAGGAACACAGTTGCGGAATACTTGCCGATGAGTACTGCCATCCCGACGAGAAAGTTTTCCCTGAAAATCAAAGATAGGCATATACCCTTGAGCCACTTCGTCTAAGAGCTCGCCCAGTAATACATCATCCTGGATGACCACCTCGTTCATAGTCAATTGGATAGAGTATCCCGTATTCACCGCAAAGGATAATACGGACCCAATAGGTTGGTAGTCTTTGTTCATCACATTAATGGTAGCCTGAAAATCAGTTACAGACCCTAAGCATACCTGTTTTCCTTGAGAGGTAGTGGCAAAGATTTGTCCATCCTTACCAGATACCACGTTTCTTGCGTCAGCAAAAGCTTGTTGATTCATTTTCTGTTGTCCTCCTTTTCCCGTTAGATATTAGCAGAGAAGCTAAATTTGAAAGTAAGGTATACCTTTTCAATGCTGTCAATGTCATTGGCAATAATAGAAAACCAAGCGCTGTCCCCCTGAGGAGGATTGGCTTCATCTAGCACGCAGCAAGCCCCAGGCAAAAGTTTTTCTTCCGCTACCATGCGATTGCAGATGCCTTGTACCACCTGGATGATAGCCGCCCGGCCATCTTCATCATTGGGTGTCACACCAATCATTGGCGCTACACTGTCAGATGCTCTGGTCATTAATTCAAAACGGATTTTCGTTCGCTTGATTTTCTTCCAGCCCTCATCATCATTGCCGCTAATAGTAGTCAGCGTGGTGATACCAGAATCTACCCATACCTGGTCCAGACTGTTGACAGAGCATACCAACATACCATGGTCGATACAATCTTCATATTGGCTATTGGTCAGATATTCCATTGGTTCCGCCGCCCCACTGATTGTTCTGTGGGTAATACTTTCATTGGCCGGGATACCCGCTACCATACCAGCAATGCGTGCCGCCGCCTTTTCCCCGGCAATGAGATTGCCGCTGGCATCTCTCCAGCCGTTACCGACAAAGATAATTTTATAGTCGTTAAAGAGAGCACTTTGCACCATACGGGTTTCCAAATCAGCAGTAGGGTCTGCCCCAATCACAGCAAAGGCCATTTTGCCATTTTGATAAATCTTGTTCATAAAAGGAGGAAGCAAAGCTGTCACATCTGTATCAACCGTATCCACAGATAATGTGTTAAACCGTTGTGTTTCCATCAGACTGAACCCTTTTTGATAATCCTGCACCGTTGCCTTAGCAACAGTCCCCCCAGTAAATACCCCTTGCGTAATGAGAGCCAAAGCACCGTTGCCACTGTAGTTTTCTGTCTTTACAGCAGTGAGGTATGTACTGTTTGCCATAGCAGCTAAGAGCGCATCTGCTTCTGTAGTGTCAGTCGGATTCTTCGGGAATACAAACCGCTCCAAGATAATTTGGTCCTCCAAGAGTACCAATTCTTTTTTCGTGTTGTCCCCTAAATATTCCCGTACGATGTATTGGAATGCTCTATCCCCCTGATATTTTAAAGAGATAGTTATAGCGTTAGCTTTACTTTCATCTGCTAATACAGCAGTACCACACGCCCCTGTACCACCGATACGGACAGCGATGACTTTCTCCGCCCCGCCATAAAAGAGCTGAGCTAGCACACCATCAGCAGCCTGTTTTCCATAGATGGCGATTGCCTGGTCCAGACCGTCTAATACTTGGATTGTGTTCATAGGCCCCCAGGCGCCTTGAAATACAGCAGCACAGATACCGTTGATTGCGCCTGCGCCTTGAGGTATACCAATGTTTTCATAACGTTGATAAATACCGGGACGTTTTTTTGTTTCCCCCGGTGTGAAGAAAATACCCATGTTTATAGAACCTCCTTGCATTTATATTTTTCGATAATTTTTTTTGCCTCTTCTTCTGTGTAATGTTCTTTGCCTGCTTTTGAGAGCGCCGCAAATATTAAAGCTTCGCCTGTCATCCATTGTTTTGCCATTTCCTTGGTTGCAAATTCTGCGATACCATAGACCGCCGCCGTTTGCTTTTTCATTCCTTGTTCACCTCATCTTCATTGAGCATAATGTGGTCCAGCATACCATAGGCAGGTCCTGTTTCCTTTTGGGGAATTACCCCATAACGGAAAGCCGCCGTGATTTGGCACCATTCCCGCCCCGGTTTTAAGTGGACTTGCTGAAGCAACCCCGGCGTTCCATCTTTCAGGACGATTTCCCCACTAAGGGATAAATCCGCCAGCAGCCGTTCGCCGATAGCCGCCCCCTCTCCCGCATTGGTAGCAAGGTAGCCGATAAGCTCCCCCTCTATCCAGGAGTAACCGTAGCTTTGCTTTTTCATAGCAGAGATTGGCATTTGCTGCCAGGAGATGAGCCCTTGCCCCGGTTCCAGCCGTAGGGCACCAGTAATACTATCCCGTCCCATCACCAGCAGATTTTTACAGTGTCCTTTCACCCAGTCATTGGCCGCCGTTACCAGCATAGTTTCCTCCTGGTCCAGCCAAATCGCTTGGAGCGAGAAGGTCAGCGTCACGCCCAAACCAGTAGGTTCCCGTCCTGCCCGGTTAGAAGAAAATAAGCTTTTCCCAGAGATATCCTTGTGCAGATAATCTTTTTGCCAGGAGAGATAAGAAATTTCTCTACCCGCCTTGATGATGAGCCCATGGAGCAGCTGGATAACCATCGGCGCAATGTCTTCCGGTAAGATTCCCCCATCGTCCAGACACCAGATGTTGACTTTAAGGATGCCCCTGCTAATGCCAAAAGCCGAATTTTCCTTGTCTATCAAGTAATCAATACGAGGAAATTGCTCTTCTCCCCAGTCCGCCAACAAATCAGAAGGCGCATTTTGGAAAAATACCGCCGGTTTTTCCATAAAAGAAGCCAGTTTTTCTCGTAAGCACGCATCCTGACAAAGTGTCTGATAGATAATTTTCTCTAACTCTTTATACAGAAGCCATCACCTCCTTGACCGAGCCATACCGCTCTTCACAGTAGATACGGTTTGCGATGTTAAGTTCCCCCGGGTTTTCTACCGCCTGCACATAAAATTTTCTGATGCCGCTCACCCCATCACCAGTCATTAGCACATCCCCAGGGTGTACCATAGTCTTGCCCCAGGTAATAATGACATGGCTAGTAGTGTGCTGCACTGCGCTGCGGCGGCCGTTTTCCTTTTGCCCAAAGCGGTCATATTCTTTTTGAGTGATAGCCGCCAGACTCCCCCAAAACTGTCCCTGATAGATGTTTTCGTTGTAAGCCACCCGGCCTTTTTCATCCATAACGCCTTGCTTACGATAGAAGGAAAACTTTTTTCGTTCTTTCCCCGGCCGGTAAAAGATGTGTTGCATATAGCGCACCTCCTATCTGCTTCTAGTGTTACCCAGCATACCGTTGTAGAAGTAATGGCCGCCGTCTGCCTGTCTTTTGCCTGCCATTGTGTTGTCGGCGCCGCTGCCAAACGCCGCCCCCTGGAATACCTTTTTCTGCTCCTGATAAAGCTTTTGCCAGTTTTCAAATCGTTTAGATAAATCTACCGACATCCCACCGATTGCAAAGTCAGCCTCATAGGATAACCGCATAAAGATGGCTTCTAAACATTTGAATTTGGCCAGTGCCCAACTGCCCCGGTTGTTGTTGTAGTATAGATTGATCAGCCCTTGGTATTCCTCATCACAGAGCGCAGCTGTGCTTTCTTCCCCCTCTACTTGAGTATCCCCCAGCTCCAGACGCATCCTATCTACCGTATACTCTGCAATGTTCGCCGGGTCATATTGATATGTTTTGCTCATAGCCATCACCTACCTGTGCTTTTAATATCATTTCGATGAGTTTTGGCTTACCCCATCGCTTATTAGGAATCCCCTCAGTAACCCGCTGCAATTCTGTATAGAGCTGCTCTTTACTTAATAACTGAAGCCGGGCCGCCGCCGCTTGGAGTGCCCTTTCCACATCCCGGTCGTTAATTGGGGAGATTAACCCCCAAGCGATAAGTTTGTCCACCATGTCGATGAGGATTACCTGACCGGAGATAAAATCTCCGGTCAAATATTCTCTGTCAAAGCGGCAAGGCTGTAATGCTTGATACAGCATAGCGCGCCTCCTTATTCTGCATTGTTTGCAGCAGTAGTCCCGACACAGTCAGAGAGGTAGATGCCCAAGTCGTCACCAGTTTTCTTCATGTCATAGGCGATTAACCCTTCGATAAATTCACTGTGTGTACCCGGGTCACCATCATATTGAGATACCGCCATAAATTGATTACTACCTAACATATCCCAAGCAAAAGTATACCCAGCAGACGGCTCGTCAATAGCTGGATTGTTGCTAGCATAGACCAAAAGGGCGCCTTTCGGGTCACAGATGTATTCCATACTAGGTTCTTCACCTATCCCTGCTTTGTTGTAGGTGCTAGCCATTACCACCACTTGTTCTAAACCAAATAATTCAGCCAATACTTGTTCCGTTACCCGGGAAGGACGAGCAGAACCGCCGTGATATTTGATACGTTCTAAGATGTCTTTGTTGTTTTTCAAAGCATTAAAGGTATCAATCCCCAATGCCAACTTATTTGGTTTGCGGCAACCATTTTTCCGCATATCAGTGATTAAGCTGTCAAAGAAGATAATTGGAGAGCTGTTGTCATTATTAAATTGATAGAATTGTTTTCCGCCTGCAGTGCCAGTGCCAATCCCTTTGTATTCATTGGTCCATACACCGGTTTTAAAGAATTTATCAGCAAATTTCACATCAAGATGGATTTTCATTTTTTCTACGACAGCCCGTACCTTAGATTGTCTAGGGTCCGCCATGCCCGGCACCCCAGAACGCTCAAAGTTGAGCTGGGAGATTTGGTCGATACCCACAATCACTTGGTCTACCTGACAGTTGTAGAGTTCGTCTGTTTGTCCCAGCACAGATGGCGCCACCCGGCCAAAGACCGGTTTTCTTTGCACGTCATCACGAGCTAAGTCACCTTTAGAAAATTTATAATAATAACTGCTAGACAATGCTACCGGCACCACCGGGAAGATTTTACTAGCCGCAAAATCTTCATCAGATTGGAAAGAAGCAATGGCTATATTGGTTAAGTATAGGTTTGGTTTCCAGGTACCTTTGGCTACTTCTGTTTGGATTTGCATTGGGTTGGTGATATTTGTCATGTTTCATGTCCTCCTTACGCTTGATATCCAGATTTAGTAATTTGTACGAGAATCACTTCATCAGCAGCCCCAGCACTAGCCAGAGCAAAGCCCACGATAAATTTACCGCTAACAGCCGGGATAGCCTTCCCATTGGCATCAGAGGCAATAGCCGCTCCCTTGGTGATGGCAGCGCCAGTTTTTACATAGCCGATGTCTTTTACTTGGATATCCACCCCATCCCCTTGGGCGATGGCCCCGTCATTGGTAGGCATGAATACGCCAAGAGCGCAGTCACCGGCGCCAGCTTTTACCACACCACCATTTGTGTCATATTTGGCAATAAAAAAGGCAGGGTCAGTCATCGCTGCTCCCGCCTTTTCAGAAATAATTGCGCTAGGATTTACACTTGTAGAGATATAAGTCATTTTCATTCTCCTTTCAAAAATATCCATTCCCACACTATCCTCCACCCCACTCCTGTCTTTCTGAGCAAAGCGAAGAATCTTTTTAATCTTGTTTTGGCTGGATATTTTTCTTGTTGTTTTGTTTTTTATAGATTTTCTTCATAGTCCGCCACTAATTGCGGATAGTTCACACAGGCCTTTTGGATAGCATTGGCCCTGGTCAGAGCTGGATCTTCCTTTTGCAAACGGTCAGCCGCCTGCATGATTTTTCCCCAACCGCTAGCCCCTGCATCCTTTTCTCCTCGCTTGCCTATTTCAGAGAAAACGCCGCTTTTTTCGATAAGCAGTTTTTCCTCTTCCAAGGTATCCAAAAATGCTTCATAACCACGAGAGGATTTCATTTTTAACTCCAACAATGTGTCACAGAGACTATCTGCTTGCTTTCCTAAGATTGCATACCCTTTGGCCATTGCCATAGTTTCTGCCCGCAGCAACTTTTTTTCTATCTGCATAAGTTCAGCCTTTGCTTTTGCCACCTTTGCATCCTCCGTTTTATTACGACCATACTTTTCCGCTAATCCCCGCAAGAATTGCTTTTCCTTAGCAGAGAGACGACTGTAATCCAACGAAACCATTTCTGCCTGTTGTTTTTCTTCTTCATCCCTTAGCAGTTTTTCAGTTGACGCTGCAATATCTTCAGGCTGCCGCTCCGATGCCGCCTGTGTTTCCCTAGTTTCGCCTACCCTCCGGCTTTCCAGGTCTTGCAGTTCCTTTTCTTTTAAATAATCTCCCACCATCGTAGCCAGTCTTTGCATGAGCCGGTCCAGTAGGGAATTTTTTTCAGCACCCGCTTGCCCCTGCCCATTTTTACTTTTGTAGAGTTTGATGTGCGCATCAGGATTTGCGCCCTGTTCTACCAGGTCCACACTGGTGATTTTCAGGTTTTTCAGCTTGGTTGCCATTTGTTTCACCTCCTTTCTCTGTCGTTATCTTACCTGTTCTCGGCTAGCTTCCCCTTCAATGCTAAACATGGTGTATTCTCCCTCCTTGATTTTCTGCCATACCCCATCATCAAGGATTTGAAAGCCAATCCACCAACCTTCCGGGATAAGCCCGCTCGGAATGCCGAGTCCTACCATTTTTTCCTTGGTAAAGACCATGCTTTCTATCATTACCGCCACATTAGCCCGGCAGTGTTTTTCGCCGCCCTGCCGAGAATGTAATACAAATTCATAGGCTGCCTGCTCCAGTTCTGCCGTGTCCACCATATCCTCTTGCCAGTCACAGATAGCCTCTCCATCCGCCCGCACCGCCACATTAGCCCAGCCGAATACCTGCCGTTTTTCTCCATTAGTTTTAGAGATGACAAACGTATTTGTATCCATCTGCTCTACCTCCTTTCCTAGTATCTGTTATTGCCGGGACTTTTGTGGCAACTCTGCCAGAGCACGAAGATGCCGCTCCATTTCTGCGTCAGGCGTTAACATTCCCACGCCAGTCATGTCTTTGATGAAACTACCCAGTTCGCTTAAGTTTTGCTGTTCGATATCCCCATGGACTAGTTTTGGATAGCCGCTGATACCAGCAAAGGCTTTACCATTAAGGTCAACAAGCCGTGGGATACCCTGGTTATTAAATACCCCGCAAATAATATCTAAGAAGGTACCGATAGCCGTTGCAAATAGTTTAGTTTTATCACTGGAAAGAGCGAAACTGCCCACAGATTCATGGCCCAAGAATACGAAGTCAGCTAGTACTGTCATGGCCATCCGTTGGTCATAGCGGTCAATGATTGCCCCCGTGTCAAATTGCCGCTTGCTGCCGCCAGAGAGCAGCTGAAAGTTCCAACCATGAGGCAGTACGACCCCTTCCAGCGCATCCCGCCGCACATTTTGCACCAGAGATTGGGCATAGGCGAGCGCTGCCGCCGCTTCTGGGTCCTCCCTGTTCCAGATGTCTACTCCCTCCGGTGGAGAGAGCACCGGAAGCCCCGCCAAATCCCGTTCAATGCCAATTCCCTCTATTTCTTGTATCCGACGCTTAAAGTAAAAATCCCGATAGGCGTTGCGTAAGATACTTCTGCCTTCGGGGTTGCCTTTTCTGCTTTTTGTGGTAAAGTGTAGTGCTTTTTCCAAGGGAATCGTCCGGAGCGTATAATCCGGCGCCGTCATTTGCGTCATAGCTGTTAACTGGTCGTTTTCATCATATTCCCAACGGTAAAGTGATTCCTGCGCCCGCAGCGGCAGTTTCCGCCAGCCGATGAGCCCATCCTCATGCTTACTGTTGAGCCTTAAGTCGTTATGCCGTCCCATACGCCGCTTGTAGACGATTTCATGGTAACTCCAACCAAAAGTCAAGAAGGAGAGAATCTCACTGATGGTGTCCGTCCAGCTTTGCTCCATGTCATCCAAACAGCTAGAGATAAATTCCGCCGCCTTTTGGTCAGCCGCCGCCTGAGAGTTAGGCTCCACCCGCCAAGTTACTTGCCGGATGAGCATTTCCATAGCAAAGAGAATGGCCCCGATGATGTCATCGTTGTCCGCCATTTCTTTGTAGGCTTCACAACCCTTTTTGCCCCGCAGCTCCGGTAAGAATTCCTCATAGAAGATGCCGCCGTATTTGTTTTGTCCGATTTTCCCCAGTTCATTAAAATGCTTGTTTTGCCGATACATTGTTTCACCTGCCTTTATGTTTTCCAATAGCTTTGTTTTCCCAGAGCTGTTAAGCTACCCTTAGGAAGTACTGTGTTGTGGTGTTCTAATTGATGAAAAGCCCCTGCCGCCGCATCTACCATGTCATCGTGGCGTCCCTCCGGAAATTGCTCCATTTGTTCCAAGAATTCTTCATTCCAAGGGGCTGAGAAGAGGTCCACATTCCCCCCTTGCCATTGGGCCGCCAGGGGTTCCGCTCTGGTGCCTTTGCTACCAGTTTCCCGCTCGGCAAGGCAATGAAACCCTGCCAACGTTTTCAGGTAGCTCTGGGCCTGGTCCACCCCAGCCTGTCCAGGGTCTTGGGGGATGCGAATGGTTACCGCCCCATAGCTTTCCTTATCCCGGATAGCCGTTTGCTTCACCAGATTCCGTACATCAGCCGGTGCACAGCGACGGTTTAATACATCAAGGATAACGTAACGGCCATTTTTTCGTTTTCCCATCAAGACCGAAGCCGTATAGTCCCCCGCACCTTTCCCTTCTGCCGTCGCTGCAAAGTCCCAAGCCCGTACCAGTCGGCAGATGTCCGTCGGTACGGCAGTTAAAAACTGTACCTGTTGCCGCCGGAAATAACTACCGCCAGCCGGACGAATTTTCCAGTTTCCCATAAGTAGCTTTTCCCGCTCCACCAAGGGTAACGCTTTAAGATTAGCCAGATACCCCGGGTCCTTCTCTAGGAGAATCTGATTATCCACCAAGGATGCCGCTATAAAAGAAACCGTTTTGATTTCCCCTTGGGGAATCCCTTTTGCGATGAGTTCCGCCGCACTGTCTCCCCAAAGCAACCTGTTGTCCCGCCGAGCCAGATAACGGATTTTTCCGCTCCGTTCCAGCAGCGCATAGCCAGTTTTTGGGTCTATCCACCAGTCGATAAATTTCGCCACCCAACTGTTGCTGTCAGGGTTGGTCGTTGCCCGCACATAGGGCCTCACCCCGCAAAGAGAACGATTTCTAGATAACATATAGAAAAATTGCTCTTGAGAAAAATGGGTCAGTTCATCAAAGGCAATAAGTGCGATTTGAGAGCCTTGCCAGGAAAGCAAATCATTACTGTTTTCTAAATGGGCAAAGGAAACCTTCATGCCGCTAGGAAATACCCAGTAAGGTTTGGGCGTCTTAAAGGGCTTTCCCCCCAGAAGAGGATAGATTTCCATAGCTGCGTCCCATAGTCCGCCAGGATTAAATATTTGATTGGCGTTTTTCCGGAAAATCACACAGGAAAACCCTCCGTTGTGATAATGACGTAAAGGCTCCAATAGTAAAGCAAAGGTTTTTCCGCCGCCTGCCGCACCTCCATAAATCACAATATCTGCCGCCGATGCTAAGAACATCTCTTGAGCGCCTTTTTGCGGCTGCAATACCTGCACTGTTTCTCTCACCTCCTTCCCCCTAGCCAGAAATCCAGCATTTATTTTTCCACCTCTTGCCGTTCTCTCTTGTTGTCCGGCAGGTAGATTTGCACATAGCCGGAGTGTTCTCCCGCATTGCTTTCTTCTGTCGCTTCCCCGCTTAGCTTTTCTAGCTTAGCTGCGATTTCTAAGAGATGGACCACATTAGTAGCAGAAAGAGACGCCGCATCCATTGCTTCCAGCGCCTCCATAGCTTTCTGGAACATGGTCATTGCCAGCGTCTCCCTACAAATGGTACGGTCCGTATTCTTTTTTCGCAGTTTTCGTTTAGAAGAGGGCGCTGCCGGTTTTTCTGTTGGCCCTTGCCCTCTGCCTATGTTGTCAGCATTGGTTTTCATTTGTCTTTCCCCCTTTGCTGGATATTCTCTTCTATCGCGCGCCCCACCCACTTGCGCTTCCCAGCGATATGCTTATCCCTCTTTGCAGCAAAAAAGAAAGTAGACAGAGGCGGTTTTGCCTCTATCTACTCTTTTTTACGCTACTATATTACCACAGAATTTGGTAGCGTGATTCACCATCTTTTAAAAAATTATAATTTTTTTTATTTTTTTTGTTTTTCACCAGTCATTGGCTATCAGATGCAGACATATTTTTTTTATGGCAATTCTAAGAGTTCTGCCACCAATCGCAAAAAATCCGACTGCCACCGAGAAGCCGTGTTCATATGACAAGGAATATCCATAGCCGCCTTAGTAATGCTATACCCCCGACCAAAATATACCATTTCAATGATTCGTAACCGGTCCTTGCCATTTAAAGGATAACGCCGTCCAGTAAGTTCGATAGCCATTGTTACCGCCTCATATTTTTTCTGTTTGTTTGGCGCCATCGTCCGCAGAGCCGCCTCCTCTACTGGCCGAAAAATCTTACCGTTTCCCCGCGTATGTTCTTTATAGCTAATTGTGACGCTGGTCTTTCTCAGCTCTTCCAATTCCGCACAAAGCCGGGGATACTCCTTCACAATACACTTGACATAGGTCCACCAGCTAGGCTTTACAGATACCATAAAATCGGTCCCCTTTCAAACTATTTTTCACTATATAGGTCAATTGGTGCCGATTTCTTAAGCATTTTTCTGCAAGCTTTTTTGCAGATTCTGTAAATTCTTTTTGATTCGTTGAGATACCGCACTTTCTGATATCTCATAGAGCACAGCGATTTGCCGCAGTTTCCAGTTGCAAAAATACCTTAGGAAAAGGATTTGCCTGTCCATAGGCTTTAAGCCCCGCAAAGCTGCATATAGTCGGTCAGAGGTAAGCCGCTCCAAGATTTGCTCCTCCAGCTGTTTGTGGGTCTTCTCATTCCAGCGCAATAACCCCTCGCTTACCCCCTCTATCAGCTGAATATTAGCCCGGTGACGTCCATCCTTTCGCCGTTCATTGCTTTGCCGCTGCCAATCCTTTTGTAAATACTGCTGCACCTTTTTACTCTTTGTCGCATTTTCATATAATTCATCGAATTTTGTCGTATCTTTTTTCATATAAAAATAACCTCCATTTCTTTTTTTTGAGAAATAGAGGTCTTTCGGAGGCGCACGAATATGATAATGCCTACCAATGAAGAAAACGAAGAAAAAGCCTGCAACAAATAGATTTCCTATTAAAACCTTGTTATACATAAACCCTTTTGACATAAAGATGCACAGAGAAAAACCACGCTGAAAGAACAAGCTGATTATACATAAAGTGTTCCCCCTCATCCTGATGTAAAAGCCAGTAGGTTCAATGTTTCGCCTTTTTCTTGCAAGAATATGACAAATTTTGGCATTATGTGTAGTATTAAGGAATAATTAGGAGAAATTTCTCCTATTGCTATCATAAATTATCCATGTGAACTTTTCCGTCGAATAATGGCACAATTTGGAAATATTTTCCACTAAAAAACAACAAGATGCAACACCAATAGACTAAATTCTACAAATTTTGTCGATATGTTTTTGGAAAATCCCCCTACCCACAGCAGGACATCCCCCCGAAAAGGCGAATTTTATCACAACCATATAAATTTCCCCCTTTGTCATTCTGCGCACAGTCGCAAGACAAAATCGGAGAATCCTTTTGTTTCCGTATAAAAACCACTTTGTCAGGAGGCCCATATGGAAAGCTTTTTGTTAGCATTAAATATTGTGCTGCCATTGTTCTGCCTGCTGGTACTAGGGCTGTTCCTAAAAACAAAAGGACTCATGCCTGAGCCCTTTGTGAAGCAGTTAAATACCGTTTTATTCAAAGCATTTTTTCCAACGATTATTTTCTACAATATCTACCATTCAGCCGATACCGTTACCTTCCGTCCGCAAACGATTTTATTTTTTGTTGGGACCATCCTCGTCTCTTTTTTCTTTCTATGTTGGTTCATTCCCCGCATTGAGCCCGAACAATCCTATCGAGGGGTGATGATTCAAGGCATCTTCCGTAGCAATTTCGTGCTGTTCGGTCTGCCTATTACCGCCAGTGTGTATGATAATCAGCTAGGTACGACCGCCGTGCTGATTGCATTTGTCGTGCCTCTTTTTAATGTACTGTCCGTAGTCATATTAGAGATTTTCCGGGGCCAAAAACCATCTGTTAAACATATCATTAAAGGCATTCTTACTAATCCTTTGATTATCGGTTCTGTGATTGGTATCTTATTTCTTGCCAGTGGATTGCATCTGCCTTCCTTCCTAGAGAAAACCATCGCAGACGTGGCTGGTGTTACCACACCGTTAGCGCTCATTGCCTTAGGCGCCTCTTTTGATTTTAAGAGCGCCAATGCCAATCGTAAAAAACTAGCTTTTTGCGTTATCAGCCGCTTGTTAGTTTGCCCAGCCATTTTTCTTCCTATTGGTATTTTATTCGGGTTAAGACAAGTGGAACTGTTAGCATTCATCAGTATGCTGTCGGCCCCCACATCTGTCTCTACCTTTACCATGGCCCAGCAGATGAATGGCGATAGTGACTTAGCCGGACAAATCGTAGTGTTCACTTCTATGCTTTCCGCCTTTACCATTTTCCTATGGATTTTTCTCATTAGCCAATTAGGCCTTTTATAAAGCATTTTCTATCATTCTGGACACCGCAAAGATTCCCCTCCACCTTGTCATTCTGAGCACAGCGAAAAATCTTTTTGCATACATCATACAAGATACAATGCTATGTTTTCCCAGCTACCATTTGCAAAACATAGCATTTTCCTGTATAATGATACAAATTATCTTTTTGAATAAAGAAGAAATAGAAAAAATAGCAAAGGAGAATGTCCATGACTGTAGACTGGCAAATTTTATCTTCCTTAGTTTTGTATTTGTTATTTATGGTCGGCATTGGTTTTTATTTTTACGGCAAAAATAATACCCCTACCGATTATTTTTTAGGCAACCGGAAATTAGGCGCCTGGGTTACCTCTATGTCCGCCCAAGCTTCAGATATGTCCGGCTGGATGTTGATGGGCCTGCCCGGCGCCGTTTATCTTGCCGGCTTTCCAGAAGCCTGGACTGCCATAGGGCTTGCCCTAGGCACCTATTTTAACTGGCTGTTAGTAGCCAAGAGACTACGGCAGTACACCAAAGTATCTGGGGATTCCATTACCCTGCCGGAGTTTTTCTCAAATCGCTTCCGGGATGATAGCGGCATTTTACGCATCCTCTGCTCTATTTTCATCATCATTTTCTATCTGTTTTATACAGCCTCCGGCTTCGTTGCCGGGGCCAAGCTGTTTGCTAGCGTATTCGGCATGACATATCTTAGCGGCCTGATGCTTTCTGCTTTTATTATTGTGGTTTATACTTTTGCCGGTGGTTTTTTGGCTGTATGCTGGACAGATTTTTTCCAGGGACTACTCATGCTGTTTGCCGTTATTTTAGTACCAGGTATGGCCATTCATTCTATGGGCGGCTTCGGTGCTACTATCGACCAGATTAACGCATTTAATCCCAACTTGTTAAATATGCTGACGGACGCTACCGGCGCTCCTATTGCAGCCCTGACCATAGCTTCCGGTCTTGCTTGGGGGTTAGGATACTTTGGCCAACCCCATATTTTGGTGCGTTTCATGGGCATTGATAACCCGAATACCGTAAAGAAATCTCGCCGTATTGCCACCGTTTGGGTTATTTTTGCTTTGATTTGCGCCGTTCTCATTGGCCTGGTTGGCCGTGTCTTCATCACAGAGGATTTGTCCAGCGCTGCTGGGGAAACCATTTATATCACCATGGTACTAAAGCTGTTCCCAGGCATCATTGCAGGCCTGTTCTTAGCAGCACTGCTTGCCGCAGTGATGTCCACTGCCGACTCTCAGCTTTTGGTTGCCGCTTCCTCTGTAACAGGTGACTTTTATAAGACACTCCTTCGTAAAAATGCATCCGATAAAGAGCTAATGTGGGTTAGCCGCATCGTCGTTGTGGTTATTGCAGTGATTGCCGCATTTATCGCCACCGACCAAGATAGCATTGTTTATCAGCTAGTATCCTTTGCCTGGGCAGGCTTTGGCTCTACCTTTGGGCCCCTCATTGTGTTCTCTCTGTTCTGGCGCCGGATGAATAAAGCAGGCGCTATCGCTGGTATCGTCAGCGGCGGCGTTACCGCTATTGCCTGGCATATGTTAGGGCAAAACATCGGCGGCATCTTCAAATTATACGAATTATTACCAGGCTTTGCAGTTTCTTCCCTATTCATCATCATTGTTAGCTTGATGACCAAAGCACCGTCTCAAGAAATCACTGACGAATTTGACCGCTACCCACAATGCACAGAGTAATCCGCCACCTTTTACGAAAGCAAAATTTACTACTTCCTAAGCCATCTGCAAGTGCCGGAAGTAGTCAGTAAGCCCTTCGTACAACATGGCATAACAAGTCATTCTGAGCATAGCGAAGAATCTTATTCAAGAAGAATCTTATTTTAAAAATAAAAAAGGCATACCTGATATTTTATCAGGTATGCCTTTTCCTTATCTGGTTTTATTCCTCATCAGTTTTTATATCTTCCTGTTCTTCTGCTGCGCCATCTGCTGTCTCTTTTGCCTGTTCCCCTTTGCCAAATATGATTTTTCCATTCTCCTCTGTTACAAGGATATGGTCTCCCGCTGCAAATTTTCCAGCTAAGATTTCCTCAGCCAGCAGATCTTCTATTTCCCGTACAATGGTGCGTCTGAGCGGCCTTGCCCCGAATTCACTGTCATAGCCGTTTTCCGCCAGAATATCCAGCACGCCATCTTCTACCTGGAGCGTAATATTTTGTTCGCTAAGACGCTTTTCCACAGAGGAGAGCATCAGTTTTGCGATTTGTCGGATTTCCGGTTGAGTTAAGCTGTGGAAGACGATAATTTCATCGATGCGGTTTAAGAATTCTGGGCGAAATACATTTTTCAGGTCGCCCATTACCTTGGTTTTCATATCTTCATAAGAGACGCCTTCCTCCTGCTTTTGGCTGGAGATAAAGCCCATGGTGTTGCCTTTTACCCCCGCAATGGACCTTGCGCCTACATTAGACGTCATGATAATCACCGTGTTACGGAAGTCTACCACTCTTCCCTGAGCGTCTGTCAAACGTCCATCCTCTAATACTTGAAGCAGAATGTTAAATACATCAGGATGAGCCTTTTCTATTTCATCTAAGAGCACAATGGAGTAAGGTCTGCGCCGTACCGCTTCCGTGAGCTGTCCCCCTTCATCATAGCCTACATATCCAGGAGGCGCTCCCACTAAGCGGGATACTGCGTGTTTTTCCATATATTCACTCATGTCAATGCGGATAAGCGCATCCTCCGAGCCAAAAAGTGCTTCGCCCAATGCCCGGGCTAGTTCTGTTTTCCCTACCCCGGTGGGCCCTAAGAAGAGGAAAGAACCAATAGGCCGTTTGGCGTCTTTCAGGCCTGCCTTGCCCCTCCGTACAGCTTTAGCAATGCTTTTAACTGCTTCTTCCTGCCCAATAACCCGCTGATGCAGCAGGTCTTCCATTTGCAGGAGCCGCTCCATTTCCTGCTGCTGCAAGCGTACTACCGGGATTCCCGTCCAGCGGGAGAGTACTTGGGCGATTTCTTCTTCTCCCACTTCCCCGTTTTTCCCGGCTGCTTGCTTTTCCCATTCAGTCCGGGCCGCTGCTAATGCTTGAGAGATTTCCTTTTCTTTATCCCGCATTTGCGCCGCCTTTTCGAAGTCCTGCCCTACGATAGCCGCCTGTTTTTCCTTTTGGATTTCCGTCAGTTCCTTTTCTTTTTCCTTCAAGTCCGGCGGTGCGGTGATACCATCTAGCCGCACTTTAGAGGCCGCCTCATCAATGAGGTCGATAGCCTTATCCGGCAAGAACCGGTCAGAGATGTACCGCTGGGATAATTTTACAGCCGCTTCCAGCGCTTCATCTGTGATTTTCACCCGATGATGGGCTTCATATTTGTCCCGCAATCCTTGCAAGATAGCCAGAGCTTCTTCCGGAGTAGGTTCATCTACCAATACCGTCTGAAAGCGCCGTTCCAGGGCAGCGTCTTTTTCGATATACTTACGATATTCGTCAATGGTAGTAGCCCCCACACATTGCAGTTCTCCTCGGGCCAGCGCCGGTTTTAAGATATTAGCCGCATCTAGAGCGCCTTCCGCTGCCCCGGCTCCTACTAAATTATGCAGTTCATCAATGAAGAGAATAACTTGCTTACTACTTTTTAGTTCTTCTAGTACCTTTTGCAACCGCTCTTCAAATTCCCCTCGATATTTAGAGCCTGCTACCATTGCTGATAGGTCGAGGGCCACTACCCGTTTTCCCGTTAAGTTTTCCGGCACCTTGCCATCAACGATTTTTTGCGCCAATCCTTCTGCAATAGCAGTTTTTCCTACCCCTGGCTCCCCGATGAGGACAGGATTGTTTTTCGTACGCCGACTGAGGATTTGCAGCACCCGTTCGATTTCTTTGTCTCTGCCAATGACAGGGTCGATTTTTCCTTCTTTGCAAGCTGCCGTTAAATCCCGGCTAAAACTATCTACTAACGGGGTTTTGCTGTTTCCATCTTTATCCCCATGGAAA
>CAMNVD010000011.1 GCA_946562005.1 uncultured Clostridia bacterium | reverse complement strand
AACCATCCGGACCAAAAGGTAAAGTCCAACTGCCGTATTTGCTTAGTAGAAATCGAAGGCCAACGCTTATTGCAGCCTGCTTGTAGCTTCCCGGTAAGCGAAGGCATGGTCATTAAGACCGCGTCTCCCACAGCAAGAAAAGTCCGTCATAACATTTTAGAGCTTATCCTGTCTCACCATCCGCAAGACTGCCTGGTTTGCTCCCGCAGCGGCAATTGCGAGCTGCAAAAGGTTACCCAGGAGCTGCACCTGACTCGTTCGCTCCGCTACGACATCCGTCCTCGGGAACACGGCAAGGATACGTCCTCTCCTTCTATTGTGAGAGATTCTAATAAATGTATCTTATGCGGACGCTGTGTATACGCCTGCAACGAAATCCAAACAGTGGGCGTGCTTTCTAAAGAAAATAGAGGCTTCCACACCGTAGTCGTTCCCCCTTATGAAAAACAGTTGGCAGATTCTCCTTGCATTAACTGTGGCCAATGCGTACAGGCCTGCCCTGTGGGCGCTCTTACCATCCATGACGATACCGAGAAATTATTCGACGCTATCCATGCCGGTAAGAAAATCGTGGGCCAAGTAGCCCCGGCAGTCCGTATCACCTTAGCAGAAGCATTAGGAGAAAAACCAGGTACCATCAGCACTGGCCGTATGGTTACCGCTATGAAGAAGCTAGGCTTTGATATGGTATTCGATACCAACTTCTCCGCCGACCTTACCATTATGGAGGAAGGCTATGAGCTATTGGACCGCATCCAAAACGGCGGCACTCTGCCCATGATTACCTCTTGCAGCCCAGGCTGGGTAAAGTTCTGCGAAACCTTCTTCCCAAAACAAATCCCACACCTCTCCACCTGCAAATCTCCACAGCAGATGTTTGGCGCCGTGCTAAAAACCTATTATGCAGAGAAATCCGGCGAAGACCCAGCAAATATTTTCAGTGTTTCCATCATGCCTTGCACCGCCAAGAAGTATGAATGCAAACGTCCGGAAATGGACAGCAGCGGTTATCAGGATGTAGATATCGTCCTCACCGTACAGGAGCTGGCAAACCTCATCAAGTCCGCCGGCATCAGCTTTGCAGATTTACCGGATACGGACTTCGACTTACCTTTCGGTTTAGGGAGCGGCGCCGGGGAAATCTTCGGTGTTACCGGCGGCGTAATGGAAGCAGCGCTCCGTACTGTTTACGAAGTGCTTACTGGTAAAACTTTAGAAAAGTTAGAATTCCATGATGTACGGGGCTTTGAAGGCATCAAAGAAGCCACCATCGACATTAACGGTACTGCAGTAAAGATTGCTATCGTTCACGGCCTAGGCAACGCTAGAAAGATTATGAACGACGTAAAAGCAGGCATAGCTGACTACCACTTCATCGAAATCATGGCGTGCCCCGGCGGCTGCATTGGCGGCGGCGGCAATCCTATCAAGACTTGGGCAAAAATGGCCGAACGTTACAAAGCCATTTATGAGCTGGATAAAGATTTGCCTATCCGCAAATCCCATGAAAACCCAGCTATCAAACAAATCTATGATGAGTTCTTAGGCAAACCTCTCGGTGAAAAATCCCACCACTTATTACACACCCATTATGTCAATAGAAAAGATTTACTCAGATAAAACCATATACTAAAAAGAGCTTGGCTAAAAAGCCAAGCTCTTTTTCTTTTGCTGTTTATTTTATCTCGATAAATTCTCCTTCTTGGACCAGTTCCGCCCCGCATTGGGTACAGAAGTCTTCCTCCGCCTCACTATAGCCACAGCTAGGACAAGTGCGTTCTGTATTTTGCGGTTTGGCAGTTGTTTCTACAGACGGCGCTGCCGATGCACTGACGGTAACGCCGTCATTTTTAATGGCTTCTATTTTTTTCGTCAGCTCTAATACCTTTTGCTGTTCCGCAAGGATTGCGTTGCATTGCTGATAAACAGGGCCATCTGTATTATATTTTTCTTTCTCAAACATGATTTTCCCGATTTCCTCATACAAGCTGCGTACTTTCTTTTCTGCCTTGCTGATTTCATTATTGAGCTTTGCCACTTCCGTCAGCTCTTTGGTTTTATCTGCCACAGCCCCGGCTGCGGTGCTAATCTTTTTTCCTAAATCATCAAAAAATGCCATATCTTCATTTCCTCCTGCATTCATCATGCGCATGGTCTCTTGCTTTTATTCTATCCATCTTTACCTCAAAATACAATAGAAACTTACCACTATCACCATATAACAAAAAAACTGCCTCTTACAGTTTTATTTTCTGTAAGAGGCAGTCAGTAAATTCTTTGTTCTCTAGTAAAGATGTTTTATTTGATTTCCGCAATAACCGCATTGGCAAATTCCATAGTAGAAGCAGTGCCGCCTAAGTCAACAGTAACGGTTTTGCCGTCTTTGATAACTTTTGCTACTGCTTGCTCAATCATATCCCCTTTTGCCTGTTCGCCGATATGTTTCAGCATTAAGCAGGAGGAGAGAATGGTAGCAGTAGGGTTAGCGATGCCTTGCCCTACGATGGTAGGTGCCGTGCCGTGGATAGGTTCAAAGAGGGCGATTTTTTCGCCAATATTTGCCCCCGGCGCAATGCCAAGGCCACCAACGAGACCTGCGCATAAGTCGGAGAGAATATCCCCGTATAAGTTAGGCATTACCAATACATCATATTCTTCCGGTGCATAAACGAGACGCATGGACATGGCGTCGGCAATGACGTCTTCCGCCTCGATTTGCGGATATTCCGGTGCAATCTGACGGAAAATGTCTAAATACATACCGTCAGTGCATTTCATAATGTTAGCTTTATGTACGGCAGTTACTTTTTTCCGTCCTTCTTTGATGGCATATTCAAATGCCCAGCGGATGATGCGTTCACAGCCTTTGCGGGTGAAGATTTTAATGCTTTCCGCTGCGTCTGGTCCTACCATGTGTTCGATGCCTGCATACAAGTCTTCGGTGTTTTCCCGTACCACCACCAAGTCGATGTTGTCATAACGGGAATATACGCCGGGATAAGTTTTGGCCGGACGAAGGTTCACATAGAGGTCGAAGTGTTTGCGCATAGCTACGTTTACACTGCGAAAGCCTGTGCCTACCGGTGTGGTAAGAGGTCCCTTAAAGGCAACGCCGTTTTTTTCGATAGAAGCCAAAGTTTCTTCCGGTAAGGGATTACCGCATTTTTGATACATACAGTCCCCTGCATATTGCACATCCCAGTCGATATTAGCGCCTGCTGCATCTAATACCTTTACCGCTGCTTCTGTTACTTCCGGGCCGATGCCGTCGCCAGGAATCAAAGTAATCTTATGCATATTGCCGCCTCCTAAATTTTTTTCTTTATGTAGTGATTTTTATTGGTTTTGTTTTTTGGTGTAGTTGAGGAGCCCCCCAGCTAGCAGAATATCCTTTTGCCGTTCGGATAGCGACAAAGTCATAGGGATTTCTTTGCCTTTGGTTTCATTGGTAACCATGATATTCTTCCCGCTAACCGCTTGTTCTAGCTGTTCCCGAATATCTTTTAATACCAATACATCCTCTTGGTCTATCATATCATAATCAGCTTCATTTGCAAAGGCCAAAGGCAGGATACCGTTATTCATTAAATTAGCCATATGGATGCGAGCAAAAGATTTTGCCAGCACCCCTTTGATACCTAATTGCAAAGGAGCAAGGGCTGCGTGTTCCCGGCTGGAGCCTTGGCCATAGTTTGCCCCAGCGATGATGAAACCGCCGCCGGCTTCTTTTGCCCGGGCAGGAAATCCAGCGTCACAAGGCGTCAGGCAATATTCTGCCAAATATGGCACGTTAGAACGATAAGGCAACAGCTTTGCATTAGAAGGCATGATGTGGTCGGTAGTGATATTATCTACCACTTTAATCAACGCTTTGCCTGTTAATTCTTGAGGCAGTTCTGTATTGACAGGGAATGGTTTGATATTTGGCCCCCGCACCACTTCCACTTTGTCATAGTCTTCGACAGGAGCAGGAGCGATGACCATGTTATCATTGATTTCAAATGCTTCCGGCATGGTAACAGCAGGCACTTCTCCGTATTCTCTGGGGTCTGTAAGTACCCCCTTGATAGCGCTGACAGCCGCCGCTTCTGGGCTGAGCAGATATACTTTTGCAGACCAAGTGCCGCTTCTGCCTTCAAAGTTCCGGTTAAAGGTCCGCAGAGAGATGGCGTCGGTAGCAGGCGCTTGCCCCATACCGATGCAAGGACCGCAAGCAGATTCTAATACTCTTGCCCCAGCATTGACCATATCAGCGAGAGCACCATTTTTGGCAATCATATTTAACACCTGTTTAGAACCAGGAGCGATAACCAAGCTCACACCGGGGGCAACCGTTTTCCCTTTCAGGATAGCCGCTACCGTCATCATATCCGCATAGGAAGCGTTAGTGCAGCTGCCGATAGCCACTTGGTCTACTTTCAGCCCTGCAATCTTGCTGATTTCCGTCACATTATCAGGGCTGTGGGGCTGGGCTACTAATGGTTCCAGCTCGGATAAATCAATGGTGATTTCTTCATCATATTCTGCGTCAGCGTCAGCTTTTAGCTCTACCCATTGTTCTTCTCTGCCTTGAGCCTTGAGGAACGCTTTGGTTACTTCATCACTAGGGAAGATAGAAGTAGTAGCGCCCAGTTCTGCTCCCATATTGGTGATAGTAGCTCGTTGCGGCACAGAGAGGCTTGCCACGCCCGGCCCGCCATATTCCATGATTTTCCCTACGCCGCCTTTTACCGTCATCTTACGGAGCACCGCTAAAATAATATCTTTTGCGGTAACCCAAGGACCCAGTTTTCCCACTAAGTTTACCTTGCAGATTTTTGGCATGATGAGGTAATATGGACCGCCGCCCATAGCCACAGCGACGTCTAAGCCGCCGGCGCCGATAGCAAGCATCCCAATACCGCCGCCAGTAGGCGTGTGGCTGTCAGAGCCAAGTAAAGTCATCCCCGGCGCACCAAACCGTTCCAGCTGTACTTGGTGGCAGATACCGTTCCCCGGACGGGAAAAATAAATGCCGTGTTTAGAAGTAACGGTCTGGATGTATTTATGGTCGTCGGCATTTTCAAAACCGGCTTGGAGCATATTGTGGTCGATGTAGGCCACGGATTTTTTTGTTTTTACCTGGGGAATCCCCATGGCTTCAAATTGCAAATAAGCCATGGTCCCGGTAGAGTCTTGGGTCAGAGTCTGGTCGATACGGATAGAGATTTCACTACCAGCAATCATTTTCCCAGAAACCAAATGAGACTCAATAATTTTTCTTGCAATATTCACCCAAAATCACCTTTTTTCTTTTTCTTCTCTGTGATTATTTATCTTGTTTCAGTTCTAATAATTCCGGCGTCAAATCATGGATTAGTTCTGCCAATTCTTCATCACCGAAGGCCGTCACCCTGCCGGCGTCATATTGGGTGTCAATCCAATCTTTAAGCACAGCAAGGCGTGGGTCGCTTTTTTGCAATGCGTTATCAGACTGATTAATGCCCAGATAGTCATTTACCCAGTGAGCAATGCCCGCAAGGCCGGAAGTTTGGTTGATGGCAACGCCAACAGGACGGTTTAAGAGCTTCGCTGTATCAAAAATATTGTAGATTTCTTCATCCTTTAAGAGACCGTCAGCATGAATCCCTGCCTGGGTTACATTGAAGTTTTTCCCGACAAATGGCGTTTGCGGCGGAATGTCATAGCCGATTTCCTTTTGATAGTAGTCAGCGATTTCCGTGATGACCGTCATATCCATGCCGTTGTGGGTACCCCGTAATTGGGCATATTCCATGAGCATCCCTTCCAGCGGCGTATTCCCCGTCCGTTCGCCGATGCCCAGGAGAGAACAGTTGACACTAGACGCCCCATAGAGCCAAGCAAAGGTAGAGTTGGTAACAGCTTTATAGAAGTCGTTATGGCCATGCCATTCTAAGAGCTCACTAGGGAACCCTGCATGGTGCTTAAAGCCATAGATAATCCCCGGAACGCTCCGTGGTAACGCCGCCCCCGGATAAGGCACCCCATAACCCATGGTGTCACAGGCCCGGATTTTAATAGGCACACGGCTTTCTTCCATGAGATTTCTTAGCTCGATAGCAAAAGGCACAACGAAACCATAGAAATCCGCTCTGGTAATATCTTCAAAGTGACAGCGCGGTTTCATGCCGATTTCGATAGCTTGCCGTACCACTTCCAGATAACCTTCCATGGCTTCTCTTCTGGTTTTCTTCAGCTTCTTAAAGATGTGATAGTCAGAGCAGCTTACCAAAATACCACATTCTTGTAAGCCCATATCTTTAGCCAGTTTAAAGTCATTTTTCGTTGCACGAATCCAACCAGTAATTTCCGGGAATTTATACCCCAGCTCCTGACATTTTCTTACGGCTTCTCTATCCCGTTCGCTGTATAAGAAAAATTCACATTGGCGGATAACGCCGTTAGGACCGCTTAACTTATGCAATAATTTAAACAAATGAACAATTTGCTCTACCGTATAAGGCGCCCGAGATTGCTGCCCGTCACGAAAGGTAGTGTCTGTCAGCCAAATATTATCAGGCACAGACATAGGCACCTTTCTATGGTTAAAGGTGCATTTTGGCACATCATCATAGGGGAATATATCCCGGAATAAATTAGGCTCTGCTACATCCTGCAAGCTGTATTTATACTGTGATTGTTCCAGCACATTGGTTTTTCCGTTAAATTCAATCATCCTTTACCCCTCCTTAATCATGGTTATAAAAACTAACTTTGCCACGTTTTTTAAATACATCCCATGGCTTTTCTACGCTTATTTTATCATACATGGCCGCAAAACACCCTTGCTAATTTAAATAAGATAAAAATAAGGTATTTTTTCTATCATACTGAAAAACCAGCTATCTGTCAATAAGTATACAAATAATTCTATTTTTCGAGAGAGATTATACAAAATACAAAATTCTGTATTTTTAAAGGCGAGCAGCCTTTCGCTATTTTCTTTTTGTCTCTTCTATGGTATACTTTTAGGCAATATTATTTTTCATTATTTTCTACCCATTTTCTATCCATTTTCTACCCTGGTTTTGCATACCTTGTTCTGGGCAAAGGAACCTAGAAAATATAGACAAAAAAGGAGCGCACATTATGGAAGGTATTATGAATGTAATCAACAGTATCGTAGGTTGGATGGGCGATTTTGCCTGGGGTCCCTTTACTATTGTATTCTTAGTGGGCACAGGCCTATATTTGTCTGTTATTACGAAATTCGTCCAATTCCGTAAACTAGGCACCTCTTTTAAATTATTATTTACCCATAGAGATACCAAAGAAGAAGGGGATATTTCTCCCTTCTCCGCTCTCATGACTTCCCTTTCTGCCACCATTGGTACCGGGAATATTGTGGGCGTATCCACTGCCATCGCCTCCGGCGGGCCAGGTGCAGTCTTCTGGATGTGGGTGACAGCCCTGGTCGGCGGTGCTAGCAAATACACAGAAGCGCTCCTAGCTGTGAAATTCCGGGAAGTCAACGCCAAAGGCGAATATAGCGGCGGCCCTATGTATTACATTAAAAACGGCATGGGAAAAGGCTGGGCGTGGCTTGCTATCCTCTTCGCCTTCTTCGGCTTCATGGCCTCTTTTGGCATTGGCAATTTAAGCCAGTCAAATTCCGTTGCCGGCGCCGTACAAGACACTTTCGGCGTGCCTACCTGGATTACGGGGATTGTCATCGCCATTGCTACCGCTCTGGTGATTATCGGCGGCGTGAAATCCATCGGCCGTGTTTCTGATAAAATCGTACCTTTTATGTCTGTTGCTTACATCATCGTAGCTGTGATGGCCATCGTGATAAACTTCCATAAGTTACCAGAAGCCTTCTCTTGGATTTTCGGCAATGCCTTTACAGGACAAGCCATCGGCGGGGGGTTACTGGGCAGCGTTATCCGTTTCGGCGTAGCCCGTGGTGTGTTTTCTAATGAAGCAGGCATGGGGAGCGCCGCTATCGCCCATGGCGCAGCTTCTACCAATGACCCTGTAAAACAAGGCCTTATCGGCTCCCTAGGCTCCTTTATTGACTCCATCATTATTTGTTCTATGACAGCCCTTATCATTCTCACCTCTCCGGTGGTCAATATGGGCGACGACGGGCTAATGACGCTGCAAGCAAATGACGGCATGGCTTACCCTATTACCATGGCAGAAACCTTAGAAGCTGACGGCGTTAAGTTCTTAGAAGGTGCAGAAATCACCAATGCCGCTATGAACTCCGCTCTTCCTGGCTGGGGCGGCACCATTATCTCCATCGCTCTGATTTTCTTCGCTTATTCCACGATTTTAGGCTGGTACTATTATGGCTCTAAGTGTTTAGAGTACCTGGCCGGCCTCAAGGCAGTAGCCATTTACAAATGGATATTTGTTGGGTTCTGTTTACTAGGCGCTACCACAAAAATCGACTTGGTGTGGAATCTATCAGACGCCTTTAACGGTCTCATGGCTATACCAAACTTAATCGCCATGCTGGCCCTCTCCCCTATCGTCATCAAAATGACCAAAGAATATGACCAGAAACAAAAAGAAAAAAATAAATAATCCCTCTCTTTCATATAAAGACAAAAAAACTACCTCTTCGCTTATAACCTGGCATAAGAGGTAGTTTTTATTTTTATGTACTTAGTGGCTACTTTCTCATCATGATGTCTACAATGGCCGCATTGGTGTCTTTCATACCCTGATTGGAGAGATACTCCATGTTTTCAAATAATTCCTTCATATCATAGGAAAGGATGCCATCGCTAGAGGAAATCTCACTGCCATGCATAGCAAGAAGCGCCGAGAGCACCGCCGAGGTAGAAGCAAGGGAGACTTTGTTGGCACAGCCTTCTTTGGCGCCGTCGCATATCATCCCAGTGATGCTGCCCAGCACATTGCGCATAGCCCCCATCATCTGAGAGGGTCCGCCACCTAAGAGATAGACGATGCCTACTGATGCCCCTAAACCGGAAGCAATCCCACAGGAGCAAATAGGAGAAAGGGTACCAATAAAGGATTTGGCATAAACATTAATTACGTTAGCCAGAGCCAGTGCCCGCAGTTTTTTCTCCCTGCAACAGCCTATTTTTTCCGCCGCCGCATCTACGGTGAGGAATAAGGTAATACCCTGATTGCCGCTACCTGTGGCCGTCATCACGGGCATATCCACCCCAGACATCCGGGCAAAGGAAGCTGAGCCTGTAATCAGGGGCACAAAAGACAGCAAGGAATCCTCCATAAGGGCATGGTCCCGCATATCCTGTAAGGATTTACCAAAGCGCAACTGAGAGCCACATTTTGCCACTTCTCGGTTCATGGCAATGCCTTCTTCCAGAAATTCAATTTTTTCTAAAGGCACGTAATCTGCAAATTCTTGCATCTGTTCCAAAGTATATTTCTGGATTTCCGCCATATCAGCACAGGCGTCTACGGTGAAAGGCACAAAGGGTGGGCGGTCTACCACCACGATGTTATCATGAGAACCATAGGTAATCACCCGCACACAGTCTTCCTCTGTCTCCATAATGGTTTCGATATAGAGAACATCCGTATTTCCCTTTACCCCTACATCGATGAGCGGCAACAGTTCCTTAGCCAGCGGCTCATGTTCGGGCTTTACATCCTGGAAGACATTCAGACCATAGTCTGCGTTGCCGCCAATGATGCCTAACGCTGCACACATCTTCAGTCCGCGCTCAGAGGTACCGGGAATGCCTACGCCTAAGGCATTTTTATAAAGACCGATATCTGTTTCCATGGTTACTTTTTTGATATTACCTTTTGCCTCACGGCGGGCAGTGGCACAGTTAAGCGCAATGGCTACCGGCTCCGTGCAACCGGTCGCCGGCTGGATATGACGTTTAATTTCCCTGATAAAAAAATCAAAATATGGTTTATCAGCCATAAGAATGACTCCTTCCATTATTTTATCTATCAATAAAAACATAAACCATTTTATTTCTTTCTTTATTATAACGAATAAAGAGGAGAAAAATCAATTATTTGCTACTCTTTTCCAGAAAAAGGACTATAATAAAATCAGGGAACAAAGAAAAAAAAGAAACAGTCTAAAAAACAAAAGACAGCCATTCGAACCCATTCAAAAGGAGGAGATTTCCATGAAAAGAACCTTTCGTTACCTACTCTTTTCCTTAAGTCTTTTTGCTGCGGCAATGCTCCTATGCAGCTGCAACGCCCAGGATAAAATCCCTACGGCAGACTATGATGTAAAGGATAATCTCTATGTCATCTCCCGCAACAATCAATGGGGCGTCTTAAATGCCAAAGGCGAATTTATCATCGCACCACAAGAAAACCAATTAATTATTTTGCGGGATTCTGTCACCCACGCACCCTGCTACATACAAGCATCTAAAATCATCCCCGGGAAAAAGGATGAAGAATACGATGTTTACTGGGAAGACAACCAATACCTAAACGCTCTTTACGACAGCAAGGGCAATCTCATTTACGACTTCGACGAGGGCTATTTCTCTGATGTATACGGCGACTATCTCCGTATGTATCGGGATGAAAAAGAACAGCTGGTTAATATGAAAACAGGTGAATCTCTCAATCTCGAAGATACCAATATCAGCACCTATAACGAACTCTTCGTTATGAGCGACTATGAGGAGCCCGGCATTCGGTTTTATGATACCGACATGGGGCTAGTCAAAGAACTGCCTGACTACTTCTTTAACTACACAACCAAGGCAAATGGCAAAACCTATTTTATCGTCCAAAATGAAGAGCGGCAAAGAGGGCTATTAGATGAAAATTTCAATCTGATTGTCCCCTGCCAATATAATTGGATTAACGACATTAACGGCAATTTCGTCCGAGCAGAGGACCAAAGCCAATGCAGCGTTGTCATTGATATCACCACAGGGGAAACCGTCATGACGCTAGACCCATCAGAAAACCTTTATTACTACGACGGTAACCTTGCCTTAGTGTCAACCAATGACAAATACGGCAAACGTACCTATGATATGATTCACTTAACCGAAGACAACCGCACCGATACCTACCCCTATCTCAGCGTTATTAATGACAGCACCTGGGGACACCAGGCAGGCGGTTTCCTAGTGAAGAACGAAGACGGCACTACCACCATTTTAGATAAAGCGGGCAAAGTCTGCTTAGAATTAGACGATGAATGCTGGGCTTCCTATAATGGTAAATATTTCATTATTGACTATTACGGCAACATAGACGGCAGACGCCCCACAGAAATCTACAAACCAGACGGCACAAAAGTAGATTTGCCCAAAGATTACGACACAATTTCATCCATGTATCACTATGAACCACTGCCTTATCTGGAAGCACGCTACGAGGACCGGCAAGGCGCATGGAAAACAGATATCTTAGATGAAAGCGGTAACCTCTTAGTGGAAAACCTGCAAATCTATACCGTCAATGATTTTGAGTCCGACTATTGCGACGGCTATCGCATCCTGGCCCGCCGGGGCTTCTCCCAAGGTCTCATGGATATGAAAGGTAACTGGCTCTACGAAGAAAGTGTCTTTGGCAGCTTAGGCAACGACTAGCTGCCATGAAGAATCAAGAAAGGTGCTCTTTATGAATACGCTAAAAAAGAATCTATTGCTTTACCTGTGCTGCTTATTAGGCCTGAGCATGATACTTTGCAGCTGTGGGAAACCAAATGCCAGGGCAGAAACAACCATAGCCAACCCCCCGGAGAATCGTTTGTATCTGTATGCTGTCAACGGGCGGTGGGGCGTCTTAAATGCGGCAGGAGAATTTATCATTGCACCCCAGCCTAACAAGTTACAGCTCATCTGCAACCACTATACAAACGAACCCCGCTACATCTCCATGACCAAGCCTATTGCCGGAGAAAAGATTCAGTATACCCTAGATGTAGACGGCCCGGATAAGGTCTATCACTATTATGAAAATAACCGTTTTCTCTATGATATTTATGACGTCCGCGGCAATCTCCTCTATGAAAATCTGGAAAACACCTATTGCAAAACCATGGGAGATTTTTTGATTTTAATCAAGGAGGGAGAAAACCTTATCACCATCGTCAACCGCGAAACAGGTGAAGAAACAACTATCGATGCCGACTCGGTCAGCTTTTGCGGCAATCTGTTCGTCTTTAACTGGGAAGATGAACCCTGCGCCTGCGTTTATGACCAAAATATGCAGCTGGTGAGAGAAATCCCCGACTATACCTTCCACTACAGCAGAGAACAGGACGGCAAACGGTATCCGGTGATGATTGGGGAAAACCACCGCATGGCACTCTTTGATGCAGATTTCAATCTGCTCTTACCTGCTGAATACGCTTATTTTGAACAAGTCAACGGAGATTTTGTCCTGGCAAGAAATGCGAATCGTCAGAGCGTAGTAATGAATCTTGCTACCGGAGAAACGGTAGTACCGCCAGAAAAGAACAGGGACATTTATTATTACGACGGCGATATGGCGCTTTATGTCCGTTATGATAAATCTGGTCAACGCACTTTTCAGTTAGTCAATCTGAAGGACGAAAGCAAGACTTGGACTGCACCAAATATCCAAACAATCCGCCTAATCCGCAACTATGAACAAGAGGACACCACCCTCGGCTTTTACATCGAAGCAGCAAATAGTGAAGCAATTATCGTCAACACCCAAGGAGAGGTCATCCTAGACTTACCTGCGCAAAGCTGGGTAGAAGATGTAAGCGAAAATGTTATCGCCATCAAACACAACCGAATGGAAAATCGCCCCGTTAAACTCTATACCAGGGACAGCAAAGAAATCCCCCTGAAAAAAACCTATTATCAAATCCGTACCTTATGGCATCAAGGACCATTGCCCTACCTTGCCGCCTACTATGAAACGCCACAAGGCGCAATCCAAGCTGATATTTTAGACGAAGATGGTCATATCCTCATCGAAAATTGCTGGGAAAACATTACATTAGAAAACGACGATATCCTACCCCTTTTCTGCGATGGCTACCGTGTATTGGCACGAAAAGGCTTCTCCCAAGGTATGATGGATATGGAAGGCAACTGGATATATAAAGAAAGTATCTTCGATAGCTTCGGCAATGAATATTAAATCATAAAGAAAGAAGGAATCACTATGTACAATAAAACCAAGAAACTACTAGCATTGGGACTTGCCTGTCTCACAGTAGCCTGCGCCTTCACCGGCTGCGGTACGAAGGACGACGACCAAAAGAAACCGGATAAAACCGCCCTTTTCACCACAGAGACATATCCCATCATGGACGGTTCCACGGCCAATCTTCCCTTGATGGCGGAAGTGATGGCCCGCACCTGCGATATCACCCGAGCACAAGCAGAAGAAGTTACCAGCTGCACCACCACCCCTACTGCCTGGGTGCGCCTGGCAAATGGAGAAGCAGATATTTTGCTGGTCTATGAGGCAGCAGACGTAACCAAGAAAGAACTAGAAGCCATCGGCACAGAGCTGGAAATCACGCCAATCGGCAGAGACGCCCTGGTTTTCATCAACAACAAGGATAACCCGGTCAATAACCTGACCACACAACAATTATTAGACATCTACACCGGGAAAATCACCAACTGGAAAGAAGTAGGCGGTGATGATGTAGAGCTGATTCCTTACCAAAGGGTAGAATCCAGCGGCAGCCAATCTCTCTTCAAGAAGCTCCTCATGAAAGACGTAACGCCAATGGACGCTCCTACCGAATTACGCCCTACCGCTATGGGCGAGCTCATTGACGAGCTGGCAAACTATAACAATACCGCTAATGCCTTAGGCTACTCCGTATATTATTACGCCAGCTATATGTATACCCAACCAGGGTTGCAATTCATCTCTGTAGACGGCGTTGCGCCCAATGAAGAAACCATTGCCGACGGCAGCTACCCCTATGTGAACGACTTCTTTGTGGCCATCCGTGCTGACGAACCAGCCGATAGCCCGGCAAGACAACTCAGAGATTGGATATTAAGCGATGACGGTATCCAAGCGCTGAAGGACGCCGGCTACATCCCCGCTCCCCGAGAATAAATCAGTCACTTTCTCTTGCCTCTAAAAAGGCAGTTAATACAATAAAAAGACTATCTCAATTTGTGAGATAGTCTTTTTATTTATCTGTTATCTATCTTTTCTGGGTAGAGGTCATGGTTTGTCAGGCGGTTCCAGGCCACCTCTTCCCATTTGGTCCCTGGTTTCCCATAGTTGCAATAAGGGTCGATGGAGATGCCGCCGCGAGGGGTAAACTTCCCCCACACCTCGATATATTTGGGCTCCATCAGGTTAATCAGGTCGTTCATGATAATATTGACACAGTCCTCATGAAAATCCCCATGATTACGGAAGCTGAAAAGATACAGCTTCAGGGATTTACTTTCCACCATCTTTTCATCCGGCACATAAGAGATATAGATGGTAGCAAAGTCCGGCTGCCCTGTCATGGGACAAAGACTGGTAAACTCCGGACAGTTAAACTTGACAAAATAATCTCTATCCTGATGTTTGTTGATAAAATACTCTAATACTTCCGGCGCATAGTCAGACGCATAGGTTGTCCCTGCACTGCCCAGCTTGGTGATGCCGGCTAATTCTTCTCTAGTTCTACCGCTCATAGGCCACCTCATGATTGATTCTTTTTTCTAATACCATAACAAGGGCTGCGCCTACAATGCCAGGAACTACCTGCCCGATACACAAGCTAGTAGCCATAGCGCCATAAGGAATATTTAAAAGATAACTCAGCCAAGTAGCTACCCCCAACCCTGGAATGAAGGTAATAGGCAGGATAATCCAAATAGGGCCGCAATGGTATTTCTTTAGTAAGTATACCACAGAAGCCGTGGCAATGCCAACTAGCCCCCCGCCTACCATATCAAAGATGCCAAGCCCGCCAAAAAACAGATTGGATAAGAGATTTGCAACGCCTAACGGCACGATTAAAAAAGGAAAGAGATAAGCTAGCGCATAGATGCTGGTAGCAATGCGAATCTGATAAGCGCCAAAGGAAAAAGACTGAGTCAGCCCCATGGTCACCACATAGAGGGCAATAACCATAGCAGAAAAGGTAAGTTTGCGAATAGCGTTAGATTGGGTAGATTGTGTTGTCATGATGTATATCCTTCTTTCGAAAAAAATTAAACCTTTTCTAGGAGATACAAAAAACAGGATGGGTAGAAATCACCCATCCTGAAAAGAGTCTAGTAAATAGGCTGCACCTAGCTAGACTGCACGTTCCCTAGTTTTGTTTATAGACAGGATGGTTTCGAACTGTCTCTGCAATTTTCATACATCATTATACAAAGATTTTCTTAGCGACGCAAGTAAAATTTTTATGCTAGCCAAGGATATGCTCTAAAAAGATTTTCACCCCGATGGCAATGAGGATAACCCCGCCGAAGATTTCCGCTTTGTCTTTTAAGAGCACACCGAAAGATTTCCCCAGCGCCGCTCCTATGAGAGAGCAGCAAAAGGTAATGAGGGCAATGACAGAGACCGCCTGCCAAATATTGATTTCCATGACGGCAAAGCCGATACCTACCGTCAGTGCGTCTATGCTGGTAGCAATAGCCTGGAAAAAGATAGCCCGCACCGTAAGCTCCTTGCCAGCAGAAGCCGTCATCTCCTCACAGCTTTCTTTTAAAGCGCCCCATATCATCTGCCCGCCAATGAAAGAAAGAAGCACCAGCGCTATCCAATGGTCTAAAAAAGCAATGGGCTTACGGAAGGCAAGGCCGGCTAAAAAGCCAACGAACGGCATGAAGCCCTGGAAGAAGCCAAAAAATAACGCCGAAAGCAGAGCAGTCCTCTTCCCTGCATTCTGATAACACATCCCATTGGTGATAGACACGGCAAAAGCGTCCATAGCTAGGCCTACGCCCAAAAGACACAACATCCAAAAAGACATAACAAACTCCTTTATGATACCGACTTCGCAAAGTACTTTATTTTACCATAAAGATAGCTTTGTTTTCAATTTCTCATTTTGTCGAATCATAACGATTGACAACGCTCCCCTTGCCTTCTTGCCTTCAAGTCATCCTGAGAAACGCAGTGACGAAGGATCTTAAACTCAATGATACAATTTTGGATTATCTGTTCTGCCCAGCAAATAATCAACAGAACAATCCAGGTAATCCGCAATCTTTGCAATGGACTCTAATTGCGGAAAATATCCCCTGGATTGCATAGTACCCAGCGCATTTTTATTCATACCGCAATCCTCAAGCATTTTGCTGGCAGCAATTTTTTGTTCTTTTAATTGCAATTTAATTCTCTCTGCAACAAAAAGAGCACAATAACATTTCGTCATCTTATTCCTCCAAAAAATATGGAGTTTCCCTTACAATAGTTTCTACTTATTTTTCAACCCATATAATTTCAAATCCTAGTTTTTCTGCATAAGCTAGAGCCTCGTCATACTTCATAGAGCCATTTACCAGCTTACGATTTAAAACTTGAGGAGAAACACCCAAAATTCTAGCTGCCTCTGCCTGTTTTAACTCCTTCTTAGCTAAAGCAACTGAAAAATCTTTTCTAATCCCCATAAAACCATGCCTCCTCATAAACCACCATAAAATAAGCTATTTTGCGCTCTTTATAGGCAAAAATATTTATAATACTGTTGACTTTATAAGCTGTTTAGCTTATAATCCATATTGCAAATAAAAATTTATTTAAGGAATAGGAGTAAAACCAAATGAACAACCCACAAAACCCGAAACCCAAAAATATCGTTGGTAAGAAACTCCTTGCCCTGCGTACTGCACACAACCTCTCCCAACGGGACCTCGCCGCAAAGTTACAGTTAATGGGCTACGATATAGACAGAAATGTCATCTGCCGCATTGAGACCGGCAAACGGCGTGTTACAGACAAAGAGTTGGTTGTTTTCTGCAAGATTTTCCGAGTCAGCACAGAAGAGCTGATGTCTTCCGACTCCGACTCGACTATCCCTGATTCGCCTTAAATTCCAGGTATTCTTCGTAAGTGCCGATACGGTCGATGATACCGTCGGGGTTCAGCTCGATGATACGGTTGGCCACCGTTTCGATAAATTCATGGTCGTGAGAGGTAAAGAGAATGTTGCTCTTAAAATCCATGAGCCCCTTGTTTACCGCCGTGATAGATTCCAAGTCCAGGTGGTTGGTAGGCTGGTCGAGGATGAGCACATTAGAGCCGAACATCATCATGCGAGAGAGCATACACCGCACCTTTTCGCCCCCGGAGAGCACATTAACCGGCTTAAAGATATCCTCCCCAGAGAAGAGCATCCGTCCCATGAAGCCCCGGAGATAGGTTTCCGTCTGGTCTTTGGAGTATTGCCGCATCCAGTCTAAGATATTCAAATCACAACCGTCGAAGTAGGCGGAGTTGTCATTGGGGAAATAAGAACGACTGGTGCTGACGCCCCATTTGAAGGTGCCGGCGTCTGGTTCCATTTCTTCCATGAGGATTTTGAAGAGGGTAGTGTTGGCGATTTCATTTTCGCCAACGAAAGCGATTTTATCCCCACGGTTCACCGTGAAGGATACATTATCCAGCACCTTTACCCCGTCAATGGTTTTGGTTAAGCCCTCTACAGTCAGGATATCTTTCCCCACTTCCCGATCCATTTGGAAGCCAACGAAAGGATACCGGCGGCTGGAAGCAGGCATTTCTTCTATAGTCAGCTTATCCAGGAGCTTTCTGCGGCTGGTAGCCTGTTTGGACTTAGATTTATTAGCAGAGAAGCGGGCAATGAAGGTTTGCAGTTCTTTGGCCCGTTCTTCCGCTTTCTTATTTTGTTGCTTGAGCATCGCCTGCATCATCTGGCTGGATTCATACCAAAATTCATAGTTGCCCACATACATCTTAATCTTGGTGTAGTCGATGTCTACGATATGGGTGCAAACGGTATTTAAGAAGTGACGGTCGTGGGATACCACAATAACAGTCCCTTCATAGTCCAAGAGGAAATCCTCTAACCAGTTAATAGAAGCAATGTCCAGGTGGTTGGTAGGTTCGTCCAAGAGCAGAATTTCCGGGTTACCAAACAATGCCTGGGCCAGTAAGATTTTCACCTTTTCTTTCCCGGTAAGAGCGCTCATTTTTTCATAGAGGAGAGATTCAGAGAGACCAAGCCCTTGGATGAGACGAGAAGCGTTAGACTCTGCTTCCCAGCCGTCCAGCTCTGCAAATTCCCCTTCCAGTTCTGCCACACGGATACCGTCTTCATCAGAGAAGTCTGGCTTTTCATAGATAGCGTCTTTTTCTTTCATGATGTCATAGAGCTTTTTATTGCCCATGATGATGGTATCCAGGACGGTGTATTCTTCATAAGCATAGTGGTCCTGCTTGAGGACGGACATCCGCTCATCATCGGGGATAACCACTTCCCCAGTAGAAGTCTCCAGCTCACCGCAAAGAATCTTTAGGAAAGTAGATTTCCCGGCGCCATTAGCACCAATAACTCCATAACAGTTACCGGAAGTAAATTTTAAGTTTACATCTGAGAACAAATTGGTCCCGTTAAAATTCAAACTCACATTGGAAACAATAATCATTTTTTGCCTCCTGCATTTTTTCTATTTTTCACCCTTACAGGTCATTATCTTATAACTTAGAAGTTTATCATATCCTGCAAGAAAAATCCAGCCCTTGTCACTCCGCCTTCCGCCGAGCCACCACTACAAAGCGCCCGTCCTCCATGTGATAGCTACAGGTAGACAGCGTCAGTATCTGGTCCCCATATTCGGCCATAACGCCGGTATCATAGAGAGAGGCCACCTTCACCTGGCGGATGTATTGCTGAAACCGCTCCTCGTCCATCAAGTCCGTATAGCGATAATAGCGAAACACCCCTTCATCAGCCTCCCTATAAACTTGACTATAGAAGACGCCTATAATTTCATATACCCCTTCCCCTGCTAGGTTATCAAAGGAAATCAATGGGTGCGCCTGCCAATAGTCTTTTTTCGCATAGGGCATCAGCGCGCCAAACATGGTGCCGTTTTTCATATTATGGCCATAGATAACGATGTGGCTGCTGTCTGGCGCAGACCCCTCGCCAATAAATAAGCAGCCGCTAGCGGCATCTGACTTATCAAAACCACGATGCAGATAATACTCCGGCTCCGCAGGCGTATACATGACCGGATAACTTAAATCTGTCTCCGCTACAGACAGCCAACCGGCAAAGTCAGGATTTTGCCGGGCTAAAAGCCGCAGCACCGAAATACGCTCTCCTTGCTGCACCAAAGACGCCAAATAAGCATTAGTCTGCTTTTCTTTATAGCTCATAGATAGCCCGCTCATAAACGCTATAGCCGAACCAAGAAAAACCATACCACACAAGACAAAAACCAACCACCATATAAGACGTCCCTTGCCTTTATTCTTTTTTCCTTCTCCTTCGGACACACCCATCCTGTCCCTTCTCTATAATCATTCCTTTTTATAAAAGCTCTAACGCTTTGAAGCTCTGATAAACATCTTTGACAGCAATTGCATCCAGCGGCAACTGCTTTTTTCCCACACTACTGCTTTGGGAATAAACACATTTATCAAAAGCGAACTTTGCTGCTTCCTTCATGCGCCGTTCCGGCTGGGCCACAGCCCGGGCCTCCCCTACCAGACCGATTTCACCCATAATCATGGTACGCTTATCAATGGGACGGTCTCGGAAGCTAGAGGCGATAGCCGCTGCTACCGCTAAGTCTACAGCTGGGTCATCTACCCGCAGCCCCCCGGCCATATTCACATAGACATCCTGCCCGGAGAGCGCCAGGCCCAGCTTCTTTTCTAACACTGCCAATATAATGGCCAAACGGTTATAGTCGATGCCCACCCCTAGGCGGCGGGGATTGCCAAAGAAAGTAGGCGTCGTCAGCGCCTGCACCTCTAAGAGAATGGGCCGGGTACCTTGCATGACACAAGTCACCGTCGTGCCGCAAGCCTGTTCTGGTCGCTGGGATAGGAATACGCTAGAGGGGTCAGAAAAATGCTGCAAGCCATCTTCCTGCATTTCAAAAACACCGATTTCATTAGTAGAACCAAAGCGGTTTTTTACCGCCCGAAGCAGGCGGAAACTTTGATACCGCTCCCCTTCAAAGTAAAGCACTGTATCTACCATATGCTCTAATAACCGAGGACCGGCAAGGGTCCCTTCCTTAGTTACGTGCCCTACGATGACGACAGGGATATTGTTTTCTTTTGCATACTGCATCAGCGTATGAGTAATGGCCCTCACCTGGGTAATACTGCCTGGCACAGAAGGTAAGTCCGGCAAAAATACAGACTGGATAGAGTCTAAAATGAGTAGTTTATGGGGGACTGTCCTTGCCTCCATCATTACATTATCCATATTATTTTCATTAAGGAGTAATACCTGCGGAATCAATGCCCCCAGCCGTTCTGCCCGCATCCGCACCTGGTGAGCAGATTCTTCCCCGGAAACATAAAGCACATCGCCGTATTTTTTCCCCATGACAGCAGCCACCTGCAAAAGAATGGTAGATTTCCCAATGCCCGGTTCCCCCCCTAAAAGCACAAGGGACCCCGGCACCAGTCCACCACCTAGCACCGTATCTAACTCCGGCATATCCAAAACAAATCGCTCCACATCTTGCGTGGGCACAGTAGGAATCGGTGTTGGCTTATTACCAGTGCTCACCATTGCGATACGTTTATTGACTGGTACAGGGTCGCCGGTGCTTTCTGCCACCATCGTATTCCAGCTGCCGCAGCCTGGGCACTTGCCCATC
Organism: uncultured Clostridia bacterium; assembly: GCA_946562005.1. GTDB lineage: Bacteria > Bacillota > Dehalobacteriia > UBA4068 > JAAVYR01 > JAAVYR01. The sequence continues at coordinate 1,470 of CAMNVD010000011.1, read as the reverse complement.
CAGCCCGAGCTAGAAGTGCCGCATTCACTGCACACATATACATACTTTGTTTTTGCCATACGTTTCTCTCCCCATTCATGGAATATTTTGCAGTTAAATATTTATTTCTCCAGAAATTCCCCTAACAAAGCAGGGCCGCCTGTCAACACAAGACCAGTTGCTTTAGCTGCCTCTTCGGTAAAGACTCGGTTTTGCAGTACCCCCTCCTTCATAGAGGAACGATAATAGACAAAAGGAACAGATTCCGCTGTATGGGTGCGGATAGCTACCGGCGTCGGATGGTCTGGCAATACTAAAATAGAGAATGCTTCCCCCATCTCTTCCAGACCAGCAAGAACAGGACCAATGACTTTTTCATCAATGGTAGCAATGGAATCTATCTTTGCCTGAGCGTCCCCCTTGTGCCCACACTCATCAGGAGACTCTATATGAACAAAAACAAAGTCTTTTCCATTTGCAAGGGCCTGAAGAGCTGCCTGTCCCTTGCCATAAAAATTCGTATGGATTGCACCAGTAGCCCCTTCTACTGCAATATGCTCCATGCCAGCGCAAAGAGCAATACCGCGAATCAAATCTACTGCGCAAACAACAGCCCCCGCTAAACCATACAGCTCATGGAAGGGAGCAAGGTTTGGCTTTCTGCCTTCCCCCCAAAACCAGCAAGAGTTGGCCGGCTTTAGCCCCCGAGCCATCCTTGCTTGGTTCACCGGATGGTCTTTTAGGATATCATAGGAATCTTTCATCATTTGAGTTATCTGGGCGCCATAGGTGCCTTTTGGCAGGTAGCTGCCAATGGTTTTGCCTAAGATATCATGAGGCGGCGTACAGTCTGTACCAAGTTGGCCCCCTTCCTTTAAGTAGCAATGGCGATAGCTCACGCCCAAGTGTAGCCCATCCCCTGCCTCTTTTAAGATAGGCTTTACTGCCGCAAGAAGCTGGGCAGCTTCTTCTGTGGTGATTTCATCAGAGCTATGGTCTAGGATGGTCCTTGCTTCATAAGGGATTTCTCCTTCTGTTGGGTCTAACGTTACCAAGTTGCAGCGAAAAGAGACATCATCAGAAGACATGGTTACCCCTATGCTCACAGCCTCTAAGGGAGAACGCCCACTATAATACACAAATGGGTCATAGCCCAACACGGAAAGATTTGCCACATCACTACCTGGATTCATCCCCTCTGGTACGGTTTTCACCATGCCCATTTTGCCACGACGAGCAAGTCCATCCATATGAGGCGTATGGCTCACAGCTAAGGGCGTCTGGTTTTCCAGTTCCGGGATTTGCCAATCTGCCATGCCATCACAGAGAATTACCACATATTTCATTACATCTGCCTCCCCAGCTTATTATTTATATCATTCTATCACATCTGCACTGCTATCTCAATAATGCGCCTTCTTCTCACTTTTCCCGAAAGATTTCTTGACAAAGAAAGAAAGATTTGCTATAGTAAATTGTAACCCCTAAATA